>CAYWCJ010000044.1:17695-21267 GCA_964456595.1 uncultured Gemmatimonas sp. | reverse complement strand
GGAGGTGGCGGCGGATTCGGCGCTGGCGCTGGGGCCAACGTGGGGCCGCTGGTGGTGCCGGCCACGTACACAGTGGCCCTCTGGCCGACGGGAAGGTGATCGCGTCCAAGCCGCTCACGATCACGATGGATCCGGAAGTACCGCTCACCGGCGCGGCACGCGTCGCCTACAACGCCGCGATCATGGATTTGCATGAGGCGCAGCGCGCGGGCACCGCCGTCGCGTCGCTGCTGAGCACGCTGTACGCCGAAGTGGCACGGGTGGCGCCGCAGATGGATTCGGCCAGCACACCGGCCGCCGCGAAGACCGACTTCGCGGATTTCCGGAAAGCGTTTGACGTCGTGCGCGTGAAGTTCGGCGTGCCACCGGCAATTGGTGGTGGATTTGGTGGTGGTGGTGCGGCCGCCGCGGCCGCCGCGGCCGCCGCTCAGGCGAATGCGCTCGGTCGTGTTGCTGCCGCGAAAGCCGCGATTCAGGGAGTGTGGGAAACGCCGAGCGCCGCCGTGATGAAACAGGCCGCCGATGCCAAGGCTGCATTGGCCGCCGCGACGACGGAGGCCCAGACAGTGCTCACGCGAGCGAAGACGCTGTCCACGAACCTGGCCAAGTCGAACATCAAATTCAGTCCGTCCGGGAGCTGATTCAACGCAATCGTCGGCGCATGGCGAGCACCCTTGCTCTACCGGGTGCCGAGTACGGAGTACCCGACACTCGGCGCACCCCCGTGCGGTGATTTGTGAGCCATCGGGCAGATGTTCATCGGCCCGTCGTGAATCGGAGTTGTCGGTTCGCGACGGGCCGAGTGCTTGTTGTGTCGGCGCGCGGCGGCTGAACGGGGTCGTCGCGCGGGCCCGGACATCACGGCACGGGGGTGCGCCGAGTGTCGGGTGGTCGGTGGTCGGTGTCGGGTAGCGCAAAACGGCGAACGGCGCACGGCGAGGGATGGTGCGATGGTTTCGGACGACGGTTTTCCGGTGTGGTGAGTGCTGAGTTGTACGTGTCCAGTCGCAGGGGAGCGGAACTGCGCACAATCGCGCCGCCGCCGTCGCATGCACACCACCTACTCATAGCTCGAAACCCAGCACTGCGGCCAGTCAGGCCGCCCTCAGGCCGCCCTCAGTCCGCCCTACGGAACCACCAGCAGGCCGACGCTGCCGCCGAAGTCGTCGCTCACGCGGGAAAGTCCGCGCGGGGCTCGCCAGTCGCCGCCGTTCACGCGCAGTGCGACACGATGCGTGCCCGACGCGAGTGGCAGGCGTGCGATCCACTCTGCGCCTTCGCGCGTCATCCGAACAGTACGCCACTCCGTCGCGCTGCAGGCCATCTCCACTACGGCATCGCTCGCCGCAGCGACACGTAACACGAGCGTGGCGCCATTGCCACTGCGCTCGAGCTGATACTCCGCGTCGCGCAGGGCATCGAATGCCGTGGTCTCGCTGGCGCGCGAGGCTCGGCCGAGCGCATCGCGCCGCAGTGCGTCGCGTAGTCCGGGGGCGTTGCCACGACTGCGTTGCACGCGCACGGACAGACCCGCGTACGTGGCCTGCGGAATGCCGCGCAACGGATCGGCGAGTTGTTCGCCGGCCTGCGCGATGAGCGTGAGCGGTCCGACTGCATTCCACGAAACGGCGGTGGCGAGTACTTGTCCCTTGCCACTCGTCGCGCCAACGCCGGCGCGCCAGCTGCCGGTCGTGCTCAACGCCACGCGACCGCGTTGCCACGACAACTCGGTCGTGACGTCCCGCAGTTCGTACGAGGCCGCCGGTCGCTTGAGTCCGATCCCGGTCGGCTCGAACAGCTGCCAATCGTCGCTGGTGGCGCGCTGCACGGTGACCGTGAACGACAGTGGCCCGTGCGTGCTGGACAGCCCGAGGTGCTGCGCAGTGCCGCGGCTATCGAGCGAGTAGCGGGAGGTGCGTCCGGCGCCAGCCCCGCCGAACAGTCGGACCGCGTCGAAGTCGAGCGCTCCGAGACGAAACTCGCCAAGGCGCACGTACTGACGGAACAGCGCGCTGCGATTGCCATCGCTGCCGGGGATGGTGATGCCACTCGCCGTGGCGCTTCCTTCCACCTCGCTCACCGTCCAGGCACTCCACGCGAACTGCGAGCGCAGCACGAGCTGGGAGGCGGAGATCGTGTCACCGGCCATCGAGACGGCGCCGTCGCCGGTGAGCGAGGTGCGTCGACCACGCAGGTCGGCACCGAGTCCGACCGTGGCGGCCGATCGCGACGTACCGAGTGGTTGCCGAACTACCGCACCACCGGCGTCGAGCCAAAACGACGCGCCTTGTGCCCGTGCGACGCGCGCTGCTGACGCCTGCGTGACGACCGTCAGGCATAGGAACAGTGCCTTCCGACTAACGCTTCTCGTGTGGACGGAGCGGTGGCGACGTCGGTGCGGCGATCCCGAACTCGGTTTGTTGGCGGATGATGTTGAGAACACCCTTCGAGCGTAATTCCATGGCAGCGTCCGGCGCGAGTCCCGCGGCGATATCCGCGCGCACGCTGGTGCCCAGCGCGGCGAGCTGGGCCGTGCTCGCACCTTTGCGCAGCAGGTCTTTCACGCGACTTGAGGCGCTGGCGTGGGGTACACCGCTGGCGACCATTTCGGCGAGAACGCCCAGCGGTATGGTAAGCGGCTTCACTGGCCAGAGCTGACGCATTTCGCGGAGTGTGCCTTGAGCAACCCCTGCTTGCAGCGCGTCAGCGCCGGCCGCGAGTTCGTCTGCCGAACGACTCGGCGCGAGCGCGGCGGAGGCGAGGGCCAGCCGTTGGGCGAGGAGGCTGGTGGCGCTGCGAATACGGTCGGGCGTGGCGCGTTTGGCGACACCCTCGCGGACTTTGGTCACCAAGGGAGCGGTCGGCAGTCCGTTGGCCGCCGCGTCGGTGATGAGCGAGCGGATGGCGGTGCGCACGGAGGCATCGTCGATCAGCTCGAGTGCGGCGTTGCTGCTGGAGCTCGTGGTGGCGTCCTGCGCGCGCAGTGCGGGCGCGATGGTCAACACCGTGGCGGCGCCGATCGCGATGCCGACCAGCGTGGTGACCGATGAACGCACGAGTGGATGTCTGGGCAAGCTTCGCGTGAGCACGCGCGCCGTGGGTATCAGGAACATGGGCAACCTCACAAACTCTATTGAGAGACTCACGGCGCCTGCACGATGACGACGGAGGATGGCCGACCGAAGTCGGAGTCCTTGGTGCGCGGGGCGCGCGGATCGGCGATCCAGCGATCACCGTTGATGACGAATGCGTAGACGTGACGACCCTGCGACATCGGGAGCGAGGCGCTCCACACGCCGGCGTCGAGTGTCATCGGAGTGGCGGTCACGTCCCAGTTGTTGAAATCGCCGACGACGGACAGCTGCGACGCATCGGCCGCTTCGCGTGCATCGAGCACGAACTGCACAGGCACGTTCATGCTGGCCGGATCGGTCGCGCCTTGGACCGGCACGAGCGCTGCGCCGTTGGCGTTCGGCACGCGGACCTGTGATGTCGTGGGTGATGTCGTGGGTGATGCCGTGGGTGATGTCGTGGGTGATGTCGCATACGTCGCCGCTGTTCCCTTCGGCTTG
>CAYWCJ010000044.1:0-17595 GCA_964456595.1 uncultured Gemmatimonas sp. | reverse complement strand
CGTGGGTGATGTCGTGGGTGATGTCGCATACGTCGCCGCTGTTCCCTTCGGCTTGGCGCGATCGATGATCGAGCCGCGGGCGACGAAGCCAACCACGACGGCCATCGTGGCCAGCGCCATGCCGCGCGACAGCGGCGAGGTGGCGAGCCGGAGATCATCGAGACGCAAGTCAAACCACGCCCGCCACCGCTCGACGCGCGACGTTCTGCGCTGCGCGACGGTAGTGAGAATGCTGGCGATCGCGCGCCGGTCGACCGTCGGCATCGGCGTGAGTGCGGCGCGCACCTGCTGCATCAGCACATCGTCATCGCGAACGTCGCGTGACGACAGGTCGCGACACGACAGGTCGCGCGACTGCGGCGCGTTGTACTGCGGATTGTGTTTCGGATCGTGTTTCGGATTGTGTTTCGGATCGTGACTCGAGTGGCTATTCATGGATCGCTCCCTCGCGCAGGATCACGCGCAACGTGTCGATGGCGCGCTTCACGCGCATGCGGAGGGTGGAGCCCTTGGCACCCGTCACGATGGTCATCTCTTCGTAGTCCATGTCGTTCACGTGATGGAGCAGAAAGGCTTCGCGTTGTTCTGCGGGTAAGGCGGCGAGGGCGTGGTGCAGTTGGCGTGTGAACGCGGGATCGGGTGCTTCGGGATCGGCTTCACCGGCGGCATCGATGGGCAACTCGCCGTAGTCGATGATGTCGTGATGCCGTTTGCGCTTGCTGGCGAGTGTGCGGCAACGGTTCCCGAGGATGCGGAAGAACCACGGATCGAAGGGTGCATCCTCACGGAACCGCGCCAGGTTGTCATGCACGCGGAGGAAGGCGTCCTGCACCGCCTCTTCCGCATCTTCACGACGCGACAACATCTGTATCGCAAAGCGCAGCGCGCGTGGGTAGTAGCTCTCCACGAGCATGGCGAAGCTGTCGCGATCGCCCTGCTGTGCCTTGCGGAGAATTTCCGGATCGAGCGCCTGCATGGTACCTGTTGATTCTCGTCGTGTGAAAGGACACGGTCTGAACGAGCGCGTTATGCGCGAGCCAACGATACGCGGCGATCGACTGCGCTGCGCTCGGCGACCTTACAGTTTGATGGGCGTGACCTGCGTGCCACCCGTCGGGCGGAGCGTGCCATCCGCGGCGCGCATGTACGTCCACCACAGCACGTTCGCTTCTGTCGAGCGCGCGGTGTAACCCCCGATCTGGCTGTACTTGAACGACACCTGCGCACCCTGCACAAGCGTCGGGCATGTGGCACCGCACGGTGGGAAGAGCGCGATGGTCATCATGTCCTTGTCGATCACCATGTAGCCGACGACGAATTCGGTCGTGTTGCGCAGTGTCACGGTACCATTGGCGACGGTCGCCTGCAGCGTGCCGGCAACGATCCCCTCCCTTGGCGACGAGTCCTTCGGGTCGGCGATCGAGGAGTGGTTCGAGCAGGCGGCAGTCGCCAACACGAGCGCGGTCACGGCGATGGAGCGGAGCAGCGATTGCATGGTTCGGGTCAGGATAGAGTGGTTTCGATCCGTTCATCCCGCACTACCCGCCCGGGCGTCGGCGCGTCACAACCCGCGGTGCGGCGGGCCGCGTGGAGCCGCCGCCTACAGCAAGAGCAAACCCCCAAAACAACAAGAAAAGCAACTGACTATCACGGATAGGAACGGATGGAACAGGGATTTGCACGAAAACTGCAAACAACTGCTGTTTGTGGTGTTCGCTGTATCCGCAAGATCATAGCAGTCGATCCGCTCTTATCCGTGACAGTCAGTCGTGGTTGCCGTTGTGGTTGCCGTTGTGGTTGCCGTTGTGGTTGCCGGTGCCGGCACACTCGGCCGGTGAGGCGCCGCCCGGACCGTTAGAATTCGTCGGGACGCTCTCGTGCAGGGCGTCGCCGAACCGCTCGACGCGCGCTGCGGCAGGCATCGTCGAAAGACCCGTTCATACAGAGACCCGTTCACACAGAGAATGAAGATCACGGTGCTCCTGGGCGGCGTGTCCGCCGAACGCGACGTCTCGCTCTCCTCGGGGCTCCGCATTGCCGTCGCACTCCGCGCCCGCGGTCACGAGGTCACCTGTCTCGACCCGGCTGACGGCGTGCTGTCGCGCGAGACCGAAGCGGCGCTGCTGGCGGCCGGCGTCGGCAGCGCGCCGCCCACCCTCGAGGCGCTGGCCGGTCTGGCCTCGCGCTCGCTCTCCCCGGTACTCGGCACCCTCCCGGACATCACCGGCGCAGACTGCGTCTTTCTGGCACTCCACGGTGGCCAGGGAGAAGACGGGACCGTTCAAGCCGTGCTGGACATGGCCGGTGTGCCCTATACCGGCAGCGGACTGCTGGCCAGCGCACTGGCCATGGACAAGCATCTGAGCAAGGTCGTGTTCCGCGCGGCGGGTGTGGCCACGGCCAATTGGCTCATGTCGCCCCCCGAGGGACTGGATGCCGACGAGGTGGGCCGTCATCTCGATTGGCCGGTGGTGGTCAAGCCGTCCAAGCAGGGAAGCACGGTCGGGCTTTCCATCGTGCGCGAACCCGGTGAGCTGGCAGCGGCCATTCGCGAGGCGTTCCGCTTTGACGACGAAGTCATGGTCGAGCGCTTTGTCCCCGGCCAGGAACTCACGGTCGGCATTCTGGGCGACGAGGTCCTGCCGACGATCGAGATCAAGCCGGTGAAGGAGCTCTACGACTACGAGTGCAAGTACACGCCGGGGATGGCCGAGGAGTTCGTGGCGCAGCTGTCGCCCGAAATTCAGGCCAAGCTGGCCGACCAGGCGCGGCGCGCGTTCACGGCGCTCAAGCTCGGCGGTTACGCCCGAATCGACTTCCGATTGGACCCCCACGGGCAGCCGTGGTGTTTGGAAGCCAACACGTTGCCGGGCATGACACCGACCAGTCTCATCCCGCAGGCCGCGCACGCGGCAGGCGTCTTGTTTCCCGACCTGTGCGAGCGCATCGTCCATCTGGCGCTCGAACGCTCGAAACGCCACGCGTCGCAACACTGATCGGTACCGCCGCTTTCCATGGCCTACGCAACCTACGACGAGTTCGAGCAGCCCCGCAGTGTGACCGCCGTGTACTGGCTCATGGGCCTGTGCATCGGTGTGTACTTCGTGCAGGCCACACTTACCGGCGACGCCAACATGGCGAACGCGCTCGGCTACGCGCCGGGCGATCTCGCGTCGCGTTCGTTGTGGACGGTGATGACGTACATGTTCGTGCACGGTGGATTGATTCACCTCGCGCTCAACATGTGGACGTTGTGGCTGTTCGGTCCGCGCGTCGAGCGGGCGTGGGGGAGCAGCGCCTTCACCTGGTTCTACCTGTGGTGCGGACTCGGTGGCTGGGCGTTCCACTACATGTTCCAGCGCAGTGGTGGAGTGCTCATCGGCGCGTCCGCCGCCATTCTCGGTGTGGCCGTCGCATACGCCTCGCGCTGGCCCGACGATGAAGTGCTGTTCTTCGGTGTCGTGCCGATGAAAGTGCGCTGGCTCGTGGTCTTCATGGCCGTCATGAACATCCTGATGGCCGTGCTCGACAGCGGCGGCATGGGCGGCACGGCCTACGCCGCGCACATCGGCGGCATGGTGGCCGGGTGGATTTACCTCAAGACCCCGAACGCGCAGAGTCTCGACAAACTGCGACGTCGCATCGCGCCGGCACCGGACTACGGCGACGAAACCCCGCGCCCGGTGCCGAAGAGTTCTTCACGTCCGCGTGAGCGCGATGTAGACGAGATCGTGGCCCAGAGCAAAGCTGCCGTCGCACGCGTGCGCCCCGCGCCGCCGGTCGCTGCGACCACCGCAATCGTGACCCAGGTGCCGTCGACGGCATTCGATGCAGTGCTGGACAAGATCGCGGCAGAAGGGATGGGAGCACTGACGACGGCGGAGAAGTTGTTGCTGGAGGAGTGGTCGAAGAAGCTCAGAGCGACGGGGAAGTAGGGCGGGGTGGTCAACCACCAAGTGTCCAGCTCCGAGTTTGGGTGGTGAGCTTTGAGAGCTAGGCATGCGGAAATTCGGCTCCACTGTCACGGTTCACGTAGTACTTGAGACTCGGCACAGCGAAAAGCGGGCTTTTCGGCGACGCACCGGCTTGGGCTTTTCGCGGAAACTTGGTGGTTGTCGGTCCATCCGACTCGCTTCATTACCTTGCGTCATGCCCAAACCCCAACTGCTCGAGACGTTCGCCAACCCGTACGCCGATCGTGACTACGAGATCTTCATGGAAACGACCGAGTTCACGTCGCTCTGCCCGCTTGGCGGGATCGAAAGCGACGCGGCGGAACTGACATTGCTTGAAGGTGGCGCCCCCGATTTCGCCACCATTCGCATCACGTATCGGCCGGCCGAAAAGTGCATCGAGGCCAAGAGCCTCAAGCTCTATTTCTGGAGCTTCCGCAACGACGGGATTTTCTACGAGCGTGCAGTGAATCGCATTCTCGACGATCTTGTCGCGTCGTGTGAGCCCAAGCAGATCACGGTCGTTGGTGATTTCAACGTGCGCGGCGGGTTGAAGAGCGTCATCACGGCGAGTTGGCCACAGCGCGCGTAACCGCGCGAGACGACACACACCTGGCGAGTTCCAGCATCCTCCCGCAGCGCACCCACCGCCGTGAGTGATCGTCCGCTCAGCTACAGCGAGTTCGTACCGGGAGAGCGCTCCCGCGACATCGCGTTGACGTACTGGGGATTCAACGTGCGTGCGCTCCCCGATCCCGGCTTCGTGCATCGTGTCTGGCCGGACGGCTGTGTGACCCTCACGCTCGCCTGCGCGGCCGGTCGGGGGGTGGGCGCCTATCTGCTGGGTGTGCGACAGGGGCCATACGAAGTTCCCCTGCGCGCCGGGATGCGCTACTGGGGCATACGCTTTCGTCCGGAAGCGGGCGCGTGGTGGATTGGCGTGCCGCCGGCGCAACTGCGCGAACAGAATGTCCTCGCCGCATCCGTGCTTGGCCCGTCGGTGATGTCGCTGACCGATACCGTCGCATCGATGGAGCATGAGGCGCAGGTGACGGCCGTCTTCGATGCATGGATTGCCGAGGTTCCGGCCCGCCCGATCGACGAGGTCGGTGACGCCCTGCTCCGGCGGCCGAGGTTTCCACAGCGGCGGTCGCATTCGTTCAAGACACCGACGTTCCGACCGGCGAGCATTCCGTCCTCATCACGCGTCTCCACCCTGTCGAAGGACCACGGAAGACATCATATCACACGTTCGATCGATCGTACTCGGCGCATTGCTGCTGGTCGCGGCGCCCGCCGCAGCGCAGTCCTCCGTGGCGCAGTCCGCCGCACCCCAAGGCGACCCGCGCGTCGCGATGCTCGCTGAAGCGAAGCAGGCGATGGCGCCCTTTACCTGGCTGGCGGGCGAGTGGGAAGGCACCGCGACCATTCACATGGCCAACGGTAGGACGGCACGAAGTGGACGACCACGATCGACCTGTTGCTGTCGCGGAAGCGTTGAGCGAGGAGATCCACTTACCTCCCAGGTAATCGATTTGCGGTGGTGTTCGTGCAAGAGTACTCCCACACCTCAACGGAGACTCTGTCCATGCCTGTCGATTTGCCTTCCATCAACCGCAGTGCGTCACGCGATCTCACCGGAATGCTCACGCGTTCCGTCGTCCCGTCGTCGCTTCTGCGGACGGCACTGCTCATCGACGCTGTGGTGAGCGGTGCGATGGGCGTGCTGCAATTGGTGGCCACCGACTGGTTGGCGACTCTCACATCGCTGCCAAGTGCGCTGCTGTTCGAAAGTGGTCTTTTCTTCGTGGTGTACGCGTCGTTGCTGGTCGTGCTCGCGCGCCGCGCACCGGTCCGCTCGTCGCTCATCGGTTTCATCGTCATCGGCAACGTCGGCTTTGCGATCGCGTGCGCGGCGTTACTACTGTCGACGCTTGTCTCGCCGAGTGGTTTGGGCAAGCTGTTCGTGCTGCTGCAGCTCGACGCCGTACTCGTGTTCGCAGCGCTCGAGTGGCGCGGTCTGGTTCGCTCGGAGACCGCGACAGCTTCACGGGCAATTGCCGGTTGAACTGCGGTTGATGAACGCCGGCGCTCGTGCGTTCGTTGGCGGATGAAAGTGCATCAGGACCTCGGCGACATGTTGCGCGACTGGCGCGTGAAGCGGCATCGCAGTCAGCTCGCGCTGGCGCTGGAGAGCGGTGTGTCGGCGCGGCATCTCAGCTTCATCGAGACCGGTCGGTCGCGCCCAAGTCCCGATGTCATTCTCGCCCTCGCCGAGCAGTTGGCTATCCCGTTGCGGGTGCAGAATGATCTGTTGCAGGCGGGTGGCTATGCGCCGCGCTTTTCGGAGACGCCACTCGCTGCACCGGATCTGGCCGCCGTACGTGACGCGATGCAGCGCCTGCTCCATGCGCACGATCCGTATCCGGGCGTGGCGCTCGATCGTGAGTGGAACGTCGTCCTGGCCAATCGCGCAGCGCAGCGCATGGTGGCGTTGCTGCCCGCGCATCTCACCTCGCCGTCGTTGAACATGTTTCGCGCCAGTCTGCATCCAGCAGGATTCGCGGCGATCACGACCAACTTCGCGGCGTGGGGGAGTTACCTGGTGACGGAGCTCGAACGACTCGTGGCGTCGAGTGCCGATGTGCGGTTGGCGGCGCTGTTCGAGGAGGTGAGCGCGTATCCGAATGTGCGCACGCTGATGCGGCGTGGGGCGTCGTCGCGGTCGACGTCGTCGCGCGCTACGTCTTCGCGCAGCGACACATCTCATCCTGCGATGGAGGACGGTGCATCCGCGCATCAGGCAACGCCGGCGTTGCTCGTGCCTTGCGAACTGGTGCTGCACGGCGTTCCGCTGTCGATGTTCACCACGCTTGCCACACTCGGCTCGCCACGCGACATCACGTTGGCGGAGTTGACCGTGGAGCTGTTCTATCCCTCAGACGAGCGGACTGCAGCGGCGCTGCGTTCGGCCGAATTACCGTCCGCCGAGTTGCGTTCCGCGGCCGTGGACTCCAGCGTGTAGTCATCCCCAGCTGGAGTCGTCATGTTCCGATACGGTTCACGCGGTCGTATCTGTCGTTCGTGGTTCGCTGTGCTCGCCTGCGCCATCGCCGCCCATACGTTCGCGACTGGGCAAGTGCATGCGCAGGAGCAGCCGCAGCACAAGAGCGGTGGCAACGAAGGGAAGATTCCCATCGGGTGGCTCACGCGCATCGATGGCTCGGAGGACATGCACGGCGACTTCAAGAAGGGCGACTCGTTGTCATTCGTGCAGATGACGCCTGGCTTTCATGTCACCACGGGTCCCAACGCCATTCTCTGGCATCCGGACAGCAGCGCGCGCGGCAATTTCACCATCGAGAGTTCGATCTTTCTCTTCCCCACGAAGGGTCGCGATCGCGAAGGGTACGGCGTGTTCGTTGGCGGACAGGACCTCGCTGGTGCTGCGCAGCGCTACACGTATTTCCTGCTGCGCAACGACGGCCGCTTTCTCGTGAAGCAGCGGGTGGGCAACAAGACCGTGATGCTCAAGGACTGGACGTATCTCACGGCGATCAAGCTGGCCACGGCCAAGGACGCGATGAAGAACGATTTTCGCGTGGCTGTGGGCGCGCAGAGGGTGACGTTTTCAGTGAATGGCACGGAGGCGGTGTCATTGGCACGGAGCCAGGTCTCGCCGGACGGGGTGTTCGGGCTCAGGTTCGCGCATGCCGTGAATGCGCACGTGACCAACGTCGCGCGGCGGCCGTCACCCTGAGGGTGGGCGTTGGTCGTCAATCGTGGAGGGGAGGGGGTAGTCGAAGGGGTTGGCGATGCGCCGCCGCCGGTTATGTTTGACTGCTCGACTCGGGCGGGACGCTGCTCGGGTCGGAATGGCTAGGTAGCTCAGTTGGTAGAGCAGCGGACTGAAAATCCGCGTGTCGGGGGTTCAATTCCCTCCCTAGCCACTGGGGAAGTATTGAAACGACAACGGCCTGCCTCGAGGAATCGCGGCGGGCCGTTTTCGATGTACGTCCCGAGTGACCAATCCGAAGAACCGGCCCTGCCGCGGACGCCAGTGTGTTCGCCGCCCCTACCGCCGCCGCCGCCGTGCCACCGCGGCCGCTGGAATCAGGCACATGGCGAGCAACGCAAGCGTGGCCGGCTCGGGAACGCTGGTGGCAACGATGTTCACGTTGTCGACCACGCCGATATTGCCGACCTGGTCGTTCGCCGATAAATCGCCGGCGATGAATGCCCAGGCGTCGAATTTGGCGTCGGCGGGATCCCAGCCGCTCAGCGTGTTGAACGAGTCGAGCAGCACCGTTCCGCTGGCGGCGTCCCAGATCTGGCTGTGGAACACGCCGAGCAAGGCATCGAAGCTCTGCTGGACGGTGTACCACGTGCCCACGTTTGCGGCGACCTGGAGATCGAGGTCGAGGAACGCCGAGGGGTTGTTGCTGAACAGTCGCCAACCTTGTGTCAGTGACGAGGCGTAGATGCCAAGTTGAGGCGTGTACGCCCAGTTCGCGACGCCATTCTGGCCGAAGGTCAGCTGCATCGCCCAGTCTTCGGTTGTTGATACCGGCGCATCACTGTAGCGATCCACGCGCACGTCGGCACGAAGCAGATAGAACGTGGAGACGGGCACGGCGGCGTAGATCCCCTTGCTGGTCGCCAGATCGCCGACCGTGGCAACGGCTTTCGTAGGATTGCCAAACGCATCCAGCGTGCTGATCACATACGCCGACGGGAAGGGCGGAATGCGCCCTTGGGGCAGCACGGCGCCGGCATCGAGCCAGGTGGGCGAGGGCAGCGAGCCCAGAAAGTACGATTCGAAGTTGTCGACGATCTGCGCCGATGCCGTCGAGGCCAGCGTACTCAGGGCAACGCCGCACAACAGTGCGCATGAACGGCGCGACGAGAAGAAGCGAGAGGAGGGCATGATGACGGTTTCAGAAGGCGAATGGCGCGTATGGAGCT
Organism: uncultured Gemmatimonas sp.; assembly: GCA_964456595.1. Taxonomy (GTDB): domain Bacteria; phylum Gemmatimonadota; class Gemmatimonadetes; order Gemmatimonadales; family Gemmatimonadaceae; genus Gemmatimonas. Next base: position 8,677 of record CAYWCJ010000044.1, on the reverse strand, counting down.
ATGCGATCATGTTCCCACGGAAAGACCTGCACAAGCAGACTCGACAGAACGTGATCGCGTCCACTCGGTCACTCTCACTCCGGATCGCGCGTGGCCGATCGACTGCACCTTCACGAGTGCACCTTCTTCGGTGCACCCTTCAGCAACTGGTCGTTCGTCGGTCTGCCTGTCACCGCGGAACAGGTCCTCGTGATCGCCGTGGCGCTCGGACTCGATGTGGTGGTGAAGTAGCGGCTTAGCCTCCGCGCGTCCCGCGATAGGGCTGTCGCCCGTTGCAGTTGCTGTTGAAGACGACGGACACTTCCGACCGCGAGTTGCCGTCGTCGGCCTTGAGGGTCGCGACATGTTCGCCGTCGTAGTCCGCGAGATGCGCCCACACTTCGGCGCCGGTGCCGACGCGCTCCCCATCGAGATACCAGGTGAGTGACTCACCCTCGAGCACATCGCCGCTGCATGCACTCGCCGCACCCCAGAGGCGAACGGGTTCGTCGGTGCGCACGGTGCATCCGCTGGCAGGCCACAGAATCGAGAGCTGTGGCGCACGTCGTGGAATGTCGACACTCACCGGATCAGCCGTCGTGCTGTAGAAACCATCGGAGACGGTCACCTGCACCCGTATCGTGCCGCAGGTGACGCTCTGCGTGGAGACCTCGGCGCGATCTTCATCGAGCTTCACCGCCAGCGCCTGCCACTGCTGTCCATCGTCGTTGGACCAGCGCACCATGCGTTCAGTCGGAAACGCATCGGAGACGGACGACTGCCATGTCACGATCAGCAACTCTCCGTCCACCACGGCACTGACTTCGAAGACCACGGGCGGTTGCTGCGAACCCTGACGCGTCCAGATTTCCTTGTCGTCCATCACGACGCGAATGGTGAACGCTTCGTCGGTGTCGGGAATCAGTGCCTGCACGAGCCCCGTTGGCGGCTCCGCGTCATGTCCGTCGCCACCACCGCACCCGCACCCACACGCCCGCGTGGTCAGGCGACGCAACGGCGTGCGCTGCAACACGCGCAGGTTGGCGTCGAGCACTTCCACGAACGCGCCGGGAATGCGCTGACCGTTGGACGTTGGGCCGGTGGTCAGTCGAATGACGCTCCGGATCTCGATACTGTCGCTGAGCAGCACGCCGCTTACGGCAATCAGTCGTACGGGATCGACTTCGCGTCGCAGATACTTGGACCGACCGACCCACGGTGGTGGCGGATCGGGACGATCGAAGATGGACGGGCCGTGATACTGCTCGTCAAAGTACGGCGGCAACTCTTCGCGGCCACTCGAGATGAATGTCGGATTGAACCGCTGATTCGGCAGCAGGCGCGCCATGTGATACAACGAGATCCACCGGGGTCCGCAGTACGACATGAAGTCGGACGACCACCGCGGCGTGTAGATGGTGCCATTGGTGACATCCGTGCCGTACTCGCCGAGCGACGCCATTCGATTCGCCACCGTGTCATAGGGCTCGTACGCGGGATAGTTCGGGTCGCCCGCGTCACCCGCACCAAGTCCGCACTGCGCATGATCGAATCCAAGCACGTGGCCGAGTTCATGGGCCATCGTCATGCCGTCACCGACCGCGCCCGCACCAACGCCGGCGGAGCCACCACCGCAGCCGGCCGCACCGCCAATCGGGATGCCCGAAGGAAAGAGTCCGTAGTACAATGCATCAGTGCGATTCCCGTCGGCCAGGCGAATGAGACCGAGCCAGAAGAGCAACGAGTTCCAACTCGCCGGACAGGCACCGTTGACGATTGCGCCAAGCAGCGGCTCGCGCCACGTCATCAACCCGGCCAGCGTCACGCGCGGTGTTTGCGAAACCGGAAACATGCGCAGCGTTGTCGCGGCCGTACGCACGAAGTCAGCGGCGACCGGCGGCGCGAGCGTGATGGGATTGCCCGCGTCATCGGGTCCGATGTACGTGATGGGAATCCCACGTAACGTGAGCGTTTGCAGCAAGGACGCGTCCACGTCCTCCACCCATTCATCGTGCTGACTGGCGTCCGGCGATTTCACCTGCACACGCAATCGCAACACGCCACGCATCAGCGACGCAGGAATGACGAAGTTGAGCGTATTCCACATCGAACTGCGTTCGGCGGCGTAGCCGGGCGACGGTTCGGCGGTGACGGAACGCGGCGACAGCTGCTCGAGCGGACCGACATCCTGCCACAATCCGTATCGACGACGCTGCACCGTGATGGTGCCAACTACGCCGGACAGTGGCTCTGGTCGGTTCCGCACGTACACGCGCACGCGCGCCGCTTTGTCCGCAACCAGTCGAATCGAATTGTCCGGCCCGCGATCGGCGGGATCGGTGAGATGGCGATCGGCCTCTCGATACTGAATCGACTGCGTGACCTCCACGCCATCGACATGCAGACCCGAGATTCGGAAGTTGTCGCCAATGGCGCTCTTCAGGAAATCGCGAATGGCGGTCTGCAACACACTGCTGCTCATTGAACACCCCACGGCTGAGGGCGCTACCATCGAATGCCGCGAAGTCAGAATGGCCGCGCGCTGCATCCGCGCGGCCATCGTTACGGTGACCGGTACGCGCCGTCAATAGGCGCACATCACAGGGCCATCACATATGCATCACATCGTGCATCACATCGTGCATCACATCGCGTTTCACGCGCGACGCACGCTCACCGCTGTGTCTGCTTGCTTGCTGCTGCAAACAGCTTCGCATATTCACTGTACCCTTCCTTCTCGAGCTGATCCGCCGGAATGAAACGCAACGACGCCGAATTGATGCAATAACGCAAACCGGTCGGACGCGGACCATCGTCGAAGACGTGACCGAGATGCGAGTCGGCGGTGCGCGAACGTACTTCGATGCGCTCGATACCCAGCATGCGATCGGTGACCGTACGCAGGTTTTCCTTCACCAGCGGCTTCGTGAAGCTCGGCCAGCCCGTGCCCGAATCGAACTTGTCGGTGGAGCTGAAGAGCGCTTCGCCGGAGACGATATCGACATAGATGCCGGCCGCCTTGCTGTCATGAAACTCGTTGCGGTACGGCGGCTCGGTGGCCTCGTGCTGCGTGACCTGATACTGCATCGGCGTGAGCAGCTTCTTGAGCTCACCGTCGGCAGGCTTGCGGAACTGCGTGGGCGTGGACGGACGCGACGCCACCGATTTCGTAGCCTGGCTCTGCGCCTGCACCGTACCTGCGCCAAGGAGCAACAGCGTGACCACCGCCGTGGTGACCAATGACGCAACGATGCGGGCCGGAGTCATCACCGGTGTCACCGCGACCACAGTTGCACCGCGTGCGCGGCGACGATTCGACAACGAGGGCATGACCAACTCCTGAACGCGAAAGACTCGAACGCACCGCGCAACGGCGGCACACCATGTAGTAGACGCGCGAGGCGTGGGAAGTTCCCGCCGACCGGTGCAGTCCGTACGGCGATTCTTTCTGCAGCGACTACCGCAGATTCGCGTTTGCGCCGATTTCCTCGAGACTGATCGGCACGCACGTGCTGCGGTTCTGCAGCACGGTGCTTCGCCCGTCGGCAAGCCAGCGTCGGAGATCCCACAGGCGGCGCCCTTCGAGCCACAGCACTGCCCCACGCTCGCGCTGCAGGATCGTCCACGCTGCTGCCGCATTTGCAGCGGTCAGCGCGGGCAACGTGAACGAGGCACGCTCCAGATTGATGAACGTCATCGCGCCGGTGACATCGTTGTTGCGGAGTGCCGCCTCGGCGCGGATGAGCAGCATCTCCGTGCCCTTGGCCAGCGGCACCGGATCACCAAGCGTGATGTACTTGCGCTGTCGGAAGAAACGCGTGGCGCCGTCCTGCCCGGTCTGGAACCCGCCCGCCGTCGTGCGCACGGTATCGTACGGCACGCGCGTGTCACGGTCGGCCACCCACACGGTGTTGAAGACGGTCACTTCGCGACGTGTGATGGTCTGCGTGGCCAGGTCGAGATTCTCTCGCGCCGTGTTGATGGAGAAGATGGCGTTGTGGCGGAACGCCGTGGGCACCAGCGCCGCGTCGACCGCCGCATCGGTCCACTTGTTCTGCGCCGCGAGCACCTGCGCGCGGCCGGCCAATGCCGCGTTCACGAGGGCCGTGTTGTTCTGCGCACGCGCCAGCGTCAGCGCACGCGTGAACAGCGATTCCGCACGCGCGAAATGCACGCTGTTCGGCTGTGACGGTCCACCATCAATGACCGCGTTGCAGAGGTTCTCGCCCAGGAAACGGTTGGCGAATCCGGCGTACAGGTAGGCGCGCGGCGTGTTGGGGTTCGATTCGAATGCGGTGCCAAGCACCGTCTTCATGCGCTCGAGGCCGTTCTCCGCGACGAATCGCGCCGTCTGGAAGCGTGCCCAGTCGCCGTTCACATCCTCCGGCCGGATCACACCGGAGGCAAACTGCCGCTCCGCCGCGAAATTGCCCGAGTGGTTGAGTTCGAACGCGGCCAGCGAGCCGCGGGTGAGGTAGTTGCCGATTGCATTCGAGAGATCGCCACCCATGCCGCTCACCAGGGAAGGGACGGCGGCGGGTGAGTTCAGATCTTCGTCGAGCAGCGGGCCGGGGTTCGTCACCTGGAAATCGCACGCGCCGAGCAGCACGGAGAGCGCGATCAGGGACGACGGCACAAGCGAGCGTCGCATCGTTGGGGTCGTAGACATGGTAGGCATCAGAATCCCGTCCGCACGCTGAAGAGGAAGGTGCGATAGGGCGGGAAGTTGTAGTAGTCGCGACGCGAGAACGTACTCGTGCGCTGATCGGCGACTTCGGGATCGGAGCCGGAATACTTGGTGTTCACGAACAGGTTCCGGCCGGCGAACGACACGGTCGTGTTGCGCGCGCCGCGCGTGAAGCGCTTGGGCACGTCGTAGGACACGGACAGACTGCGCAGCTTGAAGAAGTCCGAGCTTTCCACCCAGTAGCTGTAATCACGCTGGGCCGCGACGATGGCGCAGCGCGCACGATCGCCTGCGTTCACGCCGGCCAACGCCGAGGCGTCGCCCGCTGCTGCAGCACGCAGGGCACGCTGCGCCGTGAAACACGGTTGCCAGATGCCCAACCCGGCATTCTGGAAGCCGTTCGCGTTGAGCAGGTGGCCGCCGCGCTGGAACTCTCCGATCGCTTCGATGCTCACGTCCTTGAACAGCGTGAGCGTGAGCGACGGATTGATGATGTGCGTGGGAAACGTGGCGCCAAGGAACTTGTCCGTCTCGATGACTGGCGCTTCGAACGCGTCGGGGTTGGCCACGCGCAGGCCCACGTACGCCGGCAACGGCAATCCTTCCTGCACGTAGCTGCGCGAGAGCGCGTCGATGGTCAGCACGCGACCACCCAGATCGGTCGCTTCGCCCTTCACGTTGGTGTACTGCAGTCGCGCGTCGATGCGGGCCCAGCTCGTTGGCTCGAAGTTGGCGGACAGTTGCGCCTCGATGCCCTTGTTCACGATCTCGCCCACATTCTCCGGCTGGTTCGCCGAAAAGCCCTGCGACGGCGGATACGCCACGTTGATGATCGCGTCGCTGGTGCGCGCGTTGAAGTACGTGAACACCACACCGACACGCCCGTTGAACAATCCGGCGTCGAAGCCAAGCTCCGTTTCGCGCGTGCGTTCCGGACCGAGATTCGAATTGCCAAGCTGTCCCGGCGTGAACGCCGACTGGCCGCCTTCAGCGGCGATGGGGTTCCAGGTGCGTGTCGCGTCGAACGCACCGGGCGCCTTGCCCGCCTCACCAACGGCCGCGCGGAGCTTGAACGTCTCCACGAGATTCGACGGCCAGAACGATTCGTCGGAGAGCACGTACGACAGGCTCGCCTTGGGATAGTTCTGCAGACCGAAGCTCTGGCCGAACGCGCTGTTGCCATCGGTGCGGTTGCCAAGCGTGACGAAGAGTCGGTCGCGCCAGCCGATCATCTGCTGCACGAAGAAGCCGGCATTGATGACGCGCTGCTGGTTCACGTCGGTGATCTGTCGCAACGAACCCGACACGAGCGTTGGCGTGCCCGGGCCGGCGAAGTTGTCCGACTGCAGGTCGGTGGAGTTGAGCCGGCTGTCGAAAAGCTGTCCGCCGAACGACGTGGTGCCGGTGAATTGGCTCGAGAAGGTCTGCTTCCACGACGTGGCGTAGTCCACCGTGATCAGCTGCCGGTTCCAGAGTGTCTGGAAGTACTGGCCCGTGGGCGTGCGCAGGTAACCGAAGGGGTTGATCGTGCGCTGATCGGTGGCGTTGTAGTCGATGCCGACGGAGAGGCGGTTGGTGACGCTGCTGAGCGGATTCCAGGTGGCCGTGCCGCCGAGGATGAAGTGGTCGCCCCCGATGGTGTTCGCCTTGGAGAACATGGTGTCGTTGACGACGCAGATGATCGTCGTGGTGCTGCAGCCACCGCCCTTGAAGTTCGAGCCGGGGCCGCGTGACACGTTCAGCAGAAAGCCGTCGGCGCTGTTGCCGTCGGAAATCATGGCCGTATTGCGGCGCTGCCACGAGGAGTTGAGCGTCAGCGTGGTCGTCTTGCTGGGCGAGAAGCCGATGTTGGCGCGCAGACCGCCCGTCTTGTTGGTGCCGACGCGCAGCACACCGGCCTCGTTTTCGAGATTGCCGGAGAGCGCGTAGTTGATGCCGCCGCTGGAGCCGCGGACGCCAAGTGCGTATCGACCGATGTAGCCGCTCTTGAGCCACGAGCCGCTGGCCGGGCAAGTGGGATCTTCAAAGGCGACGCCGTTCGCGTCCACCATGTTCGGGCCACGACACTCGCGCAGGAACATGCGCGTCGGGTCGGAGCGCGGACCGAAGTCGCCCATGCTGTTGATGCCGCCCGCCGCTTCGACCGTCCAGCGTGGCGGACCTTCGCGGCCACGCTTGGTGAAGATCTGGATGACACCGCCGGACGCTTCGGTGCCATAGAGTGTCGTGGCCGCCGGCCCCTTCACCACTTCGATGCGGTCGATGTCGGACGCGGGGATGTCGTTGAGCGGCGAGACCGACTGGCGTGACGACACGCCGGTGGGCGAGTTGCCATTGAAAATGCGGACGCCGTCCACGTAGATGAGCGGACGGTTCCCCTGTGTGATGGAGTTCACGCCGCGCAGCCGGATCGTGCCGCCGGCGCCCGGACTGCCACTGTTGGCGAGCACCGTCACACCGGTCGAGCGCCCCTGCAGGATCTGCTGCGTGTTCCCCACGCCACCGCGCTCGAAATCGGCGCTGCCAACCGTGGTGACGGCGTTGCCGACTTCCTTCTTGCGCTCCTCGCCGGTGGCGGTGACCACCACGCCGGTGAGCGAGACGCTGCTCTTGGCCATCGCCATGTCCACGGTCACCGTACCGCCGGCGGTCACGACCACGGTGCGCGTCTGTTGCAGATAGCCGATACGGCGCACCGTGATGGTGGCCGAGCCGGCGGTGACTCCGGGAATGAGAAATCGGCCATCGTCCCCGGTGGCACGGCTCAGTTGGGTGCCGTTGACGGTGACCTGGGCGGCGACAATCGGCTGGCCGTTGTCACCGTCGGTGATGCGACCGGCGATGGTGCCGGTGGACTGAGCGGAAACCGCCGCAGCCGGCACCAGGGTCAGCGCCGAAGCGGTCAGGAGAGCCAGCGTGCGGAAAGCAGTCCGCAGACAGGCTCGTCGAAGCGATGAATAAGGCACTAGGTCCTCGCGAAGTGTGAGACAGCGTCCAGATTGCTCAAGCAAAACGAAATCCGTCGCAAGTCAACCGAAGCCACTAGGCCACGTCCACGCCCACCACTCCTGCCATGACCAATCGTCGCACCTTTCTCGGCACCTCCGTCGCCACCGTCGCCGGCCTTTCGCTTGGTGCCTCGTCATCGCAGGCGCAGGACGATCACGGCGGCGGTGCGCAGCTGCCCGGCGACCTGCCGCCCGCCATCAAGGCGCTGACCTCGATGCGCGGCGCCATGACGCCGATTTCGGTGGACGAACGTCGCGCACGACTCGAAAAAGCGCGCGGCTTGATGAAAGCCAACAAGATCGACGCGCTGCTGCTGACGGGCGGCACGTCGATGGAGTACTTCACCGGCATCCGGTGGGGACTCAGTGAGCGACTGCTGGCCGCGATCGTTCCCGTGAATGGGAGCGCGTTTCTCGTGACGCCCAAGTTCGAGGAAGAGCGCGCGATGGAGCAGGCCCATCTCGGTCCGCTCGGCAAGGACGCGACGGTGTATGCGTGGGAGGAGCACGAGAGTCCGTACGCGCTCATTGCGCAGGGGCTCAAGGCACGCGGGTTGAGCACGGCGACGTTAGGTGCCGAGGAGACCGTGCGCTTCGTCTTCGCCGACGGTGCCGCGCACATTCCGAACGTGAAGGTGGTCAGCGGAACGCCCGTCACCGGCGGCTGTCGCACCATCAAGGACGCGCACGAGATCGCATTGATGCGCTTCGCGAGTCAGGTCACGCACCGCGCGTACGAGGCGGCGTGGAAGTCGCTCAAGGAAGGGATGACGCAGGACGATTTCGCGCGGCTGGTGCAGCTCGCGCATCGTCAGCTTGGCTATGAAGGTTCAGCGGGCGTGCAGGTGGGCCAGTACTCCGCGTTGCCACACGGCTCTGTCACGCCGCAGGTAGTGCGCGAAGGGAGCATCCTGCTCATCGACGGCGGCTGCAAGGTCGAAGGCTACAGCTCCGACATCTCGCGCACGTTCGTCCTCGGCAAGCCGACACAGCGCATGAAGGA
>CAYWCJ010000043.1:13697-21457 GCA_964456595.1 uncultured Gemmatimonas sp. | reverse complement strand
GTCTCTTGGACCTCGAAGACAATCGAGGTCACGGGCGAATCCAAAGGCGTGCGCTGCAGATCAAAGTGCAGCCGGTCGCGGAGGATGGGCAGCACTCCGGACGTTGCGCCCTGGGGGAGAGGGAACTCGATCTCCCAGGCGCGGTCTTGAATCTTGGACTCCAGTTCAAAAACCAGACGGATCGTGGCGGCGCGCTCCAAGCGGGCGCGAAGTCTCGCCATCGCGCGATCAATCACCGTGCGCGCGGCAAAAAGCAGGGGCTCAAGCTCCGAGCAGGGAGCCATCGTGTCGCAGGCGTAAAGATCGAGACGCTCGACTACGACTTCAGGCAACCGGAACGAGGGCCAGGGCAGCTCCGAGCCTTCCTGCACCCAGCGCACGATCCGGAGTCCTTCCTCGCCAAAGCGGGATGCGAGCGACTCGCGGGGGAGCTGAGCGAGATCACCGAGGCGCACGAGTCCAAGGCCCCTCAAGAGAGCGCAGGCTTCGAGCAAAGGTTTGGAGCGCGAACGCTCCAGCTCGGCAAAAGGACTCGCGTAGTCGACAAGCGCCTCCAGGGGCAGGTTTTCGATGCGTGCCTCGCCACCAAAACGCGCCGACGCCACCTGCTTGATGCGACTGTCGGAGCGATCGTTTCCCGTCGCGCGATAATGTGCGGGATCCTCGCCGCCCTCGCCGGAATTGGAGCGCGCGCCCATCCGATTCATCGCGATGGCGATGGTTTCGTGCGCTTCGGGTGAGAGCGAACCGAGCGACATGGCGCTGGACACGAAGCGCGCGCGGATCGTTTCCACCGCTTCCACTTCGCCGATGGGTACCGCTGTTCCGGTACGAAATGCGAGCAGATCGCGCACCGTCGTCGGTGCGGTTGCTTCGGTGCGCGCAACGAATGCACGCCACGCGTCGTCGCCGCTGGCCGTCGCTCGCGATGCGCGCGCGCTCCCCGTCGCCTGCTGCAGTGCCAACACGGCTTGCGGCGACCATGCATGCGTCTCGCCGTCCTTGCGGAAGCGCGCCCGTCCATCGTCGGGCAACGACGAGAGCGCCACACCATCCGCGCCGTAGGCACTACGATGACGCCCGAGCACATCTTCGGCCAGTTCGCGGAACCCGATGCCACCGATCGGCGACGCGGTACCGGCAAGACACCGATCGATCACCTCCGCGCCAAGCCCCAGCGCCTCGAACACCTGCGCACCGCAATACGACGACAGTGTCGAGATCCCCATCTTGGCGAGAATCTTGAGCAACCCCTTCTCGACGGCCGTGCGATAACGCGACTGCGCCTCCGCCGGCAGTGGACGATCGGCGTCGCTGTCGCTGCGTCCATGACCGACTTCGGTGAACAGCGTCGCCACTGTCTCCAGCGCGAGCCACGGATGCACCGCCTCTGCCCCGTAGCCAACAAGCGCCGCCACGTGGTGCTGCTCGACGACATCGCCCGCTTCGACGATCAGTCCGACCTTGGCGCGCAAGCTCGTGCGCACGAGCTGCTGTCGCACGGCCCCCAGCGCCAGCAGCGCGGGAATGGGCACTCGCTCCGCCCCGGCCGCACGATCGCTGATGATGAGCAGACGCGCGCCTTTGCGCGCCGCCGCGTCGGCCCGTCGACAGAGTCCATCGATCACCGCTTCGAGCGCTTCCGGGCGCGAGCGCGCCGGCCACGTCGCGTCGAGCGTGACGGCCTTGAACCCCGGAAAGGTGCGCAGCAATTCCATCTCCGCCGGCAACAACACCGGATGTTCGATGCGCAACATGCGAGCGTAACTCGACTTCTCCACCAGCGGCGAACCACGCTGCCCGAGATGCATGCGCAAGGACATCACCATCGATTCACGCAGCGAGTCGATGGGCGGATTGGTCACCTGCGCGAAACGCTGCCGCACGTACGAATACAACGGCGGCGATTTCTGCGAGAGCACGGCGAGCGGCGTGTCATCGCCCATGCTCCACACCACTTCCGCAGCCGTCGTCGCCATCGGTTCGAGTATGAGACGCAAATCCTCATGTCCATACCCGAAGGCCAACTGTACGGGACGCAGCTGCTCACTCGGCTTGACCAGCGGCTCCACTCCGTCCTGCGTGGGCAAGGTTGCCATGTGCTGCGAAATCCAGCGCGCGTACGGACGACGCGTCGCCACCTCACGTTTGGCGGCAAGATTGCGCACGATGCGGCGTCCAGCCGTGTCCACCAACAACACACCGCCTGGTCCAAGCTTTCCACTCTCCACCACGTCGCGCGGATCGAAGTCCACGATGCCCACTTCAGAGCCGGCGACCACCATGCCGTCCGCGCGAATCTTGTAGCGACACGGACGCAGCCCGTTGCGATCGAGCGAGACGGCCACCTGCACGCCATCGCTGTACGCGAGTGCGGCAGGGCCATCCCACGGCTCGATCACGCATTGGTGATACTCGTAGAACGCCTTCACCGCCGGCTCGACATCGGGATACTTCTCCCACGCCTGCGGCACGAGCATCATGGCGGCGTGCACCGGCGAGCGTCCCGCGCGCACCAGCAGTTCCAGCGCGTTGTCGAGACTCGCTGAATCGCTGCCGCGCGGACGAATAGGATCGCGCAGTCGCGCACCGTCGGTGCCGAACTGCGGTGAGTCGAGCAGTCCGGCGCGCATGGCCATCGCGTTGCGATTGCCCCACAACGTGTTGATCTCGCCGTTGTGACCGAGCAAACGGAAGGGCTGCGCCAATTCCCAGCGCGGGAGCGTGTTGGTGGCGTAGCGCTCGTGAAAGACGGCGATCGCCGACTCGAACGCCGGATCACGCAGGTCGGGGTAGAAGTCCGCCAGTTGCCCTCCAGTGAACAAGCCCTTGTAGACGAGCGTGCGGCACGAGAACGAGCAGATGTAGAACAGCGCGAGCCCCAGCGCCTCCGCGCGGTGCTCCATTTCGCGACGGGCGAGGTACAGCAGCCGTTCCCATGCGTCATCGTCCACCACCGCCGGCGGTCGGCCGACGATGAACTGTCTGATCGACGGCATCGCATCGCGCGCCGACTTGCCCAACACCTCAGGGCGGACGGGCACCTCACGCCACCCCAGCAGCGGCAGTCCGTCCAGCGCGAGCACCTCGTCGATCAGTCGCGTCGCGAGGGCGAGTTGATCGGGGTCGGTCGGCAGAAAGCACATGCCGATGGCCAACGCCGCATCGGCGGGCAAGTGCAGCCCCTGACGCGAAGCCGCGAGGATGAACAGGCGTCGGGGGATCTGTGTGAGCACGCCGGCGCCATCCGCCGACAGATCGGTGGCCGATGCTCCGCGATGCGCGAGACGCGCGGCCGCTTCGAGCGCCAGCGACACGACTTCATGCGTGCGTTCACCACTCTGTCGCGCGATGAAGCCCACACCGCAGGCGTCGCGGGGGGCGTATGGCGAACCAGTGGCATCGTCGAACACTCCGCCACGGCGATCGTGCTTCGTCATGCGCTCCCCCGAAGGACCTGCTGGTGATGGCGATAGGAGCGTTATGGCTGGGTCAGTTGTCCGCCAGCGCCAGCGCGAGTGATCGGTACACGTCATCGGCACGAAACGGCTTCTGCAGGAACCCCGAGAGGCCGGCCCGGGCAAAGGTCCCCTCCACATCCACATCACTATAGCCCGACATCAGGATCACGCGCACCGTCGGATCGGCCGCCCGGAGCCGGTGCAGCGTTTCTTCCCCGCCCATGACGGGCATGGTCAGGTCGAGCAGCACCACGCGCACGTCGGCCCGATACTTGGCGAACAGCTCGACCGCCTCCCTGCCATTGGCTGCCAGCACGACGTTGAACCCCTGACGCTGCAGCAGCGACCGTGCCACCGCCCGCACGCCGTCGTCGTCGTCCACCACCAGGATCGATCCATGCCCCACCAGCGCTGTCGTCGGGCTGGGCGGCACCTCGCGCCGCACCCCGCCACCGATCGGAAAGTAGAGCGAGAAACTCGTCCCCTTGCCCGGCGCGCTCGTCACGGCGATCGCTCCATCGTGGCCACGCACGATCCCGATCGTCGCCGCGAGGCCGAGTCCGCGACCGGTGAACTTGGTCGTGAAGAACGGGTCGAAGATGCGCTGCACCGTTTCGAGCTCCATCCCCGCGCCGGTGTCTGCCACCTCCAGCACCACATGCGGACCGGTACGCAGCGGGCCACCAAACATCACGGTCCCGAGACTGTGGTTCGTCACGTCCACGAGCTGCGTCCGCAGCAGAATGTCACCGTCGCCGTCACCAAGACTGTCGGACGCATTCGTGATGAGGTTCATCACCACCTGACGCAACTGCGTCGCATCACCGCGCACAAAGGGCAAGTCATGCTGCACATCCAGGTGTAACCTCGCCTTCTTGGAAACGACCGTCCGCAGCAGTTGCGTCATCTCCACCGCCAGCTCGGAGAGCGACAACGGCTCGATGATGAAGCGTCCCTTCCCCGAGTACGCCAGCAATTGCCGGGTCAGATCAGCCGCGCGCTGCGCCGCCCGTTCGATATCGCGCACGGTGTCGTACACCGGTGACTCCGGTGCCAAGTCCATCAATGCCATACTCGCGTTTGTCAGCACACCCACGAGCAGGTTGTTGAAATCGTGCGCAATACCGCCGGCCAGCACGCCGAGTGACTCGAGCTTTTGTGCCTGATGCATCTGTTGTTCGAGTCGATCCTTCTCGCGACGCGCTTCCGTCTCTTCCGTGAGATCCTCGAGCGCGCCGACGTGCCCCGCGAACTTGCCGTCCGGTGAGCGAATGACGGCCACGGTCGCACGCACGTAGAGCACGCGTCCATCGCGTCGCACGATGCGGTAGTCCACGCGTTTGTCACGCGCGTTGCGGACGGAGTCCCGTCCTTCCGACGCCACGCGATCGCGATCCTCGGCGTGAATGCGATCGCGCCACTGCTCGGTGCGGAACTCTTCGAAGGAGCAGTCGAACATTTCGAGCAACTTGGGATTCGCGTACAGCGTAACCCCATTCGCATCGGTCAGTCGGATGCCGATCGGTGACGCCTCCCAGAGCGTGCGGAATCGCACTTCGCTCTCGCGCAACGCATGCTCCTGCTCCCGCTGCGCCGTGATATCCGCCATGAGCCCGTGCACGGACAGCGCGTCGCCCTTCGCATCGAAGTCGATTTCACCGGACAGTCGCACGACCAAATGACGTCCGCTCGGCATGACCGTCTCCGCTTCGAGCTCGAACGGTTCTCCGGTATCGGCCGCACGTTGCAGCAGCGCGTGGTAGCGCGCCGCTTCGTGCTTCGGGAACCGGGAGAGGGCCAGCTCGAGCGTCGGCTCCACGTCCTCTGCGATCTCGAGAATCGTGCGCGTCATCGGCGACCACCACAGCTCTCCCGTCTTTGCGGAGCGTACGAAACTGCCGATGCGCGCCATGCGCTGCGCGCGATAGAGTTCCTGCTCCGATCGACGCAACGATTCCTCCGCCTGCCGGCGCTCGGTCACATCCACCACCGTACCGGTCATGCGCACCGTCGTTCCTGTGTCGTCGCGCTCCACTTCACCGCGCGTGTGCAACCGGCGAATCGAGCCATCCGTTCGTCGGATCGGCATCTCGAAGTCGTACGCGTCGTCGTGGTACAGGGCCCGCTGCAGATGTGCGCTGAACTCCTCGCGATGCACGTCATCGACGGCCATCGCCAGTACGAGATCGAAGGACGCGGTCGTGGTGTCTGGGTCATGACCCGCAATCCGAAACATCTGCTCGGACCAGGAGACGGCGCCGCTGCGAATATCCCACGACCAGCTGCCTACACCCGCGAGACGCTGCGCAGTCCTGAGTTGTCGCTCGCTCTCCTGCAACGCCGCCGCCCGCGCCCGCTCGGTCGTGATGTCGAGCATCGTGCCTGAGCTGCTGACCGGCACCCCCCGCGCATTGGCCAGCAGCTCGCCGCGCAGTCGCACCCACCCGATCGACCCATCGACACGCGTGATGCGACAATCGCAGACGAAGGGTCGGCCCGCGTGCATCGCCGCAATGGCCGCAACCTTGAACGCATCAAAATGTGCGGGATCGAAGTGCTGCTCGTAGTCGGACCAGTCGCTTGGCGCATCGCCCTCGCCGTAACCGAAGATCGCGCCGACGTGCTTGTCGAGGAACGAACGATTCCGCTCGAGATCGAGATCGAACGCCGCCGAACCGGTGGCCGACAGTACACGCGCGAGCTGCTCCTCCCGACTGCGCAGCGCTTGTTCGGTCGCGCGTTGGGCCGTCATGTCGCCGAGTGAGATGACGAGTCCGTCCTCGGTCGCGCAGGCACTCACGCGCACCGTCGTTCGCCCATCGTGCAGTGTGCCTACCCACGTCTCGGTACCGCGCACGCTCCAGACGCGGCGAATGCACGACTCGAAGTCGGGCTCGCACACGAGCGGCACTGCCTCCCATACTGGCGCGCCTCGGAACGCAGCCTCGGACGCATCCATCAGCCGCACGGCCGCCGCGTTCACGAAACGCACTCGCAACGCGTCGTCCAGCACCACGAATCCTTCCGGTGCGAACTCGAGCAGGTGAAACCGGTCCATATCCCTCACAGGCAACGTGCTCACAACATGGACACAGATGTCGCCGGACGCGAGCCGTGCGCACGGGAATTCGTCACGACAACTCCACTGTTGCTTCAAGCGCTACCGCACCGTCGGGTGCGATAGCGGTCAGCATCACTGAATCTGCCCCCGGTACCGCCACAAGGTGAAACGGCGCGAGATCGAACAGGGGAGTCAGCCCGCGAAAGCGAAATGCATGCACGGGCCGTGGGATGTGTTCGCGCACCAGCTGCACCAGCAACAGCGCCGTGAGCGGGCCGTGGACCACCAGCCCCGGATAGCCCTCGGCGCTCGTCGCATAGCCACGATCGTAGTGAATGCGATGGGCGTTGAAGGTGAGCGCGGAAAAGCGAAAGAGAAGCGGCGAGTCGGGAGTGATCGTTCGCGTCCACGCGCCTGCGGGCACCGCCGGCGGCTCGGCAATCGACGGTATCGCGATCGCCGCACCGGCTTCACGATAGACGATGTCCTGCTCCTCTTCGAGACAGAGCACGCCATCCTGCACAAAGCGATACGCGACCGTCACGAACGCGAGGTTGCCGCTACGTCCGGACTTGAGTACCACGTCTTGAATCACGGCCTCGCGGGTTGCCGTCCGACCGATGCGCAGTGGCGCGTGCACACGTACGCGCGACCCGGCGAACATGCGCCGAGGATACGGCACCGGGGGCATGAATCCGCCAAGCGCGGGATGCCCGTCTTCGCCAAGCGCCTGCTGCGGGGCACGGGGCAGGAAATAGAACCAATGCCAGAGGAGCGGCAGCGGCGCACCGTCGCCAACGGCATCCGCCGGCTCGTCGAAGGTCGCGGCCGCCGCCCCAGCCTGCGCGGGCGAGAGCGCGTCCGTGACCAAGGCCGTCCGCCCTATCCAGTTGCGAAGATCGTCCGCAGCTTGTGTCATCGATGGTGTGCCAGGTCTCCGGTACGTTCGTCCGTGCTCATGCACGGCCGCTGCGAGCGTGAAAGCTACTATTGGCTGGCACCGGGTGTGTGCATGCCGACATCTTCAACGTCGTCGTGCAGGAACTGAGTCTCACGTTCACCTGGAGTGCGCCGCTTGTTGCATACTGGGTATCAGATTGCGTTCGGGCCGCGAGGCTCGCGGCATGCATGAAGCGTCCGCGCATGCGCCGCCGCCGTTGCCGCTGACCGGCGTTCGGGTCATCGACGTCGGAAATTTCCTCGCCGGTCCGTATGCCGCGTCCATGTTGGGCGAGTTC
>CAYWCJ010000043.1:0-13687 GCA_964456595.1 uncultured Gemmatimonas sp. | reverse complement strand
CAAAGTGGAGCATCCGATCGCCGGCGATCCGATGCGTCGCTTCGGTACCGCGACCAAGCGGCCGGACGCGACGCTCAAGTGGCTGAGCGAAGCGCGCAACAAAAAGTCCGTCACGATCGACCTGCGCCAGCCGGACGGTGTGCAGCTGTTCCTCAAGCTCGTGGCCAAGTCGCAGGTGCTGATCGAGAACTTTCGACCAGGCACCATGGAGGAGTGGGGACTCGGCTGGAAAGAGCTGAGCGCCGCAAATCCCGGACTCGTGATGTTGCGGGTCTCCGGATACGGTCAGACGGGGCCCTATCGCCGGCGTTCGGGCTTTGCGCACATCGCGCAGGCGTTTGGTGGACTCAACTACCTCGCGGGCTTTCCGGGTGAAACGCCGGTGCTTCCCGGCACGGTGCCGCTCGGCGACTACATCGCGAGTCTGTACGGTGCGATCGGCATCATGATCGCACTACGTCATCAGGAGCGCACCGGTCGCGGGCAGATCATCGATGTCGGCATCTACGAGGCGGTCTTCCGTGTGCTCGAGGAGATCGCCGCCGCCTATGGGGTGGATGGACGCATCCGCGAACGCGAAGGCTCCGGCAGTTTCGTGGCCTGTCCGCACGGGCACTTCCGCACGAAGGATGACAAGTGGATCGCCATCGCCTGCACGACGGACAAGATGTTCGAGCGTCTCACCGTGGCGATGGGGCAACCGCAGCTCGCATCGTCCGGCCTCTACGGCGATCAACGCAAGCGCCTCGCCGCGCGCGATGCGGTCAACCAGATGGTGAATGAGTGGGTGGGCAACCTGCTGCGCGATGACGTCCTGCAGAAGTGTCTCGACGAGGAGGTGCCCGTGGGCAAGGTCAACAGCATCGCCGACATCTTCGAGGATGAGCACTTCATCGCGCGTGGCAACCTGGCGCACTTCGATGAGCCGGGCCTCGGTGACGTGGTGGTGCCGGGCGTCGTGCCAACGCTGTCCGCCACACCGGGGCGCATCACCAATCTCGGGCCGACGCTTGGCAACGCGACCGCAGAGGTGATGCGCGACCTGCTCAACCTTTCGGCGGCCGAGGTGCAGCGGCTGCGCCAGGCGAAAATCATATGACGGAGACGACGGCTGCAGCGGCATTGCCGCTTACCGGCATTCGGGTCGTCGATGTGGCCACGGTCATCGCCGCGCCCTATTGCGCGACCATCCTGGGTGAGTTTGGCGCGGACGTGCTCAAGGTTGAACATCCGGTTGGCGGCGATGCCCTGCGTCGCTTCGGCACTCCGTCCAAGCGCGGCGACACGCTCACCTGGATGAGTGAGGCACGCAACAAACGCTCAGTCACGCTCGACCTGCGACGCGCCGAAGGTGTCGATGTCTTCAAGCAACTCATCGCCAAGACGGACATTCTCTGCGAGAACTTTCGCACCGGTACGCTCGAGAAGTGGGGACTCGGCTGGGATGTGCTCCACGAGATCAATCCAGGTCTCATCATGCTGCGCGTGACTGGCTACGGACAAACCGGACCCTACTCGGACCGCCCGGGGTTCGCCCGCGTCGCGCACGCCGTTGGCGGCATTGCGTATCTCGCCGGCATGCCCAAGGGCACCCCAGTCACGCCGGGCTCCACCACGCTTGGCGACTACATGACCGGCTTGTACGGTTGCCTGGGTGTACTGATGGCACTGCGTCATCGCGAACACACCGGCGAAGGGCAGTACGTCGATGCGGCGTTGTACGAATCGGTGTTTCGTGCCACGGAGGAATTGGCGCCGGCGTTCGCCATGTATGGCGTCGTGCGCGAGCGACTCGGCTCATCGCACAATGACTTCGCCTGTCCGCACGGTCACTTCGCGACCAAGGATGGCAAGTGGGTGGCCATTTCCTGCGCCACCGATAAGCTGTTCATGCGCCTGGCCAACGCGATGGGCCGGCCTGAGCTCGCGTCGTCCAGCACGTACGGTGAGCAGAAGACGCGACTCCAGCATCGGCACGACGTGAACGAAATCGTGCGCGACTGGTGTGGATCGCTCACGCGAGAAGAAGCGTTGGCACGATGCTATGCCACCGATACACCGGCCGGTCCGCTCAACAACATCGCGGACATCTTCGGCGATCGACAGTTTCACGCGCGTCGCAATCTCGTGGCCGTCGATGAGCCCGACACCGGCGAGTCCATCATCGTGCCGGCGCCGGTGCCACTCCTCTCCGAAACGCCGGGCAGCATTCGCTCGCTCGGCCCAACACTCGGCCAACACACCGACGAGGTGCTGCGCGAAGTGCTCGGCATGAGTGACGCGGACATCGCCGACCTGCGCGTCAAGCGGGTGGTCTGACATGACGTATGACATGACGAATGACATGCGCCGTGACCTGACCGCGTCATGCGGAGTGACACCATCGTGAGTGTACTGGCGGGGCTGCGCGTGGTGGAAGGGTCGGCGTTCGTGGCCGCACCGCTCGGTGGCATGACGCTCGCGCAACTTGGTGCAGACGTCATTCGATTCGATCCGATCGGCGGTGGTCTCGACTATCACCGCTGGCCGATCGCGCGCGATACATCGCACAGTCTGTTCTGGGATGGACTCAACAAGGGGAAGCGTTCCATCGCAGTCAACATCCGGAGCGCACGCGGACAGGAGCTGCTCACCGCGCTCATCTGCGCACCAGGTGCCGACGCCGGGGTCTTCAGCACCAACTTCCCGGCACGGGGCTGGCTGAGTTACGAGCAGCTACGCACGCATCGCGATGACCTCATCATGGTCAACTTGCTCGGTCGTCGCGATGGCGGCTCCGAAGTGGATTACACGGTCAATCCGCAACTTGGCTTTCCGCAGATCACCGGACCGATCGATGGTTGCGAGCCGGTCAATCACGTGTTTCCGGCGTGGGATGCGATTGCCGGCACCATGCTCGCCGTTGCCATGCTGGCCGCCGAGCGACATCGCAGTCGCACCGGCGCGGGACAGTTGGTGACGCTCGCACTGAAGGACGTAGGGCTTGCCATGCTCGGGCACCTCGGCATGATCGGCGAGGTTGCCGTGAACGACGTGGACAGACCGCGCTATGGCAACGACTTGTATGGCGCTTTCGGACGTGACTTCGAGACGCTGGATGGCGAACGCGTGATGGTGGTCGGCCTCACCGATCTGCAGTGGAGCACGCTGGTCAAGGCGACGGAGGTCAGCGACGCCGTACACGCACTCAGTCAATCGCTCAACCTCGACCTTCGCATCGAAGGCGATCGCTTTCACGCGCGCGAATCGATTGCGGCGCTGCTCTCACCGTGGTTCGCCTCGCGCACACTCGCCCAGGTGCGCGCGTCGTTCGACGCGCATCGCGTAACGTGGGCACCCTACCGAACCGTTCGCGGCGCACTCGCCGAGGACACCGACTGCTCGTCGGAGAATCCCATGTTCTCGCACGTCTCCCACCCCAACACCGGCGACTACCTCACACCCGGCACGCCGTTGTTGTTCAGCGCCGCCTCGCGGGTGCCCGCCGCCCCTGCCCCACGCCTTGGTCAGCACACCGACGAGATCCTGCTCGATGTGCTCAGGCTCTCCGAGTCCGAAGTCGCCGCACTCCACGACGCCCGTATCGTCGCCGGCCCTGCCTCGCACAACTCATAGCCCCAGACCCGAAACCCGCATGAAGCTCCCGCTGAACTTCTACAAACCGCTGGCGATCGGTGCACCCCAACCGCTGCGTGAACTGCCGGTGCGCCCCGAACGCATGATCCACTTCTTCCCGCCGCACATCGAGAAGATTCGCGCGCGTGTACCAGAGATGGCGAAACAGACGGACGTGCTGTGCGGCAATCTCGAAGACGCGATTCCCATTGCCGACAAGGAAGCGGCGCGTCGCGGCTTCATCGCGGTTGCGCAGGACACTGACTTCGGTCATACCGCGCTGTGGGTGCGCGTGAACTGTCTCAACAGTCCGTGGATCCTGGACGACCTGCACGAGATCGTGCGCGACGCCGGCAACAAACTCGATGTGGTGATGATTCCCAAAGTCGAGGGCCCGTGGGACATTCACTTTGTCGATCAGTACCTCGCCTTGCTCGAAGCACGCTACGACGTGAAGCGTCCGATTCTCATTCACGCGCTGCTGGAGACCGCCGAAGGGGTGAAGAACGTCGAGCAGATTGCCGGCGCCAGTCCGCGAATGCACGGCATGAGTCTCGGGCCGGCCGATCTCGCAGCGTCGCGTGGCATGAAGACGACGCGGGTTGGTGGCGGACATCCGTTCTACGGTGTGCTGGCCGATCCGGTGGACACCGAGACCGCGCGCGTGTTCGTGCAGCAGGATTTGTGGCACTACACCGTGGCTCGCATGGTGGACGCGTGTGTGTCGCACGGTATTCGCGCGTTCTACGGGCCGTTCGGCGATCTCAAAGACGAAGCCGGATGCGAAGCACAGTTCCGCAACGCGTTCATCATGGGCTGTGCCGGCGCGTGGTCGCTGGCGCCCAACCAGATTGCGATTGCACGTCGCGTCTTCAGTCCTGACGTCAACGAAGTACTGTTCGCGCGGCGCGTACTCGACGCCATTCCGTCGGGGAATGGTGTGGCGACGATCGACGGCAGGATGCAGGACGACGCGACATGGAAACAGGCGAAGGTGATCGTCGATCTCGCGCGCCTCGTGGCGCAAAAAGATCCGGACCTCGCGGCGACCTATGGCTTCTCATCCTGAATCGAAAGTCGCGATGGTTTCCAGCAAGACGCGCCTCGGCAACTTCTTCGAGGACTTTCGCGTGGGCGACGTGATTGTGCACGCAACGCCGCGCACGGTGAGCGACGGCGAGGTGGCACTCTACACGTCACTGTTCGGCGGAAGGTTCGTCGTCAATTCGTCATCGCCCTTCGCGCGTGCACTCGGCTTCGACGCTGCACCGCTGGACAGCATGCTCGCGTTCCATCTCGTCTTCGGGAAAACCGTGCCGGATGTGTCGCTCAACGCGATTGCCAACCTTGGTTATGCGGGCGGACGATTCGGCAAGCCGGTCTATCCCGGCGACACGATCAGCACGACGTCTACCGTTCTTGGCGTTCGGGAGAACAAGGATGGCAAGACGGGAGTGGTCTACGTGCATTCGGTTGGCGTGAATCAGCACGGCGATATGGTCGTGGAGTACACACGCTGGGCGATGGTGCGCAAGCGTGACCCGGCATCACCGGCGCCCGCGCCGTCCGTGCCGGAGTTGCCGAGCCACGTGCCGCTCGCCGACCTCGCGGTCCCGTTTCGCGTGCTGACAGGCGCGTACGACACCACACTCGCCGGCAGCCCGCATCTCTGGGATGACTACGAGGTTGGCGAGCGCATCGATCATGTGGACGGCATGACGATCGAGGAAGCGGAGCACATGATGGCGGCGCGGCTCTACCAGAACACCGCCAAGGTCCACTTCAACCTGCACGTCGAGCGCGACGGTCGATTCGGACGTCGCATCGTCTATGGCGGGCATGTGATCAGCATGGCGCGCGCGCTGTCGTTCAATGGGCTGGCCAATGCGCTGACGATCGCCGCCATCAATGGCGGTCGTCACACCAGTCCCACCTTCGCTGGTGACACCATCTACGCCTGGAGCGAGGTGCTGGAGAAGGGCGCGCTGCCCGACCGCACCGATATCGGCGCATTGCGACTGCGTACGGTGGCTACCAAGGACCAGAGCTGCGCCGCCTTTCCGTATCAGGATGCGAGCGGCGCTTACGATCCCGCCGTGGTACTCGACTTCGACTACACGGTGCTCATGCCGCGCCGATAGCACTCGGCTTGCTGGTGCGCGTGAACAACATCGTTCGCTTTGCCCCGTTGAGCTCCACCTGCACGATGTTGACCTGATCGGCATGCAGCTCGGTGAGCATCTGGTTGCGCACCGTCAGGCCGCGCACACCAACTGGCACAATTGCCTTGAAGCAGAGCCAATAGAGTTCGTTCGTACGTCGGACTCCGCACGGTTCCAGCGTCACCGCAGAGCCGCGCGCGTCGCGCACAGCGAATCGCGCGCGCACGTAGCGCAGCACGTCGTCTGCGGACGCAGAAGAATCGGCCGGCGCGCGCTTGCCGGCGAACCTGGCAACCGTCGCCGAGAAGTCGTCGGCAAAGGTTCGGATGTTGAGCGTGACGCCAGAGGCGCTCGCGGTGACCACCGTCAACGTGGTGTGAATGGGATGCGCGCGTGCCGTCGATGCACTCAGCACGATCGCCAGCGCAGCCAGTGCAATCCGTGTCCACGGCGTCATCTGGGGAACCGCTCCCACGCCCATCCTGTGGCCACGATCGTAATCAGTGCGCTCGCGCCAACCAGTCGCAGTTGGAAGGCATCGATGCGTCGCGAGCCGCGTGTTGCTCCGCGCAACACCCAGTCGATTGCGAGGAACAGCGCCGCCGCCGCCGCGAGTACCACCACCTGCCCCACCTCGATACCCACGTTGAAGCCGAGGAGCGGGAGCGCGATGTCGTCAACGAACAGACTCTTGAGATAGCCGGCGAAGCCCGCTCCGTGCACCAGACCGAAGAGCGCCGCGAAGACCGGCCGATGCCTGGCGCTGCTGCCCTGCGCCGCGCGTTCGCGCATGAGCAGGTTCTCGATTCCGGTCGCAACGATCGTCACTGGAATCAGGAACTCCACGATCGATGACGGCAGCACGAGCACGTTCGTGACCGCAAGAATCAGCGTGATGGAGTGCCCAACGGTGAACGCGCTCACCACCAGCAGTGCCGCGCGCCAGTCACGTCCGCGATAGATCGCCGCCAGCACCAGCAGGAAGAGTACGTGATCGGCCGCGTCCCAGGCGACGATGTGGCCAAAGCCCAGCTGCAGGAACGCCCAGAAGTCGGACATACTTCAGTCCTCCCCACGTGGGGACAGACGCAATGGCGACCGCCGCGGTGACGACGTATTCGACGCGACCACACCTTCGACACCGATGATCGCGCGTGCATGGCGCGTCAGCAATGGATCGGGCGTGCCGAGTCTCAGGGCTGCGCGCATCGCCGCCTGTGCTTCCGCCTGACGTCCGGCCTTGTGCAGCGCCCACGCCAGCACATCGTAGCCATAGATATCCTTTCGTGACGTCAGCTCAGCCTGCGCCTTCGACAGCACTTCGTTCACGCGCAGCCCGTGGTCAAGCAGATAGAGACTCCACGCACGATGGTACGCGCCCGGCTGCATGCTGACGGCCACTTCGAGTGTCTCGAAGTACTCCCTGGCTCGTGCGCTGTCGCCCATGGCCGAATACGCATCGCCAACGAGTCCAAGCGTGCCGGGGTCGAGCTGCAGCCCGATCGCGCGCTCGCCCCACGCCACTACCTGCGTGTAGTCGCCGTTCGCGTCCGCTACCCGGGCCATCGCGGACAGCAGGCGCGGATCGTTCGGTTCGACCGTGAGTCCATCACGGATCGCCGCTTCGGCTGCGCGCAGACGACCGCTGCGCAGCTCGAGATCGGCCACGCGCAAGTGAAACCACGCCTTGGTCTCCTTGGCAATCTCCCGGCGCGACATCGCCTCGCGGCGGGCGGTGATCAGCAGCCGCCGCGCCTCACGTACATGATTCGTGAGCTCGAGCCAACGGGCGACTCGTGGCGCAATCGATAACATCGATCGCTGCTCCCACACGGAGCGAAAGAGGCTGTCTGCCGCGACATCGTCACCGAGTTCCATCGCCACTTCGCCCAGTGTCGCCCGATACTGCGGCACGTCGGGGTCGCGCAACACCAGTTCCGTGGCGACCTCCCGCGCCTCCGTGAAGCGATGCTGGGCAAGCAACACCGACACCAGCGTGGACGCCGTTGCCGAGTTGCGGTTGGTGCGCTTGCCGAGCGAACGACGCGCCAGCGACTCGGCCTGCACGTAGTCCTCCCAGGTGCCACCCTCACGTGCCCGCTGCAGATGCAATGCGGCCAACTGGCCCATCGCGATTGCACTGATCGGATCCGCCGTCAGCGCCTGATTCCACACCGAGATCTGCACGTCGCGATCGGCGCGCTCGGAGAAACCTGGCTCGTTCGCGCCGACGGCGCCGTCGCGCGCGGGAGCCGCATTTCGCGACTCCCGGGTGAACCGACTTTCCGTGCGGGTGAACGCCAGTCCACCCACAATCGCCACAACCGCGGCGATACTGAACTGACGGAACACCCGCGCGGTGATCATCGCGCGGCTTCGAGATATGGGAACGTGGTCAGGTATGTGCGACCCGCGACGCTCACGTTGTCCGAGGTCAGGCCGGGAAGCACCGCAGCGGCCGGATCGAGCAGTCTGCCGAAGATGGCCGTCAAGCCCGCGTCCACCACGTCGTCATTCAGTCTGCGACCACCGTACCCATTCGCGAGCGCCCAGCTCAACCAACCGGCGGTGCTGCCAGCACGATTGGGGAAAACGAGCAGCATGTCCGGTACGAGCACAGCGGCCAGCGTGTTGGCAATCGTCGGACCCCGATTAAATGCGTTCGTGAAGGCCTTGATCTTGCCGCCGAAATCGTTGGCGACGTCGGTGGCCGGCGCGGTGCTGTTGTGCAAGCCGTGGTCGCGCTTCATGAAAAAGACTTCGCTGACCAGCGGATTGCCGAGTCGCTCGACCTGTGTGTACGTGCGAGTGACCGTCGGGGACGTAACACCACCGTCAGCGTTGTCCTCCGAACAGGCAGCGACGAGTGGCAGCGCGAGCGCGAGGCAGAGCACTCGCGGGGAGATCAGGAAACGCATGGAGAATGCTCCGGGTCGATGATTGGTTTGGTGAGTGCGGCGCATCAGCGGCTGATCGTGCCCCACACACCGAACTTCGCGTCGGCGGCGGTGCTGGACTGCAGGAGTGCCTTGGGCAGTTCGATGACGATCGCGAGCGCGTTGAACGGGCGCAGGAAGTCCACGCCGGGTGTGCGGAACGCACCTGCGGGCGCACCGTTCTGCACTGACAAGGGGCCGGTGGACGGGCGACGATCCGGAATGATGTTGAAGAACTGCTCGAGATCGATCACGAACGGGTCGGCGCGCAGTCCGGCGTACGCCTGAACGCCAGTGGACGAACCAGCATTGCTGCCGACATTACCCCTCACCACATCACCGGTCGTGGCAAGGGCGGTCCTGGTGCCCGTCATAACGGGCGCGACAGGTCCGCGCACGGCGTACTTCTGCGCAGCACCGACACCGTCGTCGAACGTGATCTGAAACACGCGATCCTCGATCGCATCACCCGTGTTGTCGATCTTGAGCTGGTAGAGCAGATTCGGATCGAACGACGCGTTGGAGCCAGCGATCGGACTCGACGTCGTGACGATGAGAGCGATACGATCGGCGGTCGAACCGGGAAACGCGTAGACGTCGTTGATGTCCATGCGCGGATTCAGTTCAACTTCCGGCGTGTCCTGGTGATCCGACGCATAGACACGCTGCGCGACGGTGACAACAGCCGCGCTGGCGAGCACGAACGCCGCGTTGCGCAGCACGCGCCGTGTGACGAGCGGGAGAGGCATGGAGAGGCTCCGGTGAGCAAATGAGCGGTCAGGCTCAGTGGGATGCGACCGCCTGCAATGCGGCGCGCCATCGACCCAAATGGGCCGAACACGATGACTACGCCCGTCATCGTCCGTTGGATCTCTGCACTAAGCGCGCCAGCCGTGGTACTCTCGGGCTCGGCGTGGTTGTCACGCGAACCGGACGCGCTATCGGAGCCGTGTGACCATCGTCACGCTCTCTGACATGGCGAGCACTGGTGCCGACGCGCCTTCCATCGGCAGACGGCGCTCAGTCTTCTCGCTGCGCCTGCGGCGCCCCGAGCGGTCGATGATCGATGTCTGTCGCCCGCCGCCAATCTCTTTTGCGTCCACATCCTGAACGGTCTTCGCATCGACGCGATAGCGATAGGTGCCCGACGCGAGGGACCTCGCGGCAGCGGCCGTGGGCGGCAATGCACGCGCTGTTGAACGCCTGCCGCGGCGGATACCTTCCGGCAGACCTTACCGACATTCATGACTGCGACCCCGCGCGACGAAGACCACTCCGCCCTCCCCGTCATTCGCCTCGCCGGTACCGAGCGCGAGCGGGTAGTCTCGCGACTGTCGGATGCGTTCGCGCAGGATGTGATTGTGGTGGAGGAGTTCGAGCGTCGGGTGGAGGCGGTGTATCGGGCGGCCACGCGGGCCGACCTGGATCTGCTCGTGCGCGACCTGCCGTCGCCCACACCTGCCTCCACGCAACGCAGTGCAGCTTCGTCGCTCGCGCCAAGCACCGACAGCGATCGGCGCATTGCGGCGGTGTTCAGCTCTGTCGAACGCACCGGTTTTCACGAGATGCCGCGCCATCTTGATATTCGCGTACTCTTTGGCAATGTCGAACTCGATCTTTCCGGCAGCTGCTTCGCGCCCGGTATCACCGAGATCAGTGTCTCGGCTACCTTTGGCAATGTTGAGATGCTGCTCCCTGCGGGTGTCATCGTCGAGAACGATGGTCAAGCGCTCATCGGCTCGTTCGAGTATCGCGTCTCCAAACGCAAGCCGCGTCCGAGCGTGGGTGTCCCTGCCGCGACGGCCGGCTTGGCCGCCGGAGGCGGTGTGGCCGTGGTGCGCATAACCGGACGCGCGCGCCTGAGCAGCGTCTCCATCAGACAATTGCGCGAACACGAATGAGTCAGCGTATCGGACACCAGACATTGCGCGCCGCCGTCATGCGCGCGCCGCATGCGCCCATCGTCGTGGAAGAGTTGCCATGGCCGACGCTCTCGCCCGGCAGCGCGATGTTGCGCACGCTCTTCTCCGAAGTGTGCGGCACCGATGTGCATCTGCATCACGGTCGACTGGCCGGTGTGCCGTATCCCATCATTCCGGGACACGTGTCGGTCGGACATCTGACGGCCATTCGCGACACCGTGCGGGACATCGACGGCGTTCCGTTCCGCGAAGGGGATCTCGTCACCTTTCTCGACGTGCACGAAACGTGTGGTGCGTGCTACGAATGCCTCGTCACGCGTCAGTCCACGCGCTGTCCGCATCGCAAGGTGTATGGCATCACCTACGGTGTGAGCGATGGCCCGCTTGGCGGATGGGCGGACCACATCTGGATGAAGCCCGGTGTGAAGATGCTGCGGATTCCCGACGGTGTGGATCCGGCGCGCTTCATTGCCGGCGGCTGCGGACTGGTGACGGCCATGCATGCCGTCGAGCGCGGAGGCGTGCGACTGGGTTCATCGGTCGCGGTGCTCGGTGTCGGTCCGGTCGGACAAGCGGCTATCGCACTGGCGGCGCTCTCCGGCGCGTATCCGGTGGTCGCGGTCGGTGCACCTTCAACGCGCCTCGAATTTGCCATGCGCATGGGGGCAACGCATGTCGTGCCGCTCGAGATGCCGGCCGATGAACGTGCGCAGGCCGTGCGCGACGCGAATGGTGGTCGCGGAGTGGACGTGGTGATCGAAGTTGCCGGAGCGCCGGATGCGGTGCCGCAGGCGCTCGATCTGGTGCGCGACGGCGGCGTGGTTGTGGTGGCCGGCCAGTACACCAACGCTGGTGACGCCACGATCAATCCGCATCTGCAGATCAATCGCAAGCATGTCGAGATCCGCGGCTGTTGGGGTTGCGACTACTCGCACTTTCATCGCGCACTGCAACTGCTTGCGCATCAGGGCGCGCACCTGCCGTGGCTCGATGCGGTGTCCGCGCGCTACTCGCTCGAACAGGCCAACGAGGCGCTGGCCGCTGTTGCCAATCGCGAGGTCGTGAAGGCCCTTATCGTCCCCTAGCACTCTCGACCGCCGAACTACGCCGCGAGGGCTCGGGACGCGGGCTCGGCGCACTGCTGCTCTCCAATCCGTCCAACCCGACCGGACGGTTGCTCGAAGGCAGCGCGTTGGCCGGCTGGGTACGTGAAGCGCGCGATCTGCGCTGCACACGTATTCTCGACGAGTTCTACTCGCACTACATCTGGCGTCAGGACGGTGAAGCATTCTTCGAGACCGCGTTGGCCGAACGCGTGATCACCGTGCCGGGCATCTTCTTCGACATTAATCCCGGCAAGCGCCGGGCCGATCATACGTCGCGTTTCCGTCAGTATCTGCGCTTCTCGTTCGGCCCCAACGAGGCCGCCGTGACGGAAGCGGTGCGTTGGCTGCAGACGATGGTCGCGCGCTTCCAGCGCTGAGGCGCGAGGCCCGTTGCTCGCCTAGCTCGCCTAGCTCGCCTAGCTCGCCTAGCTCGCGGCCACCATCGCGGCGCTCGCGTGCCGCTGCTGCTTCTGTCGCAGATGTCTCGCCAACAGCGTGACAACGAGAACGTTGGCCACCAACGCGGCGATCCCGAGCAGCGAGACGTGCCGGCCCACTTCCCACAGCTCGAGCGGAATCGGCAGTCCGGTGGCGACCACCGTCAGCCATTCGGCCCATACCATTTTGCGCCACAGGCCAACGCCTTCCACCAGAAAGAGCACGGCGTACAACAGCGCGCCCACCCCGATGCCGAGCACCTGGTGGGGCGCGAGACCGGTGATCCACCCGGCGGCGTGCTGCATGATGTTTCGCTCGCTCGCGATCGGCAGCGTCTCCACCCACCGCTGCACGAGCGTCGCAATCTCGGGACGCAACAGCTGCAATGCGGCCAGCGCGACCCCAATGAGCGTCAGCGCCTGACTGAACTTGAATGCCGCGATAAGACGAAGCACCAGCGAACGATCTCCGGGAAGGAAGGCGCGACGTGCAGCGTCGCGCGGTGAATGCTAGTGTTGTCCTCACCGCGACGGGAGTCGCCGCAGCACCCTCGACTCATACCGCGACACTATTCGTCATGGCATCACCAGCAGCGCCCACGGCCTCGCACCGCTTGCGTTCCATCGTCGGTGGATCGGTCGGCAACCTCGTGGAGTGGTACGACTGGTATGTGTACAGCGCCTTCTCGCTGTACTTCGCCAAGTCGTTCTTCCCCCCCGCCGATCAGACGGCGCAACTGCTGAACGCCGCGGCGGTCTTTGCGGTCGGGTTTCTCATGCGACCGATTGGCGGCTGGTTGATGGGACGCTACGCCGATCGACACGGACGACGCACGGCGTTGACGGCCTCCGTGCTCCTGATGTGCGCCGGTTCCCTGCTCATCGCCATCACGCCGTCATACGCCTCCATCGGAGTCGCCGCCCCTGCGCTGCTGGTCTTCGCGCGCATGATGCAGGGGGTGAGTGTCGGCGGCGAATACGGTGCGAGCGCGACGTATCTGAGCGAAATGGCCGGTCATCGTCATCGCGGCTTCTGGAGCAGTTTCCAGTACGTCACCCTGATCATGGGGCAGTTGATTGCACTCGGCGTGCTGCTGTTGTTGCAACGCATTCTCGATGGACCACAGCTCGAATCGTGGGGATGGCGCATTCCGTTCGTGATCGGTGCGGCCTGCGCGGTGGTCGCGGTTGGACTGCGTCGAGGCCTCGAAGAGACGTCCGCATTCACACGGGCCGTCTCTCCGACGGCCACCCCGATGTCGTCTCTGCGTGGACTGCTCGCCCACCCACGCGCCGTCGCCACGGTCTTCGGACTCACCGCCGGCGGCACCGTCGCGTTCTATACCTTCACCACCTATGCGCAGAAGTTCCTCGTCAACACGGCCGGTTTCAGCAAGAATGACGCGACACTCGTGTCGGCGGCATCACTCGCCATCTTCATGTGTGTTCAGCCGCTCGTGGGCGCGATCTCCGATCGCATCGGACGACGTCCGGTGCTCACCACGTTTG
>CAYWCJ010000042.1:7891-21516 GCA_964456595.1 uncultured Gemmatimonas sp. | reverse complement strand
GGCGCAGGAACTGCTCGCGCGCATCGGGACGCTGTACAGCGCCAGCGCGCGCTGGACCGGACGGCCGACCGCCGATCAGCGTACACAGCTCGCGTACTATCGAGAGATGGCGAAAACACTGGGCGCCACGTCTTTCTGAATTTTCACCTCAACGCACCGCTCAGCCATGTCACCCCGCCGTCGTCGTGTCGCGCCACGCCTCATCGGTCGCACCGCCCTCGTGGCCACGCTGCTGGCCGCCGCCTTCGCCCCTGCGGCACTGGCCACCGGTACAGGGCAGTCACCGGCGCTGGTCGGCGTAATCGGACACTGGACGGATGTCACCGACGGAGGTCCGGCAATCACCGTCGATGGCACGAAATGGAGCGGACAGACGTCCACCGTCGACGTCTCCGCGATGGGCAAACGCATCTTCGGCAGCACGGTGAGCGACTTGTTGCTCAGCAACTGGTCGGCGGGCGGCGCATTCCCGCTGGCCATCGCGCCCGGCGTCGCCAACTTCACCGACGGCACGGTGCGCGTGCAGTTCAAGCTGGTTGGCGGCGCCTCGGATCAGAACGCGGGCATCGTCTTCGCGCTCAATCCGAACGGCGAGTACCTCTACGCACGCTACAACACCAAGGACGGCGATCTCGCGCTGTGGCGCTACGCCAACGGTGAACGCGCGATCATCGTGCATGGCACGGGCACGAGCAAACTCGCTCTGGGCACGTGGCACGAACTCGTCCTCACGGTGCGCGGGCGCAACGTCACGGCGACCGTCACCGGTGTACCCGCGATCCAGCTCGCGCACACGCTCGACGCAACGCCCGCTGGCAAAGTCGGCGTGTGGGTGAAACGCGACGCGATCACCTCGTTCCGCAGCTTCCGCGTTCAGCTCTAGACGCGTCGGTGCTCTTCAACTCGTTCGAGTTCATCGTCGTATTTCTGCCGGCCACGCTGGTCCTGTACTACCTGCTCGGTCGCGCAGGTAAACCATGGCTGCCCATCGGCTGGCTCGTGGTGGCATCGCTCGTCTTCTACGCGTGGTGGAATCCGGCGTATCTGCTGCTGATCGTTGGATCGATGGTGTTCAACTATTCGTTGGGACGCCGTCTCGCCCGTCCGAGCAAAAGCCGATGGATGCTGACGCTGGGCGTCGCCGCGAACCTGCTGTTGCTTGGCTACTACAAGTACGCCGGGTTCTTCGCGGCGAATCTCAACACGTTGCTCGGCACGACCTTCGACGTCGGTACGATCGTGCTGCCGCTGGCGATTTCGTTCTTCACGTTTCTGCAGATCGCATATCTGGTAGACTCGTATCGTGGCATTGCGGTTGAATCGAGCTTCCTGAGCTACACCCTGTTCGTAACGTATTTCCCGCATCTCGTGGCGGGACCGCTCGTGCACCACCTGGAGCTGCTGCCGCAGTTTGCCCGAAAGCATGCGTATCGATTCCTGATGGAGAATGTGGTGGTCGGACTGGCCATCTTCGCGATCGGATTGTTCAAGAAAGTGGGCGTGGCCGACACCATCGCCGTGCACGCGACACCCGTCTTCTCGATGGCGGATGCCGGAACGGGCATGTCATTCTGGCTCGCGTGGCAGGGCGCGCTCGCGTACACGTTTCAGCTGTATTTCGACTTCTCGGGCTACGCCGACATGGCGGTCGGGCTGTCGAAAATGTTCGGCATCCTGTTGCCGATCAACTTCGATTCACCGTATCGCTCGGTGAACATCATCGACTTCTGGCGGCGCTGGCATATCACGCTGTCTCGCTTTCTGCGCGACTATCTCTACTTCGCACTGGGAGGCAATCGTCGTGGCAAGGCGAGACGCCACGCGAATCTGTTCCTCACCATGCTGCTGGGTGGCCTCTGGCACGGCGCCAGCTGGAACATGATCGTCTGGGGCGCGATGCACGGCAGCTATCTCGTCATCAATCACGCGTGGCAGGCGTTGCGCGGCGAGCGCGCACCGACGCGCATCGGGACGGCGAGTGCCATGCTCGTCACGTTTGTCGCCGTGGTGTTCGGCTGGGTGTTCTTTCGCGCCGGTACTCTTGGTGGCGCGCTCGTGCTCGTGCAAAGCATGGTGGGCGCGGACGGGTGGACGATCGCCGGCGTGAGCAAGCGGGCCGTGTTGCTCATCGCCGTGTGCAGCGTCGCCTGTGTCGCGCTTCCCAACACGCAAACGATCTTTGCCGCATACCATCCGGCGTTGGGCATGAAGCGCAAGGCGGACGCCGGTGAGTTGCCAACGTTGCGCATCGACTGGCGTCCCAGCTCATCGTGGTCGGTGTCCACGGCGGCACTGATCTGTGCCTCCTTCTATTTCATGGCAACGCGTGGCTACGCGGAATTCATCTACCGCTTCTTCTGAACGCGACGGCATGACCGTTTCCGATACCGCCACCAAGACTCGCTTCGGCCGTTACGCCGCGGTCGTGTTGCTGTCCCTCGCCTGTCTCGTGGGCGGCATCGAAGTCATACTGCGCGCCAGCGTGATTCCCGAGGACTTCGACGCCTACCTGGTTGAACGCGTGTACAACGCCGCGACCACCAACGCACTCCTGGGCGATTCGCATTTCCGCAACGCTTTTCGCGCTGACACCCGTGGCTTCGTCAACCTGTCCGCGGGCGGCACCAACGCGCGCATGATGGAAATATCGGCCCGCGAGTACTTTCGCCATCGCAAGCCAGGCAAGGTGATCGTGCTGGCCAGCGCGCAGTTGTTCAGCGCGCCGCGCGTGCGCGACAACGTGCACGGCATGGACGACTTCTTCGGCCAGAACAAGGTCAAGCTGCCGTTTCAGTTGTACTTCTTCGAACCCGGTGTGGCGCGCATGCTGTAGCGCAACGTGCACTACTTCGACGTGGCCGACCTGCAGCGGCTGCGCCGCGTCGGTGAGCCCGAAGCTCCCGACGATCCACTCGTGGCGCACGATTCCTGGAGCAAACGCGCCGACGCCTTCCGCCTCAAGACAACCATTGGGCGCGCCGTCTGGCAGAGGCCACAGCCCGACTTCGAGGCGACGCCGGACTACACGGCATATCGCGAAACACTGACCCGTCTCAAGACGAGTGGCGCGCAGTTGTGCATGCTTCGCACGCCGATCACACACGGCTATCTGGAAGCCATCGCCAAAGATGAACGCTACCTCGCCGCCGAAACGGCGTTTCGACATATCGCCGCGGACATCGGCGTTCGGTACCTCGACTTCCGCGATTTGCCGATGGCGTATCCAGACTCGGTCTTCCGCGATCAGGACCACCTGAATCGCACGGGTTCCCGATCGTTCGTGCCGCTGGTGATGCAGCGCTGCTTTGCTGACTAGCGACCGGAGGTAACCGTCGCCGCCTGATCCCCCTTCGTACAACCCACCATTCACGTCGCAGGCTTGACAGTGCTGCATCGCTGACATGACCGAATGGTTATGCAACCTATCAGGTATGGAGAGACGCCGACCGCGCGGCTCGACGCCACGTTCGCCGCCTTGGCCGATCCCACCCGCCGCGCGATTCTCGCGCGATTGGCCGCCGGTGAGCGGTCGGTGACCGAGTTGGCGACCCCGTTCACAAGTACGGCGTCTCGTGGCAGATCATCCCCACGTTGTTCGGCACCCTCATGGGCGACAAGGATCCGGCCAAGGCGGGACGTGTCATGCAGGCGATGCTGCAGATGCGGAAGATCGACTCGGCGCGTTTGCAAGCGGCCTACGATCAGGGTTGATTGGAAGCGAGATTCGGCATCGAGGAGCGCACCTCCCGTGCACGGTCCGTTCCGGCTCGTGTTGCCCACGTTCGAGGACTGCATGTAGGTCAAGCTGACATCCGTGCCGGTGGCGGTTGATGTGATCGTGCGGAGCGGTCGGCTTTTCGCGTCGATTCTCGCACTTCAGGCGACGACGGCGTGTGCGTCGGCCGGCACATCGGGCGCAACGTCGGCGGTCTCCTCCCCGCAAGCGAGTGAGGGCGGCAGCGGAGCGCGGGACCTGGGTGTGGTCGACGCGCGCGTTGGCACGGGAGCCAAGGCGGCCATGCATCAGTGCCTGTATGTGCACTACGCGGGGATGTTGCCCTACGGCCGGCGCTTTGAGACCTCGCGTGACTCGTCCATCAGCCGCGTGCAGACACCGGTGGTGTTCGAACTCGGAGCCGGCACAGTCATGGCTGGCTGGGAGAAGGGGATCGGGGGCATGCAGGTGGGTGGTGTGCGACGTCTGTTCGTGCCGTATCGTATGGCGTACGGGGCTGCGGGGCGGCCGCCGGCCATTCCCGCGCGGACGGATCTGGTCTTCGACATCGAACTGATGGCAGTGAGGGCACCGTTGCCTTCATCCAGCAACGTCAGCCGGGCCGAATCCGCACCCACCTGTCCCGCGTGGGGCTCGGTGCGCGGCGCGCGATAGGACACGTCGGGGTCCTGCGTCGTTCCCATTGTTCTCTCCAAACGATCACGAGGTCGCCGCGTGTCCAGTCGTCTTCTTGCCCTCACCGTCGCAGCCCTCGTTCCGCAGGGTGAGCTCGTTGCACAAGGCACCAATAGGCAGGGCTCCGCTTCGGCGGCATCAAACGCGCCGCGTGCCGCACTCGATACGGCGTTCGTCAAGGTGCCGACGTGGCGATTCGTCGGCCCCGATGGCAATCGCGTGATCGCGGTGGCCGGTGTGCCCGGTGAGTACAAGACGTACTACGCCGGCGCCGCCAGCGGCGGTTTGTTCAAGAGCACGAACGGCGGCATTCGATGGACGCCGGTGACCGATTCGCTGCGCGTGTCGAGTGTCAGTGCGATCGCCGTTGCCGCCACCGATCCGAATGTCGTGTGGTTCGGCACCGGCGAAACGTTTCTGCGCAGCAACGTCTCCATTGGCGACGGCATCTATCGCTCCACCGATGCCGGGCAGCACTGGAAGAAGATGGGGCTCGAGAACACCGGTCGTATCGGACGCGTGCTCATTCACCCCGCCAACGCCGACATCGTCTACGCGGCAGCGCAGGGACATGGCTACGGTCCGCAGGCCGATCGCGGGTTGTGGCGCACCATGGACGGAGGCACGACGTGGAAGAAGGTGTTGTTCGTGAACGACAGCACCGGCATCATCGATGTGGCGATGGACCCGACCAATCCGCGCGTGCTGTTCGCGGCGAGTTGGCAGCAGTACATCGTGCCCTGGGACAAGAACTCCGGCGGCGCAGGAAGTGGCATCTGGATGTCGCGCGACGCGGGCGACACGTGGATGCGACTTGACGGGGCACCGAACGGGCCAGGGTGGGGACGCGGCCTGCCGCGCACGGGTACGATGGGGAAGATCGGACTTGGCGTCTCGCGCTCCGATCCGCAGCGCATCTACGCGCTGATCGAGATGAAGGAGCCGGCGTTTTATCGCTCCGACGATGGCGGACGCTCGTGGCGCGCGGTCAATCGCGATCACGACCTGCTGGAGCGGCCGCAGTACTACACGCGCTTTGGCATCAGTCCCAACAACGCGGACAAAGTGTTCTTCGTGGGGGTGCGATTTGTCGGCACGATGGACGGTGGCCTCACCAAGATGCCCAATCCGCCGCGTGCCGGCGGCGACCTGCACGATATCTGGTGGGACATCGCCGACCCCGATCGGTTTGTCGTCGGAGACGACGGCGGTGTGGGCATCACCATCGACGGTGGCAAGTCGTTCACGCGTATCGCGCTGCCCAATGCGCAGATGTACCATGTGGCCACCGACACGAAGATTCCGTACAACCTCTACGGCAACCGGCAGGACGGGTATTCGTACGGCGGGCCGAGCAACTCGCGCGGGTCGCGCTCGATCGGCGTGTGGAGTGCAGTGGGTGGCTGCGAGAGCGGGTGGGCCATTCCCGACACGATCGACAATCGCACGGTGTGGAGCGGCTGCTACGATGCGGGGCTCGAGCGCTTTGATCTACAGACGAAGATGGCGCGTGCCGTGGAGCCGTGGCCCGAGGCCGGCTACGGCGTCGCGCCAAAGGACCTGAAGTATCGCTTTCAGTGGACGTTCCCGATCCACCTGTCGCCGCACGATCACAACACGGTGTACGTAGGCTCGCAGTTCGTGCACAAGACGACGAACGGTGGGCAGAGCTGGAGTCTCATCTCGCCCGACCTTTCGACGAACGACAGTACCAAGCAGCAGTCGTCGGGTGGATTTGTCATCGACAATCTGTTCGTCGAGAACGTGACGGTGCTGTTTGCGATCGCCGAGTCACCGCTGCAGCAGGATCTGATCTGGGCGGGGACGATGGACGGGTTGATGCACGTGACACGTGATGGCGGGAAGCGCTGGACGAACATCACCGCCAACATGCCCGGGCTCCCCAAGTGGAGCACGATCTCCGGCGTGGAGCCCAGCAAGTACGACGCGGGCACGGCGTACGTGGCGGTGGACGCGCATCTGATCAACGATCGCGATCCGTACATCTACCAGACCACCGATTTCGGGAAGACGTTCACGCGTCTCGATCGCGACATCCCCAAGAGTGTGTTCAGCTACGTGCATGTGGTGCGCGAAGATCCCGTGCGCAAAGGAATGCTCTACGCCGGTACGGAGAACGCGTTGTACGTGTCGCTCAACGACGGCGCCAACTGGATCGAGATCAATGGCAGTCTGCCGCACGCGCCAGTGAGTTGGTTGCAGATACAGGGACACTTCCATGACCTTGTGGTCTCGACATACGGTCGCGGCTTCTGGATTGCGGATGACATTTCGTACCTGCGCGCGATGGCCGATTCGCTGGCCACCAAGCGGGTGGCGCTATTGCCGATGCGCGCGGCCTATCGCTTCCGCAAAGTGGCCACGCCGATCGGGGCGACGAATTCGCTCGTTGGTGGCGAAGATCCGCCGTTGGCGGCGACGATCAACTACACCATCGCGTCGCTGCCCACCGACTCCACGGCGCGGGACTCGGTGCGCTTTCGTGTGCACGATGCGAGTGGCGCGTTGATTCGGAAGTTCGCCTCGGCGCCCGCCAAACGCGGTCTGAATCGCGCGCTCTGGGACCTGCGCCACGACGGACCGCGTCGTGCGAAGTTGCGCACCGCGCCGCCGGGCAACACCACCGTGCGCGTACTCGATTCGCGAGCGCTGGTGCCGTGGGATCTCGATCTCGTCGGCGGGCAGGTGGGGCCGCTGGTGGCGCCCGGGATGTACACCGTGGCGATGATCTGGGGACGCGACACGCTGCGGCAGCAACTCGAGGTGCGGCGCGATCCCAACAGCGAAGGCACGACGGCCGACATCACGGCGCAGGTCACGCTCGCGTTACGTATCCGCGATGCGCTGAACGAAACCGTGGCGCTGATCGACGAATCGGAGTGGCAGCGGCGCGGCTTCGAACAGTTGCGCACGATGCTGCGCGAAAAGATCCGCGATGCAAAGGAGTACGGGCCGTCGCCCGGCCGCGATCCGAAACTCGCCGACTCCGAAGCGTTTCTGAAGGAGATCGACGCGGTGGAGAAGACGGTTCTCGCAATCGAAGGAAAGCTTTACGACATCGCCCTCACCGGCGCGCGCGAAGACGCGTTCCGTACACCCAACCAGCTCTACGAGAAGCTGGCGTCGGTGGGCAGCGATGTGGCCGCGTCGAGCGCGGACTTCCGCCCCACCGATCAGCAGGCGGAAGTGTACGGCATGCTGCGCACGCAACTCGACGGACTGAAGACGCAGTTCAGTCGGTTTATCTCGGCGGATCTGGCGGCGTTCATCGCGAAAGCGCAGAAGCTCGGGTTGCCGACGACGGTGATGTTTCAGTAGAGCGGGGCGGAAGGCGCCTACCTCGCGACCCCGCCCCAGGGAATTGGTGGCTACTGGATCGCTCTGACGGCGCTCAGCACGGCCGCGTTCGTCGGACGGATCTTGTAATCCGTTTGCACGTCACGCCACCGTACGACACCCTTCTTGTCGATCACGTAGGTGGCCGGATGTGGAATGCCACGACGGCTTCCGGCAGGATTCATCACGCCGTAGCGTCCGATGACGGCGTGGTCGGGATCGGACAAAAACGAAAAGTCCGGCTGCGTCCCGTCGGCACCGATGCGCGTCACGGCCGTTTGCGTGCCCTTTTCGTCATCGATCGACACGACCAGCATTTCGGTGTCCTTCCTGAGTTCGTCGGACAACAGCGAGCGCATTTCCTTCAGCTGCGTAATGCAGTAGGGGCACCAGTAGCCGCGGTAGAACACCAACACGACGTTCTTCTTGCCCCGCATCGACGAAAGCGTGGTGGTCCCACCACCAAACTTGGCCAACGAAAAGTCCGGAGCCATCGCGCCGACGGCGACGCGCTCGATGTCGGTGGGCTCCATCTCTTTGCCGTCGACGGGGCCAAGCATTGCTGGTGCCTGAGCGTGCGCGACTCCCGAGAGGGCAGGTGTAGTAACGGCCAGCGCCAGCGGGATGAGTGCCCAGCGCAAGGCACGGGCGGACGACGATCTACGGTAGGTCATGGAGGTGGGGAAAAGAGGGTGACCAATTATAGGGAGCGCGGCATCGCGCTGAACGCTCTCGCCTGCACATAGACGCGATGATCTCCTTCAGTTCCGCCGTTCCAACCGTCGCCTGCGGTCTTGGCGTGACAGGATCGGGTCGCCGCGCCGAACGAGGGAACTTGAATGCGCTGTGCAGAATACGTGCGGCACGACCAACTGGTTCATCGCATCCGCCGACGAAGCCGCTGACCGTCCCCCGATTCTCCCAATCCATGCTCCGTCGCCTTCTCGCACTCGCTGTCCTGTCGCTCGTGGCCCCGTCGCGCGCCGTGTCGCTTCGCGCCCAGGCGATGGAGCAACAAGACCTCACTCCCAACAGCGAGCTGCGTCTCGTGGCGGAGTCGAACGGGCTTCGTCCGGGTGTCACGACCACCGTGGCGTTGCGCATCACGATGGATCCAGGATGGCACACCTACTGGACCAATCCGGGCGATGCGGGTTTGCCCCTTGCAGCACAGTGGACGTTGCCGACGGGCGTATCCGTGTCGGCACTGCGCTTCCCCGCGCCGCACGTGCTGCCGCAGCCACCACTCATGAGCTACGGCTACGAAAAGGAGTTGCTGGTGCTTGCCGACGTGTCCGTCTCCTCCACCGTTCCGCTTGGGACGGCGTTGACGGTGGCGGCCGACGTCGATTTTCTGGTCTGTGCCGATGTATGTCTGCCGGCCAGTGGGCACGTCGAGTGGAAAACGCGAGCGCTTGCACAGCCAGTGCCGTCGGAGTTCGCGTCAATTATCGCGAACACGCGGGCGCGTCTGGTGCAGAGCGGGAATGGGTGGACCACGTCGGCGTGGCGCGATGGTTCTCGCATCGTCGTCTGGGCAGTGGCCCCACAAACGGCCGCCGCGAGTGGCGGTGCAATGAGTACGAGGGCAACCGGCACGAGGGCAACCGGCACGAGGGCAACCGGCACGCGTCTGCTGCCGAAGCCGTACCTGATCCCCGATTCCACCGGCATCCTGGCGCACGCAGCCGAGCAACGCGCCGCGTGGAAAGGCGACACCGTCGTCTTGTCGCTCACACCGGACCCACGCGCGAGTGACTCGCTCACCACGTTTACCGGGGTACTGCTGAATGATGTCGATGCGCCGACCAGCAGCGTGCAGCTCACGGTACAACTGGAACGAACGCCACCGCCGATCGCGTCGCGCCTGTTGGCGTTGGTGGATGGCTCCAGTGCGAGCACGAGCGGTGGTGCCGCAATGGCGACGGCAACAGGCGCCAGCACCAGCGCTGCGGCGATGACTGACGCGTCGGCCGCGGCGGATATCGGCGTGGCGCTCGCGTTGCTGCTCGCGTTTGTCGGTGGGCTGATTCTCAACCTGATGCCGTGTGTGTTTCCGGTGCTGTCGGTCAAGATTCTCGCGTTCGTCGAACGTGGCGGTGACAGCGACGGGGGGACGATTGGACGTCGTCACGCCATGGTGTTCACCGCCGGCGTGCTGACCACATTCTGGGCACTCGCGGGCGTGTTGTTGGCGCTGCGGGCTGGCGGTGCTCAGCTCGGCTGGGGCTTTCAACTGCAATCACCGGCAGTCGTCACCGTGCTGGCGCTGGTCGTGTTCGCTCTCGCGCTCAACCTGAGTGGCGTGTTCACCATGGGCATGAGCCTGACGCGACTGGGCGGGGTGGGTGCCGGCGAGCGATACAGTGATTCCTTCCTCACCGGCTTACTGGCTGTGGTGGTCGCGACGCCCTGCACGGCACCGTTCATGGGCGCTGCCTTGGGGTACGCGCTGACACAACACGCCGCGATCGGGATGGCGGTGTTCACCTCGCTCGGACTCGGGCTCGCGGCACCATACATCGTGTTCGCCAGCAGCCCCGCCTTGCTTCGCAAGTTGCCGCGTCCCGGCCCGTGGTTGGAAACAGTGAAACAGCTTCTGGCATTTCCGCTGTATGCCACCGTGGTGTGGTTGCTGTGGGTGTTGGGCCGGCAGGCGGGTAGCGATCAGGTCGCGTTGGCGTTGCTGTTTGCCGTTGGGGTCTCGTTGACCGGATGGATGGCCGGACGTGCGCAGTTGAGCGGTCGTGCACGGGGGAGTCTGGTTGGCCTGTTGTTGTTGGTCGGTACGATCGCGGCTGCAGGCCTGGCGATTGCGTCGCGGCCGGCGACACCGGCGGGAATCGCCGCCGCGCCCGCTGGATGGGAGACGTGGTCTGCCGCCCGCGTCGCGTCGGCACGGGATTCCGGTCGCGTGGTGTTTGTAGACTTTACCGCGGCATGGTGTCTGAGTTGTCAGGTCAACGAACGCGTGGCGCTGCACACCGACGCGGTCGAGAAAGCGTTCGTCGATGCCAACGCCGTGCTGCTGCGTGCAGATTGGACCTCGCGCGACGCCGAGATCACGGCGGTGCTGGCCACGTTCGGTCGCAGCGGCGTGCCGTTATACATCGTCTATCCGTCGGCTGGCACGCGCGCGGCGGAGATTCTGCCTGCCGTGCTCACGCCGGGGATCGTCATCGACGCGGTCAAGCGAGCGTCCACGGGTTCGACGGTTGCGGCGGTATCGCCGTGATGGCGTAGTGACAGGGAGTTGTATAATTCGATGGTATCACACTACGCCTGCTCACCATGGCCGCTCACCCGTTCGTTCCGCTGGATTTTGCGCGTCTCTCGCCGGAGTCATCACTCACGCGCGCTCGCGAGTGCTATGCGCAGATGAACCGTCGGCGCACGACCCGCCACTTCTCTCCCGAGCCGGTGCCGCGCGAGTGGATCGAGTACGCCGTACGCGCCGCCGGCACCGCGCCCAGCGGAGCGCATCAGCAACCGTGGACGTTTGTGGCCGTTTCCGACCCGCTGCTGAAAGCGCAGATGCGAGAGGCGGCGGAAGAAGAAGAGCAGGCGTTCTATCGCGAGCGTGCGACCCCTGAGTGGCTGGACGCCCTCGCGCCGTTGGGCACCGACGAACAGAAGCCGCATCTCACCACCGCGCCGTGGGTGGTGGTGCTGTTTCGTCAGTCGCACGGGTTGAGCGGCACTGGCGCGAAGCGCACGTACTACTACACGCAGGAGTCGTGTGGTATCGCTGCGGGTTTTTTCATTGCGGCGGTGCACGCGATGGGATTGGTGACCCTGACCCACACACCAAGTCCGATGGGCTTTCTGTCAACGTTGCTCGAGCGACCGGCAAACGAAAAGGCGATGCTGGTGATGCCCGTGGGATATCCCGCGTCGGATGCGCGTGTTCCTGATCTGGTTCGCAAACCGCTGGATGACATCGTCGTGTGGCGGTAGCGGTGTCTCAAAGTCCCTGACCGGCTCCGAAACCTCATTCGGCGCGTCCGAGCGATGAGCCGATTCTGCGGACTTCCGTGTGTTCTTCAGGTGTCGAGGCGCGGGTCGCGCCCTCGGCCAACTTTTCTCTTGAACGCGGATGGTGCATGACCTGGAAGACGCGTACCGTCGGCGTGCGCACGACGGTGGGCTGACGGACGATGCTGGGCCGCCTGCTCATCTCGCTCGCCGCCTTGGCAACGCTGTCGCCGGGCGTTCTGCTCGATCTGCAGTCGGTGCCGTTGGGAGCTGGGCTTCCTGCGGGCTGGACCATGCGTCCGGTCCGCGGATCGCGTGCACCTGCAGCGACGATTCGCGACTCGAGTGGCGAGCGTTTTCTGCGGCTCGAGGGCCGGGGAACGGCCGCCTGGTTTGTACGGACTCTGACGCCCGCGGAGAGTCCGACCCGCGGTGGATTGACGTGGCGGTGGCGTGTGCCGACTGCGCCGGTCGGCGCGGATGTGCGGTATCGAGATCGGGATGACGCCGCGCTCCGCGTGTTCGTGGTGTTCGACCGCCGCGGCACGTTCTCCAGAGTGCCACGCACCATCTTCTACACGGTCACGGAGCCTGTCCTGTCGGGATACCTTGCGCGCAGCAGACAGTCGGGCGATCTCCAGATTGTCGGTATCACCGCCTCGGCGCCAGCGGCGCGATGGAACCAAACGACACGCGATCCCATATCTGACTATCGCGCGTTCTGGCACGCGGAGCCGCCGCGTATTCTTGCCATCGGCATCCTGCAGGATGCCGAACAGACAAACACTGCGGTGGTAGCAGACATAGCATCTCTCACATGGAGCGAACCCGATGACATACGCTGAACGAAGGGCCGTCCGGATGGCGTCGCTGGCGCTGATCGCGGTGACGGCATGCGCGGGCAAAACGCCCCCCACCGCCCCCGACGCCGTGACCGTTCAACCTGGCGGTCCGATCGCACCAGGGGCCGGCATGACCGGCAACTTCGTCCGAACCGGCTACGCCGTGACGGGCATGGCGTCGCTCTCGATCCGAAACGATACGGCCCGACTCGATTTCTCATCGGACTTCACCATCGCGTCAACACCAGGTCCGTTCGTGTACCTGAACACGACCAGCAATGCGAATCAAGGTGCGCCGTTGCGCATTGGAGCGCTTCGCTCCCGAACAGGCGCGCAGAGTTACACCTTCCTGGTGCCGCCGGGCGTCCGTTACACGAAAGTGCTGATCTGGTGCGATCCCTTCAATGTCGGGATGGCGGAAGCGACGCTTCCGTAGGCGCGAGACTACATTCAGGCTCGTGCGCAACCACCGATCGCGCCCATATTGGGTGGTGCCTGCGGGGGCACGGGTTGTGTGCCGCACGCATCGTGGCCACGGTCTCCCAAGGGAAGTGCGTCGGGATGCGTGCCTGACAGTTCGCGCCTCGACGTATTTGGCACCGGAATGGATGACTGACGCCTCCCTGCACGACGAAGAACCGATCACGAGTCTGCTGCAGCGCTGGTCTTCGGGCGACGCTGACGCCGGACAACGTGCCTTTTCTCTCGTGTACGACGAGCTTCGCCGAATCGCGCGGCGGACGCGTCGCTCATGGCGAAGCGACGACACCCTCGACACCACTGCCCTGGTTCACGAGGTGTACCTCCGGTTCAGTGGCGCGAACGCGTTCGTTGCGAACGACCGTGCGCACTTCCTGGCGATC
This sequence comes from uncultured Gemmatimonas sp., assembly GCA_964456595.1. Taxonomy (GTDB): domain Bacteria; phylum Gemmatimonadota; class Gemmatimonadetes; order Gemmatimonadales; family Gemmatimonadaceae; genus Gemmatimonas. The sequence goes on along the minus strand of CAYWCJ010000042.1, from coordinate 8,068 downwards.
GCGGCGCGGGTGAGTCGACAAATCCTGAGCAACTACGCGCGAGCGCGTCTGACGGCCAAGCGCGGCGCAGGCCTCGAACCCGTGTCGCTGGGTGCCTTGAACCGGGTCGCAACGATGGCGTCCGACGGTGAGCAGCGGACCCTCAGCCGCCTCTGGGAGTTGGATGAAGCACTGCAG
>CAYWCJ010000042.1:0-7881 GCA_964456595.1 uncultured Gemmatimonas sp. | reverse complement strand
GCGCGACGCTCATGCGCCTGCGCTGGCCATCGACTGCAGCGTCTGCAGGCGATCCACCCGCGACCGTGCCGCGTGATCGAGTGCCGATTTTTTGGTGGGATGTCGATACCGGAAACCGCCATCGCGCTCAACGTGTCGGCCGCCACCGTGAAGCGGGATTGGGAGCTGGCGCAGGCATGGCTTCACAACGCGCTGCGTGAGTCGGAGGCAACGGATGGCTGAGGAGAGCGGCGACACCCCGGCTGCGCATTGGGAACGGCTGTCGGTGCTGTTCGAAACCGCACAGTCCATTCCGCCCAAGGAACGCGCCATCTTCCTCGACACCGAATGCGGTGCCGATGCACCGATGCGTCGTCAGCTGGAGGCACTGTTGACGGCGGCACCATCTGCGCCGGATTTCTTCAACGCATTCTCGCGGGACGTCCTCGCCAGGACGCTGGGCGCCGCGCTGCTCGCCGATCTGACGCCACCCGACGAGGCGCTCGTTCCGCCATCGGTAGCCGCGGCGCAAGTGCCCGCGTTCGTGCGGCACTACACGGTGCGCGACCTGATCGGCGCTGGCGGCATGGGGGTCGTGTATCGTGGTCGCGATACGCTCCTCGGCCGTGATGTCGCGATGAAGTTCGTCTCACCCAACCGAGTGGCCACCCATGATGCGAAGCGGCGACTCATTCAGGAAGCACAAGCGGTGTCGCTGCTGGACAGCCCCCACGTGTGCGCTGTTCACGCGGTCGAAAGCCTGGAGCATGGTGGAATCTGCATTGTCATGGCGTACTGCGCCGGTGGCACGCTGCGCGAGCAGCTGCAAACCGGACCGCTGCCGCTCAAGCGCGCACTGGATATCGCGACGCAGCTGGCCCGTGGCCTCGCCGTCGCGCACAGCGCCGGGCTGGTCCATCGCGACCTGAAACCCGCCAACATCGGGTTCACCGATGCAGGTGTCGTACGAATTCTCGATTTCGGCGTGGCCTCCCGGTCCGATGCTGGCGGAGGCATCGGCACGCCGGCGATGTATGGCACGCTGCCGTACATGGCGCCCGAGTTGCTGCGCGGCGAGGTTGCGGGTCCGACGGCCGATGTCTGGGCGTTCGGCGTCATGCTCGCCGAGATGTTGACCGGACGTCGACCGTTTCAGGGCGCGTCCGAAGCCACGCTGATCGCCGCCATTCTCAGCGCGACGTCGCCGTCGGCCGTGTTGGCCTCCGACGACGCCATTCCGGTGTCGGTGCGACAGCTGATGGCCGATCTGCTCGCGCCTGCGCCGGAACTCCGGCTCGCAGATGGCGAACGCGTCCTGGAACGAATGCTGTCGTTGTCGCTGGACACCCCGGTCCCCGCGGCCGCACAGGCCACGGTAGTCGCACCGACCGTCGTTGCTCCGGAGCGCCGACGCTGGCCAGCGGCCGCGGCGGTGATCCTTGTGTCGGCGATGGGTATTGCGGCGCTCGTACTCCTGCGGCGCGACACGTCGCCAGTGCCGATCCAGCCGGTGGAAATCGCGCGCAGCGCGGCGCCGCGTCCGACGGTGGCGGTCCTTCCGTTCTCGGTCCGTGGTGGTCCGGAGATCGCCTACCTCGAATCGGGCATGGTGGATCTGCTCACGCCGGCCTTCGACGCCACGGGACTGCTCCATGGCATCGATCCCAACGCCGTGCTGTCGGTGCGAGCCTCGCAAAGAGGACGCACGCTGGACTCCGCGCTCGCGCGCGCGGCCGCGCAGCAGTTGGGTGCGGCGCGATACGTCGTTGGCAGCGTGGTGAGAACAGGCGCGGCCCTGACGATACGAGCAACGCTGTATCGCTCCGACGGCTCAGAATCAGGACGGGCACAAGTGGCCGCTGCGACATCCGACTCGCTGCCGAGTGTGATCAGCGCGGTGGCCCAACGTCTCGTCGCATCCGAACTCAGCGCGCCAGGCGACACGCTTGGCGCTGTTGCCGCGGCGACCACGACGTCGCCCCGCGCGTTGCGCGCATATCTGGACGGGGAACGGGAGTTGCGAGACGCGCGACCCGCCGCGGCAGTCGAGTATTTTCAACGCGCCGTGGAAGAGGACTCGACGTTTGCGCTGGCCTGGTACAAACTGGCGCGCGCGGCGAAGTGGAGTGACGTGGACTCGCTCAACGCGGTGGCGACCGCGCGTGCGTTCGCTCTGGAACGTACGCTGCCGAATCGTACACGGGCCATCGTCGCTGCGTACCACGATCTGCGCCTCGGTAGTCCGGCGGCCGCCGAACGCGCACTGACTCGCATGGTGGCGGACTACCCGACTGATGTGGACGCGTGGATGCTGCTCGGCGAAGCGCGATTCGACCATGGACCATTCCACGGTCGCCCGCGCGAAGAGGCGGATACGGCCTTTCGCAGGGTAATGATGCTGGATCCGCGCAACCGCGAGGTGACGGTCTACGCGATGGAACTCGCCGCACGAGCCGAACGGGTGGGCGCGCTGGATACGCTGTTCAACATGTATTTCTCGCCGAACAGCGCCGGCGAGCAGCCCGGCGTCCGACAGACGTACCTGGCACTGCACGCGCGTCGGGTGTCCGGCAAGACCGCCGCCGCACGCATCGAGGATGTCGGCGCCGCACAGATCGCGCTGCGACGCGTCGGCACTGCGCCGGGTGACGCGATCGCGGCACGCCAGTTCGCGCTGCGCCTTGTCCTGCCGACGAACGCGGTGCGCACTCGTGCCGAGGGGCTGTACGCGCTGGCGACGCTGGCCGCCGTCGCCGGCAACGTGACCGGGGCCGCCGAGTCGTGGCGCAGCGCGGAAATGCTGGACCAGTCGACGACGCTGGTCTACAGGGCACTCGTCGCCCTCTCACCGATCGGATCCGCCTCCGCAGATACCTTGCGCGCACTGCGCGACGCGCTTGCGCAGACGCGGTCGCCCGGCATCGCGTCCAGTGTTGGCGCATCGGACCATGACGCGATCCGCGCCTACCTGATCGCGCGGCTGAGTGTGCGCCTGGAAGACGACGCAACCGCGAGCCGGCAGGAGCGCATGCTCGAGGCGCTTCGCAGCAGGTCGCGCGTTTCCGACGCGCTGCGCTCTGCCATCGCCGCCCACCGGGCACTTGCCCGCAATGACACGGTCGCCGGCATGCGTGCACTCGAGAGCGCGATGCTTGACCTCCCCGCGAGCATTCGGGCGCAGTCGCCGGTCTTCGAGCAGCATGCTGAGCGGTATGCATTGGCCCGCGCGTTGGAATCCCGTGGGCAGCGTGATGCCGCCCGCCGATGGTACACCGCCCTGCGCGATGGGGGCGGGGTGTACAGCGCCACCTACGCCGCCGCGGCGCGTGACGGACTGGGACGGCCTTGACTCGATCGCTACAGCGCCCGTTCGCGATCGGTAATGTCGTCCGGTACGTCTGTGCGATTGGCGCGGCGCTGCTTGCCGCCGCGGAACGCAGCCCGGCGCAAGCGCCGGAACGGTTCACCGCATGGACCCGACCTGACTTCCCGGTCGCCGAATACGTCGCCAGGCGTTCAGCGGTGCTTGCGATGCTGGACACGTCAGCCGTGCTACTCGTGCCGAGTGCCGAAGGCACGAGTAGTGGCGAGACGTTTCGACAGGCGGACGATTTCGAGTACTTCGTCGGCCTTGAAGTCCCGCGCGCGCTTCTGCTGATCGACAAGCGGGCAGGATCCGCGTGGCTGCTTCTGCCCGCAGCCGATCCGAACTTCTCGAACAGCGGACGGCCGAACGACTTTCCGGGGCGCCCACTCGCCGCCGACCCATCGCTGCGCGCGCTCAGTGGTGTCGACTCGGTGCTGACCATCGAGTCGCTGCCGGCGCTGCTGCAGGCCATCACCGCCAGCGGACGTCGGGTGATGATCGACCTCGGTCGAGGGTCGGCCGTGTCCGGTGCTGGCGCCACCCCGTTCGACACACCCACCGCGGGCGAGCGCCTGGCGGCGTACGTGCGCCGCGTCGCGCCTTCGTTGGCCATCGACAACGCCGTCAACGCGATGGCGGCATTGCGCATGGTGAAGTCGCCGCGAGAGATCGCGCTGGTGCGCGAAGCGGCGCGCGTGACGTCCGTTGCGATCGCGCGTGGCGCAGCTCGTGTGCGTCCTGGTATCGACGAGCGTACACTGACCGGCGATTTCGTTGCCGACTGCTCGGCGCTCGGTGCGCAGCGCGTTGCGTTCACGCCCATCATCAAGTCTGGCGCCAACTCGCTCTGGCCATGGCGCATCCTCGGTGCACACTACGATCGCCGCAACCGCACTATGGCACGCGGCGATCTCGTGATCTTCGATGTGGGCTGCGAGCGCGATCACTACGTCAGCGATGTCGGACGGACGTTTCCAGTGAACAACCATTTCTCGGCGCGCCAGCGCGTGCTGATCGAGATGGTGCGCCGTGTGTCCGATGCGGTCATCGCGGCGGCGCGACCGGGAGTGACGCTCACCGACCTGCAGGCGGTCGCGCTGGCGGCGATTCCCGCAGAGGCGAAGCCGTACATGCAGGCGCCGCTCTACTTCGGACATCACATCGGACTCGATGCGGGCGACCCATCGATCGCCAGTGCGCCACTTGCCGCAGGCATGGTGTTCACCATCGAGCCGTGGTACTACAACCACGATGACAACGTTGCGGTGTTTCTCGAGGACGAGATTCTCATCACCAACTCCGGCAGCGAGAACCTCACGGCTTGGTTGCCGCGCGATGCGGATGGTCTTGAAGCGCTGCGCATGGGCAAATCCAGGTCGTTCGGGGACGCCGATGCGTTCCGGTCGCTGACGCGGGATGGCACGCTGTCGTTTGCCGTCGATCGCGAGTTGCGGGCCGTGCGCGTGTACGATTTGCTGAATGGCGCCGAAGTCGCCAGGACACTCGTGTGTGCGCAGCCGTTCGATGGCCAGCTCTCACCCGACGACGTGACGTTTACCGTGCGCTGCGGAGCCGGTGCGTCGAGCGTTCGGATCAACAGCGCGTCGCATAGCGTCGTGCCGGCGCTGGCCGCCCGGGCGAAATCGATGGCAATCTCGCGAGCACCCGTGCGCACCGCAACCGCGACAGGTCCGCCGCGAACCAACGAAGTGATCGTCATCGGCATGATTCACGGTGCTCATCGCACGAGCAGCCGCTACAGCACCGACGTCTTGCGCCGACTGCTGGTGGCGATGCGGCCTGACTACGTGCTGACAGAAATCGCGCCGAACCGGTTTGATCAGGCGATGCGTGAGTTCGCCGCGACCGGAACGATCAGCGAGCCACGCGTCGCGCGCTTTCCCGAGTATGTGGATGTGCTTTTTCCGCTGACTCGCGCACTGCCGTTCACGATCGTGCCGACGGCCGGATGGACGCACCAGATGGACGTCTTTCGAACGACCGCACTCAAGCGCATCGCCGCCGACCCGTCGCGCCGCGCGGAGTGGCTGGAGTACGATCGGGCGATCAGGAAGGCGGATTCGATCGTGGGGGTGCATGGCGCTGACAATCCGTTCTACCTCAACTCTGCGGCGTACGATTCGGTGCAGACGGCGGCGCATGAGCCGTACAACCGCCTCTTCAACGCCGAGCTCGGACCCGGGGGCTGGGACAATATCAATCGCGCCCACTTCGGCAATATTGCGCGCGCCCTCGATGCACATCGCGGTGAAGGGCGTCGGATCGTGATCATGTACGGCGCCGGGCACAAGGAGTGGTTCATGCGCGCCCTGCGTACGCGGGATGACGTCACGATACGAGAAGTCGCGCCATTTCTGGAGCGAATCGGCGCGAAGTGATGGTGCAGAACAGGCGCGCTCGCTGATCGGAGGCTGAACGCCCTCTACCGCTGCGACACCACCAGTATCGCGCCCATCGCATGCCCGGTGCCGAATCGCGTCGTTGCATCGGCCGCATTGATGAAGCGAATCTCGCGGATGCTGATCGCGCTGATGTTCTCGAGCGTCCCCGGCCCCCCCGAACGCACGCCGTCCACATACACGACGATTTCGTTGAGACCGGAGCGGTTGTTCATGGAGCCGTTGCGGCCCCGGAGCATCGCCGGACGCAGCAGCTTCACCACCTGCAGGGCATCGGACGCGCCCGAAGTCGTAATCTCCTCGAGCGTGATCAGGTTGGCGCTGCCGCGCATGGGCGGTGTGGCCGATTTGGGTTCCGCGCTGACCTCCGGCGGCGGCGCCTTACCGCAGGCATTCAAGACGAACAGGGCACCGACGATCACCAGCGTTGGGCGGAACATGTTGCAGCTCCAGTCGGAGAGACGAGGTGCGCGCCGAACATCGGATGCCGCTGAGATCGGACCGACCAGCGTGGCGATGAGCCTCCGGATCGTCTGCTCGTCAACAGCAGGCACTGTACACACGAAGACGTTGCGACAGAGCAGCCTGTCGCGCAATGCGATGTTGACGCTCCGCGTACCCGTTCTCATTCGCGGTCGTGCCCACCAGGTTTCACCGTGCCGAGCTGATCAGAGACGGAGTCACATTTCAATCGCGCGGCGACGAGAACAGTGCTTCGGGTGAATGTTATCCCCAACAGCTACATGGTCTTCCTCGACGCGCCGGTCGATCGCCCACAATACAGGAGAGAACGATGATTGAACTCGGATCGATTGACGCCGATGTCAGTGACGCCGCGTACAAGGCGTACACGGCCAAAGTCGAGCAGCAGACGCGACGACCGATCGCCGAGATTGCGGCCGGGGTCGACCGAATCGTGGCGAAGCGCCTGCCTTCGAATGCAGCGACGACGATGAGCGTCGCGCAGGTGCAGCAGGCGCTCAAGGAGCTCGGCTTCTTTCCCGGCGCCACCATCGATGGCATCTGCGGCTACCGAACGCAGTCGGCGATTCGGCTCTTTCAGGAATATGTGCGATCGGTGGAGAAGCTCGACTGCACACCCGACGGACAGTTCGGTCCGACATCGCAGGCGCATCTGCAGCGATGGATCGACAACAACCTGCAGACGGTTTGGGCACCTGCGATCGGCGCCTGGAGAAGCAGCGCAACGGGCGCAGGTGAATTCGCGGACTGGCTGGCGCTGCTCGGGAAAGTGAAGCAGCAGGCGCTCACTGCCCCAACGCGTGTGCAGAAAATGGTGAACGACTTCGCCGGCAAGAGTGATTCACGTAAAGTGGCGCAGTGGGATTTCTCGTCGGCCGACAATATTCATCTGCTCGGCATTCGTCGAAGCGAGATGCAGGGTAAGTTCGACGACATCTTCATTCTGCTGATCAAGGGTCTCGTCTTCAAATTTCAGGGGACGACCGAACCTGGTGCGTCAGAGAATCCTGCCGGTCCACCGTTTCTCGTGCCCGGTCAGCATGACTACCACTTCGGCTGGCATCAGAGCAAATACCTCGCGCTTCGCCCGCAGAGTGCCGGCGTACTCATCGTGCGGACCGGCAGCGACAAGCGCGTCGACGATGCCGACTATGCGAAAGGCCTCGAAGCGAATGCGACGATCAACATTCACTGGGGCGGCCGAGGCATGACGCGCGATGTGAAGAGCTGGTCGGAAGGATGTCAGACGATCAATGGCACGGTATACATCAACGCCGGCGATGCACTCGTCAATTGTTCGGCGTTCACGGCGTCCACACCAAGCGAAGCCATGACCGATGCGCATAGAACGCGTGGTGCCTACAACGTGCTGCTCGATCTCGTCTCGGCACTCGGCAGCGATATCGGCGGCGGAAAGGTCAAATACATGCTCCTGACCGAAGCGGAGCTCGCGCTGGCGCCAGCGCTGGCGCAGGGATTGACCGCCGCGCGTGCCCGCGTGGTGCAGATGGCAGAGGCATAGCTGCATGATGCGTAGCCTACATGACCTCCGAGGATGACAACGCGCCGAGAGTTCATCGCGACGGCGGCCCTCACGGCAGCCGGACTTGGCGCCTCGGGGCCGGGCGGGCG
>CAYWCJ010000041.1:14612-21720 GCA_964456595.1 uncultured Gemmatimonas sp. | reverse complement strand
CGCAGCACGTCGAGGCCGGCGATCTTGCCGGCGTCCTTGGTGGCCTGGCGCTGCGCGTCGTTAAAATACGCGGGGACCGTGATGACGGCCTTCGTGACCGAGTGGCCGAGATAGTCTTCGGCGGTCTGCTTCATCTTCTGCAGAATCATCGCAGAGACTTCGGGCGGCGTGTATCGCTTGCCGCCCACTTCCACGGAAGCCACGTCGTTCGGGCCGGCGACAATCTTGTACGGCACGCGCGACTGCTCGCTCTGGGCTTCCGTCGTGCGGCGGCCCATGAAGCGCTTGATGGAGAAGATAGTGTTCTGCGGGTTGGTGATCGCCTGACGACGGGCGATCTGGCCGACGAGCCGCTCGCCATCCTTGGTAAATCCGACCACGGACGGCGTGGTCCGTCCGCCTTCGGCGTTCGGAATTACGACCGGGTCTCCACCCTCGAGCACACTCACCACCGAGTTGGTGGTGCCAAGGTCGATACCGATAACTTTCTCAGCCATTGCATCCTCTGTTCGGCGAAATTAAGACGTCGAAGGCGACCGGGTGGCCGCGTTCGCGTCATTATGGAGCAAGTGGTGGGCCGGAGTTACCATGCCGAGACGGCGCACTGAGGGTGAAATTCCGGACGATCGCGGTGCCGACATGGCAGACTGCCTTTTCGGCGTCGAAGCGTCCATCCGCGACCGGGAAACCCGCGGCCACCTTACCGAGTAGATCCAGACATGTTTCCGATCAGCGACGAGAACCCGACGCTCCGAACCCCGGTCATGACGCTCGCGATCCTGGGAGTGACGTGGGCGGTCTGGCTGCTGGTGCAGGGCGCCGGAGGCACGGTCGACCTCGCGGTGAGTATCTGCAATCTCGGATTGGTTCCGGGCGAGCTCACCCACTTGGCGCCACTGGGCCAGGGAGTGCCGCTCGGCCGCGGCATGGCCTGCGTGGTGGACGACGAACAAATCAACTGGTTGACGCCGATCATCTCGCTGTTTTTGCACGGCAGCTGGGCGCACATCATCGGCAATTCGCTCTATCTGTGGGTGTTCGGCAACAATGTCGAAGACAGCATGGGACGCAGCCGCTTTCTGGCGTTTTACCTGCTGTGCGGTGTTCTTGCGGCGATGGCGCACATTGCGGTCGATCCGGCGTCACCGGTGCCCACCGTGGGTGCCTCGGGGGCGATCTCGGGTGTGATGGGTGCGTATCTGCTGCTTTATCCACGCGTGCGGGTGCGCACCTACATCCCGCCCATTTTTCTGTTTCGATTTCCGGCGTGGGCGGTGCTCATTCTCTGGTTCGGCAGCCAGCTGTTGAGCGGGATTCCACAACTCTCCACGCTGCGGCAGGAAGTGTCCGGCGGCGTCGCGGTGTGGGCGCATATCGGCGGCTTTCTCGCCGGTCTGTTGCTCATCCGCTGGTTCGAGAATCCGGAGCTGGTGCGTCGTCGTCGGGTGGGTGGAGACGCGAAAGTCGTTTGGTCATGAACCATTGCGAACGGGACTTCGTGTAACGCATCGATCACGACAATGGCGCGTGAGGGGTTGGTGACGCGATCGTTACGCAGATCGCTGTTCCTGCGCTGATGCGGGCGGCGCTTCATTCCGTGCTCGTTGCGCGCGTGCCTCCACCGCATGCGCGAAACGTGTCGTGCACTTCCTCAGCCATCAGGCACCCGTGAAGCTTTTCTCGAAAGACGAAACGTTCTTCGATCACTTCAAGCAGCTTGCCGTCCACATTGGCACTGCAGCCACGCTACTGAAAACACTTTTCGAGAATCCAACGGATGCGGTGCGCATCGCTGGCAACATCAAGAAGGTGGAGACGGAAGGTGACGCGATCGTCCACCTGATCAACCTGCGCATCGATACGAGCTTCGTCACGCCGCTCGATCGGGAAGACATTCACCTGCTGGCCAAGCGTCTCGACAACGTCATCGACCTCATCAACGGCGCTGCACGTCGTGTCGTGATGTTCCGCATCACCGAAGCTCGCGTGGGCGGAGTCGAAATGGCCGAGTTGGTGGTTCGTGCGAGCAAGGAGATCCTCGCCTCGGTGGGCGATGTCACGAAACGACAGGCAATGCTTTCGCACGGTCGCACGATGAAGGCGATCGAAGAGCAGGGTGACGCGCTGTACGCGGAATACGTCGGCTCGTTGTTCGCGGTGGAGATGCCCGCGATCGAAGTGCTCAAGTGGAAGGAGATCTACGACGCGCTCGAGCACACGCTCGACGAGTGCGAGGATGTCTCGAACGTGCTCGAAAGCATCGCGCTCAAGAACAGCTGAACGAATTGTGGTCTACTTCGTCCTGTTCATCGTCGTCGTCGCGCTGGCGTTCGACTTCATCAACGGCTTTCACGACTCGGCCAACTCGATCGCGACGATCGTTGGTACGCGCGTCCTGAGTCCGTTGGCAGCCGTGATCTGGGCTGCGGTCTTCAACTTCTCGGCGTTGTTCTTCGTGGGGACTGCCGTCGCCAAGGCGTTTGGCGGCGGCTTCATCGACATGAGCATCGTCGATCCGGGCGTCATCCTTGGCGGACTGCTGGGCGCGATCATCTGGAATCTGCTTACGTGGTACTATGGCATTCCGTCCAGTTCGTCGCACGCGTTGATCGGGGGCTATGCCGGCGCGGCAGTGGCCAAGGCTGGTTGGGGGGCGCTCCTGTGGGGACCGAAGTGGATCGAAACGCTGTCGGCCATCGTACTTTCGCCGGCGTTGGGAATGCTGATGGGCTTCCTGCTCATGGTCTTCGTGCTGAACGCCTTCCGAAACGCGAGCCATTCGAGGGTCGACAAGTTCTTCCGCGTCGCACAGCTCACCAGTTCTGCGTTGCTCTCCATCGCCCACGGCGGTAACGACGCGCAGAAGACGATGGGCATCATCGTGGCGCTCCTCGTCTCGTCCAGTGCGCTGTTCGAGGCGCAGACCGGATGGCTGCGACTGTTCTATGTGCCCGACATGACCACCATACCCCTGTGGGTGGAGTTGTCCGCGTACACCATGATCTCGCTTGGAACGCTGTCGGGTGGCTGGCGGATCGTGCACACGATGGGCACGCGCATCACGAAGCTCAAACCCGTCGGCGGCTTTTGCGCGGAGACGGGCGGCGCGCTAGTCATTCTGGCCGCCACCAAATTCGGCATCCCGGTCAGCACGACCCACACCATCACCGGCGCGATCGTCGGCGTTGGCGCGACCAATCGCCTGTCGGCGGTGCGCTGGGGACTTGCCAGTCGTATCGTTTGGGCGTGGGTTGTGACCATTCCCGCCTCGGCGCTGATGGCTGCGCTCTCGTACAAGTTGCTCGCTGCGTTGGTAACCCTCTGACCGGTAGCCGGGCGCGGCGCGCCTCGTTGCCTGGACTTCGCATGGCCCCGCTGTCATCGCTGTCGTTGCCGTACCTGAATCGCGAGCTCAGTTGGCTCGAGTTCAATGCGCGTGTGCTGGAAGAAGCGCTCGATGATCGTGTGCCGTTGCTGGAGCGCCTGAAGTTTCTGGCGATCTTCAGTACGAATCTTGACGAGTTCTACATGGTGCGGCTGGCGGGGCTCCGTCGCAAGGTTGCCGCGGGTGCCCCGCAGTATGCGCCCGACCCGTTGATGCCCGCCGATCAGTTGGTGGCGGCACAGGCACGCATTGCGGAGCTGCTGGAGCGCCGCCGAGTCGCGCTGCACGAGCAACTGCTGCCGGCGCTCGAGTCGCACGGCATCCGCCTGGTACGCATGAACGAGTTGACGCCGGACGAGTCGGCGAGACTGTTGGCGTTCTTCGAGGCGGAGGTCTTTCCGGTGCTGACGCCGCTCGCGGTCGATCCGGGTCATCCGTTTCCGTACATCTCCAACCTGTCGCTGTCGCTGGCGGTCGAGATTCGCGATCCGGTGACGGGCCATGAACACTTTGCCCGGGTGAAGGTGCCGCGTTCGTTGCCAAGGTGGGTGCCGATCGGCCGGGCGAATTGCTTCGTACCGTTGGAGCAACTGATCGGGGCCAATCTGCGTGCGCTGTTCGGAGGGATGGATGTGGAGCGGTGGTTCACTTTCCGCATCACGCGCTACTCCGACCTCGATCTCGGGCAGATGGATCAGCCGGAGGATCTGCTGGAGACGATCGAGCAGCAGGTGTTCCAACGTCGATTCGGTGAAGTGGTGCGCCTCGAAGTGCAGAACGGGATGCCGGCGTCGATTCGTGCGCTGCTGCTCGAAGAGTTGGGCGAGGGTGAGTCGCAGGAAGTCGCACCGCTGATGGATGGCGATGTGCACTCCAACGCGGACCTGCTTGAACTCGGCGATCTCATGTCGCTGGCGTCCCTCGACATTCCCGAGTTGCGCGACCCGCCATTTACGCCGGTGGTGCCGCCCGCGCTGCGCGATGGGTCACGCAACATCTTCGACGCGATTCGCGAACACGATATTCTGGTGCATCATCCGTACGAATCGTTCTCGTCGTCGGTGGAAGCGTTTCTCGAGATGGCCGCGCATGATCCGCACGTGCTGGCGATCAAGATGACGTTGTATCGTACCTCGGGCGATACGGCGCTGGTGCGCGCCCTCACCGAGGCCGCTGAACAGGGAAAGCAGGTGGCGGTTCTCATCGAGCTGCAGGCGCGTTTCGACGAGCAGAACAACATCACCTTTGCGCGCACGATGGAGAGCTATGGCATCCATGTCGCGTATGGCCTGCCGGGGCTCAAGACGCACGCCAAGACCGCCCTCGTGGTGCGACGCGATCCGGACGGCATTCGCCGCTATGTGCACATCGGCACGGGCAACTACAACTCCAAGACGGCGCGTCACTACACCGATCTCGGGTTGCTCACCTGCAATCCGCAGATTGGTGCCGATCTGACGGACCTGTTCAATTCGTTGACCGGTGTGTCGCGGCAGAAGTTCTATCGCAAGATCCTTGTGGCGCCGGGTAGCCTGCGCGAGCGCACCATGGAGTTGATCGAGCGGGAGGCCGCACATGCACGCGCCGGGCGCGGTGGCCGCATCATCGCGAAGATGAATGCCCTGGTCGATCCCGGGGTGATCGGCGCGCTGTATCGCGCATCGAAGGATGGCGTCGAGATCGACCTGATCGTGCGAGGCATCTGCTGTCTGCTGCCGGGCATACCCGAAGTGAGTGAACGCATTCGGGTGATCTCCATTATCGGTCGGTTTCTCGAGCATTCACGTGTGCTGTACGTGGCCAACGGCGGCGTGCCGGAGTACTACATCGGTTCGGCCGACTGGATGCCGCGCAATCTCGATCGTCGCGTCGAGGTCATGACGCCGATCGAGGATCGCGGACTGCACAAGCAGATGCACGCGTTACTCGAGACGTGTCTTGCCGACAATCGCCAGGCGTGGGATCTCGGCCCCGATGGCGTGTATCGTCGACGTCATCCGGGTCGGTCGCCGGAGCGGGCGACGCAGCAGCTCTTCATGAAAGATGCGTGGGCCTCGACACGGAAAGAGAAGTCGACCACGACGTCGGCCCGCCGCGCGCCACGTGCCAAGGGACATGTGCGGACGGAAGGGAAGGGACGCACGGAGCCGGCGCGCGACGGCTAGTCGTCCGGCCGATCTGCGGCGTATCCATCCTACTCGCCGTCCCCTTCCTCGAACGTCACCACCGCACCATCCGGTCCGATCACTTCGACCGGGCGACCAAGCACCAGTTCCAGCAGTCCGCGCTTGCGACTCGCGCCCCAGCATTCGAGACGCAGAGTGGTCGCTCCCTCGGCTTCCAACGCCGTGACGCGCACCACATCCTGCGACCAGCGCACCTTCAGTCGGCCGACAGCGCCCACGTGACCTCGATCGAAACCGTCGGCAAAGCGGAGCAACGCCGAGAGCCTGGTGATGCGCTCGCGCAGCACGCGGTCGAGTTGCGAGAAGCGACGATGCTTGCGCTTGGGTGATGCGCCGCGGTGATAGCGGGCCACATGCGCAATCGCGATCTGTTCGGCGGGCGTCATGCCGAGCAATTCCGCGTGCGAGATGAGGTGGAACGAATGCTTGTTGTGGTTTTCGTAGTTGATGTGGTATCCCACATCATGCAGCAACGCGGCGTCGGCGAGAATGCGACGGTCGACCGCGCCCAGACCCATGCGCGCAGCCAGCGCATCGAAGAGCTGCAGCGCGAGTGTCTGCACCTGACGTGAATGTGGCTCTTCGTAATGGCAGCGTTCGGCGAACTCGCGCACCGAGCGCTCGCGTGCGGCGCCGGGGTCGGCCACAACGGGATTCACCCGCGCCGCTTCGAGCAGCAACCCCTCGCGAATGCCATACGACGACGTGAGCAGGTCACGCGGGTCGAAACGCGCCAGTACTTCGGCCGCCGTGGCGAGGCCGGCGACGATGATGTCGGCGCGTTCCGGATTGAGCCCGGGCACGCGCGAGCGTTCATCGGGGTCGAGTCGCTGCAGCCAATCGAGCACGTGCTCAAGCTCGACACGCGTCACGCGCGTGCCATGCGCCGACCGCACCGCGACGCCCTGACGATGCAGCACGATGCCGGCGAGATTGGTGAAGGTGCCGCCCGAACCAATGACGCGCGTGCCGCGCCAGTCCTTCACCGGGACCGCGCGCCTCAAGCCATCGCGTACATGTTCGCGCAACTCGCGCACGCCTTTGGGACGGAGCACGGGCGCGAGAAAGCGCTCGGTCAGTCGCACGGCGCCGAAAGGCATGGATGCGACGCGTTCAATGAGACCGTCCTTGGCCAGCACCAGCTCCAGCGATCCGCCGCCGATGTCCATCACCAGCGAACGTCCGGAGCCCAGCTCGAAGTGGGCGAGCGCACTGCGGAAACAGAGCAACGCTTCCTGTTCGCCGCTGAGCACGCGCACATCGATGCCGGTGCTGTCCGAGACGCGCGAGGTGAACTCCGCCGAATTGCTGGCATCGCGCACGGCGCTGGTGGCCACGATTTCGATGCGGGCGGCGCCAAGCTGTCGCGAGAGCATCACCATGCGCTGAATCGCTGCCACGGCGTCGGGCCTCAAATGCTGCAATCCTGGGCTTCACTCTGAATGGTCGATTCGTTTTCCGATCCACTCGATCTGCTGTTTTCATTGCCGACTTGTTTGCAAGTCCTGTCGGGATAGAATTCTGCACGCTACGTTAG
>CAYWCJ010000041.1:0-14602 GCA_964456595.1 uncultured Gemmatimonas sp. | reverse complement strand
GCCACGGCGGCGTCGAGCGCGGTCTGGCCCAGCGCTCCGGTGAGTTCGAGTCCTTCGCCAAGACGCGGCATGGCCTTCATTTCGTCGATCACGCGAATCTGTCCCGTCGCCGATACATCGGCGATGATCTGGCGCACCGAGTTGGAACCGACATCGATTGCCGCGATGCGGATCTCCTCAGCACGCGGTGCCTCGACGACAAGGCGCGGGGCAGCGGTCATACGGGCTTCGCCGGGGATCGGAGTGGCAGAACGCCGGGTTGCGCCAGACCAAGCTGCGCCTGCTCCTCTTCCCGCTCTCGTTCCTCATCATAGCGATGTCGGATCTGCTTGCCCTCCGCGAGGTAGACGGCGTCCTCCCCGATGTTGGTGGCGAGATCGGCGACGCGCTCGAGATTGCGACTGACCAGCAGGAGTTCGAGCGACGGGGCGATGGTACGCGGGTCAGCCATCATGTGGGTGAGCAGTGTGCGGAAGATGCCGTCGTGCAAGGCATCCACCTGATCGTCGGCCTTGCCGACGGCCCGGCCGAGGGTGCCGTCACCGCGAATGAACGCGTCGAGTGCATCGCTCAGCATCGCGCGCGCGCGGCGGGCCATGTCGGTAATGGCGGGCACGGCGGGAAGCACCGCGCGTGATTCGACCAGCCGCACGGCGCCCTGGGCGATGTTCACCGCATGATCTCCCACGCGTTCGAGATCGCTCGACACCTTGATTGCCCCGATGAGAAAGCGCAGGTCGCGCGCCATGGGCTGCTGCAGCGCCAGCAGCGAGATCGCAAGGTTCTCCGCTTCGACCTCGATGCGATCGAGTTCGCGATCCGCTTCGATGACGGTTTCGGCCTTCGCACTGTCGCGCTCGAGCAGCGCCTCCACGGCGAGATCCACCAATGTTTCGGCGCGCTCCGACATGTCGAGCAGTTTCTGCTTGAGCACGGCGAGTTCATCGTGGAAGTGCCGGTAGCCGCCACCCTCTGCCATCAGCCGAGCCTCCCCGTGATGAATGCTTCCGTGCGCGCTTCCTGCGGGCTGGTGAAGAATTGCCTGGTGCTGGTCATCTCCACCAGTCGACCGTCGATGAGAACCGCCGTTCGGTCGGAGACGCGCGCCGCTTGATGCAAGTTATGTGTCACCAGCACGATCGTCAGGTCCCGACGCAGCTCATACAGCAACTCTTCGATGCGCTGGGTGGCGGTGGGATCGAGTGCGCTGGTTGGTTCGTCGAAAAGCAACACCTCGGGATCGTTGGCCAGCGCCCGTGCAATGCAGAGCCGCTGCTGCTGGCCGCCCGAGAGGCCCAATGCACTCTCGCGCAGTCGATCCTTGACCTCGTCCCAGAGGGCGGCGCGTCGCAGCGCGTGCTCGACGACATCCTCCAACTCGCGCCCATTCGCCAGTCCGTTCAGGCGCGGGCCATACGCCACGTTATCAAAAACGGAGCGCGGGAACGGGTTCGACCGCTGAAACACCATCCCCACGCGCTGTCGCAAGAGACTCGTGTCCATCCCAGGCGCATGCACATCGTCGCCATCGAGGAGAATGCGGCCTACGTACCGTGCGCCGGGAATCTGATCGTTGAGTCGATTCACCGCGCGCAGCAGCGTGGACTTGCCACACCCCGACGGGCCGATGAGTGCCGTAATCGTGCGTGGTTCAAAGGCGAGGTCGACGCCGACCAACGCCTGTCGACCACCGTACCAGGCGGAGAAGCGTTCGACGACAATGCGACCAGCGCGTGACTCCGCTGTGTTCAGTGCTCCCGACGTGGCCGTCAACCGAACCGCCCGGTAACGTAGGCTTCGGTGCGCTGGTCTTGTGGCGTGGTGAACAGCGCACGGGTGGCGGAGTGCTCCACCAGTTCCCCCTCGAGCATGAACGCTGTCACGTCGGAGATGCGCGCCGCCTGTTGCATGTTGTGCGTGACGATGATGACGGTCACGGTGCCGCGCAGTTCGTAGACCAGTTCTTCGATGCGCTGTGTGCCCAGCGGATCGAGGGATGCGGTCGGCTCGTCGAGCAGCAGCACTTGCGGCTCCACCGCGAGGGCACGCGCGATGCACAGGCGCTGCTGTTGTCCACCAGACAGCGCGAGCGCGCTTCCGTGCAGCCGGTCGCGCACTTCCTCCCAGAGACCGGCACGGCCGAGCGCCCGCTCCACTCGCGTCTGCAGCGTCTCGCCACGGTCGGCGTCACCGGCTGCACGAATGCCCGCGGCCACGTTCTCGAAGACGGAGAGCGTGGGGAACGGCGTCGGTCGCTGAAAGACCATGCCGATGCGACGTCGCAAGCGAATCGGATCGACCGTGCGCGTGTAGATCTCGTCGCCATCGATGCGCACCGAGCCGCTCGCGCTGGCACCGGGCACGCTTTCGTGGAGGCGATTGACGCAGCGCAACAACGTGGACTTCCCGCAGCCGGATGGTCCGATGATCGCGGTCACGATGCCGGGCTGGCAGTCGAGCGAAACGTCGCGTACCGCGACGCGCGACCCGTAGCGTGCCACGAGGTTTTGCAGCACGACGCGCGGTGCGACGTGTCGGCGCGCGGTGTTCGTTGGGTGCTGGCTGGTCGACTGTGCGGGCACGGGTGCGGACACCGTCGACGATGCGGTCGCCCGCTCAGTCATCGAGATCCTCAGCGCGCGGCGCCATGCCGCGCATCAAGGACTGCCGCGCGCGCAGCACCGACCGCGCAAGAAGACTCATCAACGTGATCAGCAGCAGCAGCACGAGCGCGCCGGCCCACGCTTTCGCGCGCCAGTCGTCGTAGGGACTCAACGCGTACGCAAAGATCTGCAGTGGGAGCGCTGCGATCGGCTTGGTGGGATCGATCGACCAGTAGGCGTTGCCGAAGGCGGTGAAGAGCAGCGGTGCGGTCTCGCCGGCGGCGCGCGCGATCGCCACCAATGCCGCGGTGACGATGCCTGGCATGGCGGTGCGCAGCACGATGACCAGAGAGGTGCGCCACCGCGGAAAGCCGAGCGCCAGCGCTGATTCCACCAACGGCGTCGGCACGAGCTTGACCATCTCTTCGGTGGCGCGTGTCACCAGCGGAATGATGAGCAACCCGAGTGCAACGCCACCGGCGAGTGCCGAAAAGTGTCCGCTGGGGCGCACAATGAGCTCCCACGCGAAAATGCCAAGCACAATCGACGGCAGACCACTCAGCACATCGGCTACGAAGCGGACGACTTCGGCGAGTCGTGTACCGCCACGCTCCGCGAGAAAGAGTCCGGCCCCGACGCCCACGGGCACGCCAAACAGCGATGCGATCCCGACGAGGATCATCGTGCCGACGATGGCGTTGGCCATGCCGCCGCCCGCGACTCCCGGAGGAGACGGCATCTTCGTGAAGAGGTCGAAGGAGAGCGCGCTCGCTCCGCCCACCAGCAGGTGTACGAGAATGGCCAGCAGCGGAATTACCGCCAGCACCGCCGCACACCACGTCAGCACCGTGAGAAGCGCACCGACGCGACGACGTGCATGCACCGTGCGCAGCCGCTGCGCGTCTCGTACTGCGCGCGCGCCGGCTAAAGCGATCTCGCTGCTCATGCGCTCTCCCCCACTCGGCGCACACGCCACACCAACCAGCGTGCGAGCATGTTCACCACCAGCGTGATCACCAGCAGCAGTCCGGCCACGGCCATCAGTGCGGAGAGGTGGTCGTTGTTGGAGGCCTCGCCGAATTCGTTGGCCAGCAGCGCGGCCATCGTGTACGCCGGATCGAAGAGCGACGACGGAATCGCGTGCCGATTGCCGATCACCATAGTGACCGCCATGGTCTCGCCGAGCGCGCGGCCAAGGCCGAGCATCACGCCGCCGACGAGCCCCGATCGCGCGTAGGGCAGCACGGCATCGCGGATGACTTCGAATCGCGTCGCCCCAAGCGCGAGTGCCGCTTCGCGTTGCGCCCGAGGCACCGCCGCCAGCACTTCGCGCGACACGGATGCGATGTACGGCAGGATCATGATGGCGAGCACGAGTCCGGCGGCGAGCAGACTGGTGCCGTACGCCGGACCGCGAAAGATCGGCAGGAAGCCAAGTGTGCGCTCGAGACCAGGCATGACCGAGCTGCGCAGGATGGGCACGAGGACAAAAAGTCCCCAGAGGCCGTAGACGACGCTGGGAATAGCGGCCAGCAGATCCACCAGAAACGACACGAGCGCCCGCAGTCGCATAGGTGCCAGCTCCACCACGAAGATGGCCACGCCCAGTGCAAGCGGGGTGGCGATGAACAGGGCGAGCAGCGACGACAACAGTGTGCCGGCCACGGCGGGCAGCGCACCGAAGCGGCCGTGCGCCACGTCCCACGTGCGGCCAAACAGCAGGTCGCCGCCGTGCGCCTGCACGGCCGGCCAGGCTGCACGCACCACGACCACGGCGAGCAATACCAGCAACAGCGGAATGAAGAGCGCGCAGGCCGCGATGACCACGCGGTAGACCCGGTCCCCGAAAGGCCCGGAGCCACCGTGCCCATGCGTCCACAACGGTTCGGCGGATGGCCGAACGGGGGACGGCGGCGAGGTCGGGGTGGATGGCGGAGCCAGATCCACGGAGGGGG
Organism: uncultured Gemmatimonas sp.; assembly: GCA_964456595.1. Classification (GTDB taxonomy): domain Bacteria; phylum Gemmatimonadota; class Gemmatimonadetes; order Gemmatimonadales; family Gemmatimonadaceae; genus Gemmatimonas. Next base: position 10,044 of record CAYWCJ010000041.1, on the reverse strand, counting down.
CGCTCATACGCGAAAACTAGAAATCGCGGTACAATCCCCGCCGAGCGTGACGTAACAGGATCGTCACGGAGACTTGCCAGCCGTCGTCGGGGGCGACAACGCGTCGAGCTGGTTCAGCACATTCGCGGCGGTCTCGGTGGGGAGCGCCACGTAGCCGAGTGAGCTGGCCAGGTCGCCGCCGTCGGAAAGCGCCCATCGCAGGAAATCGACCAATTGCCGAGTCTTTGTCGCCCCTATGGCGTCGGGCGCGATCAACATCCAGGTGAAGGAGGCGATCGGGTAGGCGTGGGCACCCGGCGCGTTCACCAGGCTCACGCGGAGATCGCGCACGGCGGAATCGGTGGCGACGGCGGCGGCCGCCGAAGCGATCTCGAAGGCCATGGGGGAGACGAACCGGCCAGACTGATTGCGGACGTGCACGACGGGCAGATGGTTCTGTCGTGCGTACACCACCTCGAGATAGCCAATCGCGCCCACCATCTGCTTCACCTGTCCGGCCACGCCCTCGTTGCCCTTGCCGCCGATTCCGGTGGGCCAGCGCACATCCTTGCTGCGACCGGGTCCACTCGCCCACGTGGGGCTCACGGCGGCGAGATAGTCGCTGAAGATGTAGGAAGTACCGCTGCCATCGGCGCGATGGACGACGAGGATGTCCGAGGCAGGAAGCGTTTCGTCGGGATTGAGTGCGGCGATCCGCGGGGCATTCCACTGCGTGACGGTGCCGAGGAAGATGTCGGCAATGACGTCGGACGAGAGTTTGAGCGGACGCCGAAGCCCCGGCAAGTTGTACGTGATCGCCACGGCGCCGAGCACAGTCGGGATATGCACGATGCGCATGTTGCCCTGCGCCATTTCTGCGTCGCTCATCGGGACGTCGGTGGCGCCGAAGTCGACGGTGCGCGCAAGCACCTGGCGGATGCCGCCACCCGACCCGATCGACTGATAGTTGATGCGTACGTTCGTGCGCAGCGCGTAGTCGTTGAACCAGCGCGAGTACAGGGGATAGGGAAACGTGGCGCCGGCACCGGTGAGGTCCACGCGTGTGCCACTGGGCAGCGCAACGGCGACCGTGTCCGTGCCAGGCGTCACCCGATCATCCGACGAACAGGCGACCGAGGCGCTGCATGCGGCGATGGCGATGGCGCCAAACCATGTGCGAACCGGAAGTCGGCGACGACTGGCGTCGCGGACGACAGGGTTCATGAGGCGCGCCCAGCGCGCAGTGCGATGTGATTCACATTGCGTTGGCGTAGCCGATGAACTTGAATCGTCCATCGCGCTCGATGATGGTGCCGAAAAGTCGCCCTTCCGTCTGGGCGGAGGTGCCGGGCTTCACCGTTACGATGCACTTGTCGAAGAGACGGTTGCTTCCTTCCTGCTGCACGGGCTCCTCGCATCGCAATGAGGTCACGCGCAACGATTGTCCACCGAACTGACGCAAGACGTCGGTCGCGCCCTTGTTGGAGCTGGCGAGGAGTTGTCCCCAGAGCAGCTCGGGTGGTGCCTCGTACGGCGGCTGGCTGAGACGCGAGGTGGGGTAGTACAACCACGCGAACTCGGCGCGGTCGAGCAGAAGGTTGTTGAGCGCCGAGGTGTCGGAGGCTGCGACCGCGCCGGCCCAGCGATCGACCAACGCGTCGCGCGTGGCGCTGGCGTTTCGCAAAGTGTCGGGCTGTTCGCTGATGGTGGCACGGAAGCGACGGAGATGCTCTGCGATGGGCAGGATCGAATCCACCACACCGCCGGCTGCTACGACGTCGCGAATGTGCGCCGCCTGCGAATCGGCGGCGGTGCGCGGTGCGGAATCGCCGCAGCCTCCGGCGCCAACGGCTCCCGCGACGGAGAGCGCAACAGAAAGCAGCAGAGAACGGAAGCGCATGCGATAAGGAGCGATCGAGAGGAAATGGCGCAGGAATCGGGAAGTCGTCGTGGTACAAAGCAAGCGGTCGGCGTCACCGTAGCGACGCCGACCGTTCGAGCAGATGTCGTATACACGCGACGTACGGATGATGCACGTGCACACCACCGAGGGCGCTACGGCAATTCTACACCGCAGCGCCCGCAGGGGTCAGTTGCGTGCGTAGCTGGTCCAGCCATCCCACCACTTCGTTCCGCCGGGGGCCGCTGCACCACGGTACGCCGTCGGCGTGATGAAGGTGCCAACGCGAGCCGCAATGCGCGGGTCGTTGGCGAAGGTGTTCAGGCCACCGGTTGCGATTGGTGAGCCGGCTACCGGAGACCAGTCGAAGTTGGCTCCAGTGGTTGTGCCGGTGACGTTGGGTAGCGAGGTGAAGAGGCTCACCGCGGACACCGAGGCAGCCCCGACTTCAATGGCCGAGTTGCGTGCCGAGAACGCCGCCTGAGTGCCGAACAGCGTTGCGCTCACGGCCGCATCGAAGTTTTCGCCGTTGGAGAGCGCACCGTTATCCGCAAAGTACAGGTTGCGAACGATCAGCGAATCGACGGTGAAGCGGTTGTTCGACGTGGAGTCGCGCAAGGAGATCGCGCCACGCGGCCAGCGCGCCATCACGCCGTTGATGTAGTAGCCACCCGTACCGCGGCGGAACACTGCGCCTACGCCGCCACTGCCTGGCACCGTGACACCCGGCGGCGTACCGATCATGGTGAAGTTCGCAAAGACGTTCATGTTGTAGAGCCCGTCGTCGCGGCCGGCGCTCTGCGCGTTCGCACCACTCGGCGCCACGCAGCCGCCGCCGTTGCAACCATCGATCTCGAAGCCCTGCGGATCGGCGGACACCGCGCCTGCACCCGGACGCGGCGTGAGATACGTGGTCTGCAGGCCGATCATGAACTGGTTCAGGCCGCGATAGCCTTCGGAACCGTCGAAGTGGTCGTCGCCCGACTCGTACGAGACGAGGTACCTGCCGTTGACCGCGCCACCGAACCACTCGAAGTTGTCATCGAGGCCCGCGAGCGCCTGCACGTACTCGACCGTCGTGCCGCTACCGACGGCAGCGAATGTGAACGAGTTGAGTTCGGCATCGGTGAGCGTGGCGTAGCCGCCGAACTCCACACGCACATAGCGCAGCGTGCCTGAGTTGTCGGCGTCGTTGGTGCCACCCGTGTAGATCACGCCGGCCGGGTTGGCACCCACGACGGAGCCGTTGGAGCCTTCGACGATGACGTTGCCTGTGCGGTTGGCGCGACCGTTGCCGACGATGACGAGTCCACCCCAGTCGCCGGGCGAACGGTTGCCGACAGCGCGCTGCGATGTGAAGACGATCGGTGCAGCGGCGGTACCCTGTGCGTTGATCTGGGCGCCGCGCAGGACGAAGAGCGCGGAGCCGAGCGCTGTGCTGTCGCCAACGATGCGCGTGCCGGCATCAATGGTGAGCGTCGCGCCGCTGTTCACGTACACGAAACCGCGCAACACGTAGCTGGTGTCCGCAGTGAGTCGACGGTTGGCGCCGATCGAGCCTGAGATCGTGGCGATCGGGCTGGGCGCCAGTGCGTAGGTGACGGTCACAGTCGCCGTGGCATTCGAGGCGACGGTGGCGGGCGAACCGGTCACGATGCCGTTGTAGCGCACCGTTCCAGCGGTCACTTGCGCAGCAACGACGGTGTAGGCACCGGGCGGAACCGAGATCGTGCCCGTGGCCGTGCGCACCTGCGAGAAGCTGTTCGGGCCCGTCACCGTAACGGCGGCGTTCGTTCCAGCCGGCAGACCGGTGATCGTCACGGCAAGCGAACCGTTTACCGGGGCGACGGCGGAGTACGTGACCGTTACCGTGGCCGTCGCACTCGAGGCGACGGTGGCCGGCGAGCCGGAGACCGTCGCATTGTACTGCACGCTGTTCGCGGTGACGCTATTGGCCGCGACCGTGTAGCTGCCTGGTGGCACAGAGATCGTCGTCGTGCTGGTCGGCGACTGCGAGAAGCTGTTCGGGCCAGTCACGGTGAGCGATGCGTTGGTGCCGGCGGGAAGGCCGGACACGTTCACCGCGAGCGAGCCGTTGGCGGGCGTCGGCGGCGTGACTGGATCATCGTCGCCGCACGCCGCGAAGGCGAACACGGCCAGCGCTGTCGTGGCGAATGCGCGGAAGCGCATGAGCTTCGTCATTAGCGGTCCTGTCGTTGAGTGAAAGCCTGCGCAACGGGCGGGAGCATCGATGCGCGTGGCGGAATGCCAAGGCATCAAGAACGCGACACCGTGTGCCGTATACGTCATGAACCGGTCACGGTTCTGTCACCGTGGCCGGTTCATGTGATATGCGTCGCATTCCATGCGTGACGACGCTCAGCCATCGTCGTCAGCGCGCCACTACTGCTTCCAGGAGAAGCCCATCGAGAAGGTACGGCCCGCGCTGTAACCTTCGCGCTCGAGATTGCCCTGCATGAAGCGGTAGCGTGCGTCGAGCAGGTTGCGTGCATCGACGCGGCCTGAGAGCGCGCCGATCACGGGGAAGCGCAGCGAGAGATCGATCACATTGCGCGACTTCTCGACGATATTGGGCAGTGGCACGACGCCGGCTGCCGTGATGCGATCGCCAACCACGTTGTAGAGCAGAGTGGCGTTCGTGCGTCCGGACAGCGACGAGTAGGTGAGGCCGGCGTTCACGACATACGGCGCCTGGCCAACGAGTGCGCGCGACTGGTCCGTCACCGTCAGACCGCCCAGCGTGTCGAGATCGACGGTCGAGCGCATCAGAGTGACGTTTCCAAAGCCGGTGAAGGACTCGGCCCAGCGACCGAGGAAGCCGAGCTGCTTGCGCGCTTCGAGTTCAACGCCCGCGTTCACTGCGCTCACCGCGTTCTGGAAGCGCGCCTGGTACGCCCCCGATGTTGCCTGTTCGATGCGCTCCACCGGGCGATCGAAGCGCTTGGCAAAGACACCGATGCTGAGCACTTCGCCCGGATTCGGGAACGCTTCGTAACGCAGGTCGAGATTGTCGATCAGCGCGCGAACGAGCTTGTCGTTCCCGGTCACGCTGACACCACCGAGGACATCGCGGAACGTCACCGGGGCGAGCTCGCGATACTCCGGTCGCGCCAGGGTGCGCGTGATGCCGAAGCGAAGGTTCTGCGACTCGGTGAGTTTGGTGTTGATGAGCAACGACGGCAACACATCGGTATTGTTGAGATTCGCGCTCGTCGTGAATCCGCCCTGCGTGGCCGCGTTGACCGTGATATCAGCCTTTTCGACACGTGCGCCGGCGATCAGCCGTACACGGCTGCCCAGGCCCCAGTCACCCATCACGTAGCCGGCTACCGTGCGGTCATCGGCGGTGTACGAACCAGCCTGACCCACCGGCTGCACGTTGATGATGCTGCACGTCTCACAGGCTTGCGATGCACCGAAAATCACATCCGGTGTCTGCGAGCGCACGTTGTCCGGCGCACGACTCAGAAAAGCGAAGATCGGCGCATCGGCGCGACGATCGGTGGAGCGTGCGTAGGCACCGAACTTGAGCGTGTTCTGCTTGGAGACTTCGCCGAGGTTGATGGCGTGATCGACCTGCGCGGTGAGGTTGTTCTCCTCGAGGTCGAAGTACAGACGGCGGGCCCCATCGAGCGAGCTGAGGATGGTGTACTGACCGGTGCTGTTGCGCGCGTAGACCACGTCGGAACGATCGGGCTCGCGACGTGACGTGTTGCCGTAGGTGACGGCCCACGACGACTTGTTCCGCTCGCTCAATTGATGCTCACCCTGGCCAGTGACGGTTGCGACACCGCGCTCGACGTAGCGCAAGGTGGTGCGCGCGATGCTGTCACCGAGATTCTCGTCGAAGCCACGATCGGTGCGGGCTTCGTTGTCGGCGCTGCGCGTGGCGGTGGTGTTGAGCGACACGCGCGAGTTCTTGCCGAGCAGCGTTGAGAAGTTCGCGATACCGCCCCACTGTGCGCTGCTGCGGCCAGTGCTGCCCGCGACGGACGTGAGCGGCACGACGGTATTATTGGCGCCCTGATTGCCCACGGCGAAGCGTTCGTCCGCGCGGACTTCTTCCGAGTAGCCGTAGCTGCCGCTCAGTACATAGCCGATGCGCTTGCCCAGGATCGTGTTGCCGCCCGTGGACGCGCCGAAGGAGCCGTTCAATCCACCGTTGCGCGACTGCGCATTCCAGACGTTGCGCTGCTGCAGCGCCATCTGATTGAACTGCTGCTGATTGACGTTGCCGAGGAAGTTGGCCTGCGCGATCGCGCTTGGGATCTGTCGGGCCGAGTTGGCGAATCCGATCAACTCACCGCCGGCGCGCGGAGCGAACGGCAGCGAGGTGCCGAGCACGCGCGTGTTGGCGCCGAACGTCGTGGAGTAGTTGATCTGGCGAGCTGCGGGAAACTCCTTGGTACGGATGTTCACGTTTGCACCAGCGAAGTCGCCTGGCTGGTCTGGGGTGAACGTCTTGCTCGTGGTGACATCCTGCAGCAGGCTGGCCGGGAACAGGTCGAGGGGCACGACCTTACGTTCCGGTTCCGGACTCGGAATGCGCGCGCCGTTGAGCGACGCGGTAGTGTATCGCTCGCTGAGGCCGCGCACTTGCAGATACTTGCCGTCCTGCACGGTCACGCCACTGACACGCTGCGCGGCCTGCGCGGCGTCGTTGTCCGGACTGCGCGCGATCTGTTCGGCGGTGATCGCGTTGACCACGTTCGTCGCGTTGCGCTGACGATCGAGCGCATCGTTGACAGTGCCCTTTTCCTTGGTCGCCGTGACGCTGACCGCGGTCAGCTGTACCTCGGCAGTCTTGAGCGAGACATCCTGTTCGATCGTGCCGTCCGCCGCGAGGACGATACCCGTGATCGTCTTCGGACCGTAGCCGATGCGGCGCACCTGCAGTGTCACGGTGCCAGCCGGCACCCGAGCAATGATGTAGCGCCCGTCGACTCCCGACTGCGCGCCGATCGTCGTGCCAACCACCTGCACGCCGGCGGCTGCAATCCCCTGACCGCTCGTGGCATCGATGATGCGACCAATAATCTTGCCGGTAGCTACTGTTTGCGCGCGTAGCGTTGGTGCAAAGCCGCCGACCGTCACGAGGACGGTGAGGGCAGCTGACAGAAAGCGCAGGACGTGGCGCGATGCGCTGGTAGTGACATCGCAGTAAATCACGTTCGCGTGGGTCCGCATAGGTCTCGTGTTGGTAATGAAGCCTTCGCTGCGACAGGCTCCGTTCGGAGCGTCTGCAGGTTCTGACAGCAGGGAAGCTCCGTGACCCAGGTTGCGGTCTGCTCACGTTTGTGCAACGAACATGTCACGGCATGCGGCCGGGATTCGCGGCGCAGGCGAAAAATCAGCTCACCTCTACCGGTTGCCTAAGCAGCGTCCGTGGGATAACGTCGCCCGAAATGGCTCTATCCGATCCCACCCTTGAGCGGCGCGTCGCCTCGACGCCTGCAAGCGATCCGCAGACCAGAGCGGAGGCGCTGACCATAGCCGCGCGGGCCCTCCGCGCTGCCGAATACGTCTGCGTCCTGACGGGCGCGGGCACGTCGGCCGAGAGTGGAATTCCCACGTTTCGTGACGCGCTGACGGGGCATTGGGCCCAGTTTTCACCGCAGGAGCTGGCCACCCCGGAGGCGTTTGCGGCCGAGCCCGATCGCGTCTGGAGCTGGTATGCGGCTCGGCGCGCGGCGATCGTTGCCGCACAGCCCAATGCCGCCCACACGGCGCTGACGTTGCTCGCGTCGCGGGTGTCGCACTTTTCGCTCGTGACACAGAACGTGGATGATTTGCATCATCGGGCGGGGAGCCGTGACGTGATTGCGTTGCACGGCTCACTGATGCGTGGACGATGCAGCGCCGGGTGCGCCGGTACAGTCGAGCTCACCGAAGTCGCCGCGCGGAGCGTCCCGACCTGCGCCACGTGCGGCGCGCGACTGCGGCCGGACGTGGTGTGGTTTGGCGAGCCGCTGCCAGCGGCCGAGTTCGAACAGGCGCGCAATGCCGCAGTCGCCTGCGACGTCTTCGTGTCGGTCGGCACGTCCAACGTGGTCGAGCCCGCGGCGTCGTTGCCGTGGTTGGCGGCGTCGCACGGCGCGACGGTGATCGTGGTGAACGCGACCATGCAGGGGCAGCGCAAAGGGCCGAGCATTCTGCCAATCGAAGGGCCGGCGGCGGTGATGCTGCCGCGACTCGTGGAGGAGGCCTTTGCCGGCCGTCGTGCACGGCAGCGCGGGCCGGCCGCCGAGTAGCGATCAGTCGGTGTTGGGCGCCGGGGCGGGAAACCAGGCCGAGATCGTCGTGCCCACACCCGGTTCGCTCTCTGCTCTGACGCGACCGCCGTGTGCCTCGGCCAGATGTCGCACGATCGCGAGGCCAAGGCCGGTGCCGCCGGCTTCGCGTGAGCGACCCGGATCGGCTCGATAAAAGCGCTCGAAGATGCGCGGAAGATGTTCGGCGCGGATGCCGATGCCCGTGTCGCGAACGCCCAGCCAGATGCCGCCGTCCTCACTCGACGAGAAGAGCACCACTTCGCCGGTCAGCGTGTGTCGCAACGCATTCTCGGCGAGGTTGCTCAGGATCTGACGCGCCGCAGTGGAATCGGCGTACACTGCGCGCGCCTCGCTGCCCACGTTCACACGAAGCGCGACGCCCTTGGCCGACGCCGCGTCGAGCATCGGTGAAACCACGTCGTTGGCCAGCGCCGCCACATCCAGTTCGGACGGATTCGGCAGCCATCCACCAGACTCGATGCGCGACAGATCGAGCAGGTCGTCGACGATACGCTGCATGCGGCGCACGTTGCCTGCAACCATGCCAAGAAACTGGTTGCGCAACTCGGCAGGCAGCTCCTCGTCTTCCATCGTTTCGACAAAGCCGCTGATGACCGTCAGCGGCGTCCGCAGCTCGTGTGACACGTTGGCCACGAAGTCGCGTCGCACCGCTTCAAGTTTACGAAACGGTGTGAGATCGTAGAGCGCGAGAATGGCGCCGCCCGCCGGCAGTGGTCGCGCCGTCAGCGACAACGTGCGGTCATCGACTCGCACTTCGCCCGGCAATGCGTCCGTACCCGACAGCACCGACGCCAGCGCCTCCCGCAGCATGCGGTCGCGCGGCAGATACTCTGCGGGAAAGGGAACGGGCTCGCGAATGCGCAGCAGTTGGCGCGCAGTTTCGTTCATGCGCACCACGCGTTGCTTCGCGTCCACCGCGATCACGCCTTCATTGAGCGATTCCGTCAGCGCCACCAGCAGCTCTTCCTCGGCGCGCAACGCCTGCACCCGGGATTCAAGCTGCTCGGCCAGCCGGCGAAGCGCGTCGGCGAGATCACCGACTTCACCCGCCGCCACCATCGTGGGTCGCCGACTCAGGTCTCCCGACGCCAGCGCTCGCGCGACATCGCGTAATTCTTCGATGGGACGCGCAATCGGACGGGCCAACACTTGGGCGAACAATGCCCCGATGACAACGACGGCGAATCCGGCGATGACGATGTCCCGACGCACTCGCGCGAGAAACTCCTCGGACGCGCCCGCGATCGCGGAGGGCCCCTCCGCACGTACGCGCTCCGTGACGCGCCGTTCGACGACGACGAGCACGGTCGCGACGAGGAGCGATGCGACGACGACAGAGTTGAGAACGAGCCGTTGCGTGAGACGCACGAACGCGTGGTACGCGCGTTCGTCAGACGCCGCGCGGAGCGGCCGCGCGGAGTCGGTAGCCGAAGCCCCGAACCGTTTCGATCATGTCACCGGCCGCGCCGAGCTTCGTGCGCAGGCGCTGAATGTGCATGTCCACGGTGCGCGTCTGAATGTCCGGTGCCGCTTCCCAGACGGTCTCGAGGAGATGTCCGCGTCCCTGCACTCGGCCCCGACGCTCCGCCAGCGTGAGCAGCAGCTTGAACTCGGTGGGCGTGAGTTCGACGGCGCGATCGTCCACCACGACGGTCATGGCGGCGCGATCGATGCGCAGCGGGCCAATGGCAAAGCTGTCGGTGGTGTTGGTTGGCGCAGCACCCGAGCGGCGCAGAATCGCCCCGACGCGCAGCACCAGTTCCTGCGGACTGAAGGGCTTGGTCAGATAGTCGTCGGCGCCGAGTGAAAGTCCACGAATGCGATCGGGCTCTTCGCGGCGCGCCGTGAGCA
>CAYWCJ010000040.1:19627-21758 GCA_964456595.1 uncultured Gemmatimonas sp. | reverse complement strand
CCCGCCGAGTACTCCATGGCGATGCGCTTGCCCGCCACCAGCACGTGCAACTCGTGTTCGAGAGCTCGCCATCCGGTGTACCTGCGCAGCGGCCACTCCTGCGGCCAGCGTGCCCACGGTCCCGGTTCGATCGCGTGCGCAATACCGACGGGCGTGCCTTCGCGCGGAATGAACGCAAAGACGCGCCGCGACACGAGTCCGTCAAATCCGAGCAGCGCCGAAGCGATCGCGTTCGTGCCGCGGAAATCGTAGAGCAGCCAGCCGTCGAGATCTGCATCGACCAGCAATCGCTGCAACGCTGGCAACGCGGCGGCGGTCAGTACCGTCACGTCTATCGTCTCCGCCATTCGGAACGCCACTGACAGCGCGCGTCGCCGCGGCCACGGCACATCACATGCTCCACGGCACCGTCGGCGTCGGCCAACAGGTGCAGCGATTCCCGAAACGCCGCCTCGTACAAGCCGCACCCCGCCGCTCGCGGCGCCGCGTCGGCCGACACCGGCGACGAGACTTCCAGGACGAGTGTGCTCCCCTGACGCACCAATATGCCGTCCATGAAACGCTTGGCCACACGGCGCAGCAGGCGCAGCGCAATCGGTCGACCGATCAGCGCGGGCATCGATGTGGCCGCGCCGAGCTGCGTCGAGCCGATCGTGGCGATCGAAGAGCGGGCCCAACGTCGTCCGGCTTCACGAAACGCCAGGTCGGCGTCCGGGCGACGGCCGATCAGCCGTGCCAAGGCGAGCACCTCGTCAAACGGGACCCGTTGCTGTCGCTTGACCGCGTCACCATATCGCCGAATCTGCGCGTACACCGTGTCGCTCAGTCCCAGCCGCTTGTTGCGCAGTTCGTGAACGAGTTCGGCGTCGAGCTCCGCCTCTGGTGTATCAATCAACTTGACCGCTTCCAGCAACGCGAGCGGCAGCCGTGCATCGAGCGGCGCACCGGTCAACGGCACTGCGGCAGCCGGCAAAGCGGAAGCAGCGTACGCTACGGCACGCTGTGCGAGATCATCTGTGAGGGGAGACACGTCGGGCGAAGCTAACCGGTCGCAGGTAGCGCGAACAAGCGGTGCCGTCTGTGCGATTCGACGTTTGCCTCCGCTTGCGCCGCTGCGGTCCGGGCTGCAGAGTGCCCCCCAGCGACCCCAACCAGAAAGTCCGTGCTATCCGCTCTCCTGCCTGCCCTCCCTGCCTCCGCATTCCGCGCCACACCGCTGGTGCGATATGCCGACCGTGCCGACCACACGTTCGCATCATGCGACGCCGTCCAGCATCGTCTGCACGAGTATGTGAACGATGAGCTCGACGTACGCGACGCCAGCGAGCGACGTGTGCGCGAGACCATGGAGTTGCATCTCGCCGGCTGCTCCCGTTGTGCGCGGCGCGAATCACAGTTGCACGCCATTCGGCTCGCTCTCTCGGCCGTCGGTGCGCGTGCGTCTGCTGCGGATTTCGGTGCACCGTCGTTTCGCAGTGGCGTGCCGCAGCGCAGCACCGACGTGATGAATCGTGCAGTCGTCTCACGACGCAGCGCCCTGCCCGACTGACACCACTGCCCGACTGACACCACTGCGCGCGCCCTTCGCTGACGCAACGCGCGGGGTTGGGCGAGCGCTCGCCGTTCATCACTCGCACCGCTGCATTTGCCCCTTCTCGCGCGTGCGCCGTCGTTGTGGCTGGCCACCCTCATCGCGGCAACGATCGCCCTTGCGGCTTGGCGAGCACGGAGTCTCTCGCGCAGCGGTGCCGTTGCCGCACTCGCGGTCGGAACTACCGCGCTCTCCGCCTCGTGGGGTTGGGGACTTTATCTCGTCATTTGGTTTGCCAGCGCGTCGGCGCTTTCCCGCCTGGGCCGCGCGCGAAAGGTCGAGCGCATGGCGGGTGTCGTGGAGAAAGGCGATCGTCGGGATGTGTGGCAGGTGGTGGCAAACGGGGGCGTCTTTCTGATTGGGTTGCTGATCGTCATCGGCTGGCCCGGGCTCGCACCGATCGTCGCGCCCGGCGCCGCCGCCGCACTCGCCGCCGCTGGCGCCGATACCTGGTCGACGGAGATCGGAACGCTGGTCGGCGCGCCGCCCTCGGGCAGCCATGCGGTCCAGAGCTTGTTCATCGCGTCACGGTCGCGAATG
>CAYWCJ010000040.1:0-19617 GCA_964456595.1 uncultured Gemmatimonas sp. | reverse complement strand
GGAACGCTGGTCGGCGCGCCACCCTGGTCGCTGCGCCTGCGTGAGCGCGTGCCCCCGGGCACTTCCGGCGCCGTTTCGCTGCCCGGCTCCATCGCCGGCGTGCTGGGCGCCATGCTGCTTGCGCTGGTCGCTGTCGCCTGCCTGGTGATCCCGGGCTCGCAGCTGCTTCCCGTCGCCGTCGGCGGCGTCGTGGGGGCATGGACCGATACCCTCGTTGGCGCATGGCTGCAATCGCGACGCTGGTGTCCGCGATGCGGGCAGGACACTGAACAACGCGTGCATCAGTGCGGTACTCCTACCGAACGCCGCGGCGGCTTCGGACTACTGAGCAACGACGGCGTGAACCTGCTCTGCACCATCGTGGGCGCGGGGTCCGCACTCTGCCTCTCGCTCCTCTTCGCATCACGCGCCTAGAGGTCCCACGTCGACATTCCAACAAACTCAGCCATTGGTACGCGAGGTAGCTTGCGTGATGTACGCAACATCCGCCGCTCGCAGGCCTGGCATGTACGCATTGACCGCACGTCGGCTGACGAACGACTGTGTATGCATATCCGCTCGCGCGACGACTCCTCATCACCGACATCGCCCGTGAATCGATCCGTTCAGGTATTGGTGGTGGGAGGTGGTCCGGCTGGGAGTTCGACGGCGTGGCATCTCGCGCAGGCGGGTCTCGACGTGACGCTGGTGGATCGCGCGCACTTTCCGCGTGCCAAACCCTGCGCCGAGTACGTGAGTCCCGAGGGAGCACGCATTCTGCACGCGATGGGCGCGCTCAGTGCGCTCGAGACCGGCGTGTCGTCGGCGCTCACGGGCATGGTGGTGCATGCACCCGACGGCGGACGCATTCACGGGGAGTTCGTCGCGCGGCACGGCTTTCGTGGATTTCGCGATCGCGGACTCGGCGTTCGACGCGAGCGGCTCGACGCGCTGCTGCTCGATCGCGCACGCGAGGCCGGCGTACACGTCATCGAAGGCGCGAAGGTCGAGTCTCTGCTCTCTGGTCGACGAGAGCGCTGCGAGGGCGCGCGCATTCGTACCGCGGACGGGTTGCACGACGTGCGCGCGTCACTCGTCGTCGGCGCCGACGGCCTCCGTTCGATCGTCGCCCGCCGACTCAAGCTCGCGCGGCAGTCGCGCTGGCTGCGACGTGTCGCGTTGGTCGTGCACATGCGTGGTGTTCGCGACATCGGCACACTCGGCGAGATGCATGTCTTTCACGATGGCTATCTCGGTCTTGCCGATGTGGGCGATGGCGTCACCAACGTGGCGCTCGTGATTCCCTCACGTGGAGCGTCGCGCATCGCCGGAGATCCCGCAGCTTTTCTCGAGGCATGGGTTGCGCGTCGCCCGCACCTTGCGGGGCGATTCGCCGCTGCCCAACGCGTCAGTCCCGTGCGCACCACCGGCCCGTTCGCCTCACATGCCGTTCGCGCCTGGGCACCGGGCGCGATGCTGGTTGGCGATGCAGCGGATTTCTTCGACCCGTTCACCGGCGAGGGGATCTATGCGGCACTGCGCGGCGGCGAACTGGCCGCCCCCTTTGCGGTCGATGCGGTGCGTGCCATCGAACGACACGACACATCGTCCGCGCAACGTTCACTCGAAGCGTACGAGCGTGCGCGACGCGCCACCTTCGCCGGCAAGTGGCGTGTGGAACGGTTGATTGGACTGGCGGTCGCCTTTCCCTCGCTGATGAACTATGCGGCGCGCATCCTTGGTCGCGATCGCGATCTTGCCGACCTGCTGGTCGGCGTGACGGGAGACTTTGTGCCGCCGAGTGCGGTGCTGACGCCGAGCACGCTCTGGCGCATGATTCGTCCGCGTCGATCGCCTGCTTCGACCACACCGTTATCGACATCGACATCGTCGCCGCGTCTCGCGCCGGCGGCGCAGACACCGCCGGTTCACTGACCATGGCTATTGATGGGGACCTGTTTCGCTCCGTGCTCGGCCGCTTCGCATCCGGCATCACGGTGATCACGACGCATGATGACGCACAGCACGACCATGGGATGACCGCGAGCGCCTTCTCGTCGCTCAGTCTCGATCCGCCGCTGGTGCTGGTGTGCATCGCCAACGACGCCACCTTGTCTCCGGTGATGGAGCAGGCGCATACGTTTGCCGTGAACGTGCTGAACGAGGCGCAGGAATCGTTATCACGTCGTTTCGCCGGAAAGCTCGACGATCGGTTTACCGGCATCGGGTTTTCGCGCACGGAGTTGGGCGACGTGATTCTCGATGACGTACTGTGCTGGATGCAATGCCGTATTGTTGCGCGGCATCCGTCGGGCGACCACGTCATCATCGTCGGGCAGGTGGAGTCGGCCGACGTGCGCGACGGCAAACCCCTGCTCTACTATCGCGGCGGTTATGCGCAGTTGGAACGTTGATGCCATTGTGTTCGTGGTGACGCACCGGCGCGCATGCTGACGCCCGAACGACGCCGCGGCGTCGAAATCCTCGACGATCCATCGCAGGATCCCATGCTGGCCGTGCGCTCGTTGCGTGACGTGGCGCTGGCCAATCGCCTCTTCGGCGGACGGCGCGCAATCATCGTGGAGTTGCGGCACCTCATTCGCCGCGGACTCAGGGATCGCGCGGCGTCCGATCGCGCAACCCGTCAACGCACGCCGACCAGCCAGATCGCGATTACCGTGCTCGATGTTGGCACGGGACTCGGCGATATACCGCGAGCGGCAGTGCATGAAGCCGACGAATTCGGATTGCAGATCGCGACCATTGGTCTGGAGGTCACCTCGGCGATCGCGAGCGCTGCCGCGCCGTCGTGCACCTTTGCCGTGGTCGGTGACGCCACCCGGCTGCCTTTTGCGGACGCCAGTGTGGACATTGTAACCTGTTCGCAGCTGCTGCATCACTTTGACGGGCCGGCGGCGGACACCCTCCTGCGCGAGTGCACTCGCGTAGCGCGGATGGGCGTCGTCGTGGGCGACCTTCGCCGCAGTTGGCTCGCGGTGGCCGGTCTGTGGAGCGTGTCCTTCCTGCTGGGATTTCATCCGGTCAGCCGCCACGACGGCGTGGTTTCGATTCTGCGTGGCTTCACCAAGGAAGAGCTGCGTCGTCTGGTACGACGCGCGACCGGAACCCGCGTGCTCGTGCGTCGACGTTTCGCCTGGCGTGTCACCGCCGTGTGGATTCCAGGCAAGAGTATCGAATGACTTTTGACACCGACCCTGACTTCGTGCAATCCAACTACAAGCTTGGTCCTCCGCCGACCGATCGACTGTTGACCACAGTTGACGAAGCGCTCGTGCGGGCGCCAGTCTCGCGCATTTTCAGCATCGCGCGCGAGGTTGAGAGCTGGTCGGCCTTCCTGCCACACTATCGGTATGTGCGATTCCGATCGCGCACTCCCGATGGCGGTGGACTCGTGGAGATGGCGGCCAATCGGCCGTTCGGATTGTTCAACTGGCCCACCTGGTGGCTCTCCGAGATGGCCGTGAACGAAAACGAGCCATGGGTGCGATTTCGCCACGTCGGCGGTATCACGACACGCATGGACGTCGAGTGGAGCTTCACGGCCACCAACGAGGGCACGCTTGTTCGGATCGTGCACGTGTGGAACGGACCGGGTTGGCCGTTGATCGGCGCGTTCGCCGCCACGCAGGTGATCGGACCGGTGTTTGTGCATGGTATTGCCTCGCGCACGCTGGCCGGACTTGGGCGCGTGGCAGAACAAGCCACGATGGCACAACAGCCGATGGCCACGCGATGAGTGCAGGCGACGCGTTCGCGCTGAGCGCGACATGAGCGCTTCGTCTCGCCGCCTCGCGACGCCGCGACGCGTCGCGATCACCGGCATCGGCTGCGTCACACCCATCGGCACCGGCGTCGAAGCGCTGTGGCAAGGACTTCGCGCCGAACGCTCGGTCGTGGGGCCGGCGACGCGCTTCGACGCTTCCATCTTTCGCAGTCGGTGCGCCGCACAGATCAACGACTTCGACCCGGTCGATCATCTCGATGCCAAGCGCGTGAAACGACTCGATCGCTTCGGACAATTCAGTGTCGTGAGCTCCAAGCTCGCCCTCGAGGACGCCGGCATCGATCTGGCCGCCGAAAATCGCGAGCGCGTGGGTACGATGATGGGAACCGCACTCGGCGGCGTGGCCTACGCCGAAGCACAGGCCGCAAACTTCATTGCCGGTGGATTGCGCGCCGTCGATGCAACGCTGGCACTCGCCGTGTTCGGTGGCTCATCCAGCTGCAACATCGCGATCGAGTTCGGTGTGCAGGGGCCGAACTCCACCAACGCGATGAGCTGCGCCTCGGGGACGATGGCCATCGGCGAAGGGTTCAGACAGGTACGTGACGGGTACGCCGATGTCATGATCGCGGGCGGCGCCGAAGCCCCACTGGCCACCCTCTGTTTCGGTGCGTTCGCCTTGATTCGCTCCATGAGCAATCGGAACGACGATCCCACGCGCGCTTCGCGTCCCTTCGATCGCGATCGCGATGGTTTCGTGATGGGCGAGGGTGGTGCTGTGCTGATTCTGGAGGAATGGTCCCGCGCCATCGCGCGCGGTGCGCGCATCTACGGCGAACTCGCCGGCTACGGCACGAGCAACGACGCACATCACATGACGGCCCCGCTCCCTGGCGGCGCGCAGGCGTCGCGGTGCATGCGCCAGGCCTTGCTCGATGCAGATGTAGCGGCGCACGAGGTCGAGTACATCAACGCGCACGGAAGCAGCACGCCGCTGAATGACCCCACCGAAACCGAAGCGATACGCGCCGTCTTTGGTGAGCACGCGTACAAGCTCCCCGTCTCGAGCACCAAAGGCTACTACGGCCACGCCCTCGGCGCTTCCGGTGCCTTTGAGGCCGCGATTTCCGCCTTGGTGTTGCAGCGTGGATGGATTCCGCCGACGCTCAACCTCGACACCCCAGACGTCGGGTGCGACCTCGACTACGTCCCGCACGTGGGCCGCGAGCTGTCACCGAGCGTCGTCCTCAGCAACAGCTTTGGATTCGGTGGAATCAACGCGTCATTGGTGCTGAAGCGAGTGCAGTAGCGGCCGCAGCGGGCAGCGGATTTCGCGGACACAGCGGATCGGTACGTCTCAATCCGTGCATGAGCGAAATCCGCGGCGCGCCGTGTGTCAGACCTGCCTCGCCCCGTACTTGGCCTTGTACCGTTCGATCGACCCCTGGATGATCCCGAACGCCCGGTCGCTCTTCTCCCACCCTTGAATCTCGACGCGCTTTCCTTCGAGGTCCTTGTAGATGTGGAAGAAGTGTTCGATCTCCTTCAGGTAGTGCTGCGGCATGTCGGCGATGTCGTACACATCGTTGTGGTACGGATCATCGCAGGGGACGGCGAGGATCTTCTCGTCCGGCTCTCCACGATCGAGCATGCGCAGCACACCGATCGGACGGCAGGCGATCTGGCATCCGGGAAACGTCGGTTCGTTGATGCGCACGAGGATATCGAGCGGGTCGTTATCCTCGTGCAGCGTCTGCGGAATGAATCCGTAGTCGCCCGGATAATGGACCGCCGAATAGAGTACGCGATCGAGTTTGAACTGACCGCTCACTTTGTCCAGTTCGTACTTGTTGCGCGAACCGGCCGGGATCTCGATGATCGCGGTGACCTGTTCGGGCGGATGGTCGCCGGCGGCGACGTCGTGCCAAGGATTGTGCATGCCAATGAGTGTAGAAAGAGTCGAGCGTAATCGATCGGAAGGGCGATCAGCGCGAGCGCAGCGCGACGGCCGCGTCGATCGCGAAGTACGTGATGACGAGATCCGCACCGGCGCGCACGATGGCCACCAGCGATTCCAACATGGCGCGCTCTCCGTCGATCCAGCCGCGCTCTGCCGCGGCCTTGATCATGGAGTACTCGCCGCTCACCTGATACGCCGCCAACGGCATGCCGGTCTCCTGCTTCACGGCGGCGATGATATCGAGGTAGGCGCCCGCCGGCTTGACCATGAGGATATCGGCTCCCTCAGAGACGTCCAGGCGCACTTCGCGTAACGCCTCGCGGCCGTTGGCCGGATCCATCTGGTAACTGCGACGGTCACCGAACGCCGGCGTACTCTCGGCGGCCTCGCGAAACGGACCGTAAAACGCCGACGCGTACTTGGCCGCGTAGCTCATGATCGGCACCTGCGCATAGCCCGCCGCGTCGAGCGCGGCGCGCAGGTGACCGATCCGTCCATCCATCATGTCGCTTGGCGCGATGATGTCCGCGCCGGCTTCGGCATGCGACACGGCTTCACGCGCCAACAGCTCCAGCGTCGCGTCGTTGTCCACCTCACCGTTCGGTGTCAGCAAGCCGCAGTGCCCGTGATCGGTGTACTCGCACATGCACACATCGGTGATGACGAGCAACTGCGGAAACGCTGCCTTCACCGCACGCACCGCTTCCTGCACCGGGCCATGCGGGTCCCACGCGGACGACCCCTCGTGATCCTTGTGATCAGGAATGCCGAAAAGGAGAATGCCGCCGAGTCGCTCCGTGACCGCCCGCTCGGCATCCTTCAGCAGCTCGTCGACGCTCGTCTGGAAGACGCCCGGCATCGAACCAATGGGCGCGCGAAAGCCGCGGCCACTGCGCACGAACAGCGGCCAGATGAACTGCGCCGGATCGAGCCGCGTCTCGCGCACCACCCGCCGAATGGCATCCGTGCGACGCAACCGGCGCAAGCGCACCGGCAACGACGTCGTCGCTTGTTCCGTTCCGATCATCGAAGTCATGGCAGAGTCAGGGCAGAGTCATGGCAAAGTCTTCTCAACGTTCGTTAGTGTGCGGCGGGCATCGACGCGGCATGCGCCTCACGTGGACGGAGCAACGCGAGAATGTCCGCACCGCCATCCCGGTGCAGTTGCAGTGCCAGCGCGCGACCAGCCGCCATCGGATCGGCGAGATCCACCGCCATCGAACCGCGCACCACCTGCGTACCGTCCAGCGACGCGATCACACCGTGCAGCACGGCACCCGAATCCGTGCGCAGCATCGCCGCGCCAATTGGCACCTGACAGCCGCCTTCGAGCGCCGCCAGGAGCGCGCGTTCGCACGTCACCGCCGCACGTGTGGCGGCGTGATCGAGGGTTGACAGCACGGCACTCATTCGCGCGTCGTCGGTGCGTGCCTGCACGGCAATCGCGCCCTGGCCTGGCGCCGACAACCACGCCGGTGGATCAAGGAATTGGACAATGCGATCACCAAGGCCGAGTCGACGCAGACCGGCCGCGGCGAGCAGCGCCGCGTCCACCTGACCCTCGTCGATCTTGCGAAGACGGGTGCCGACATTGCCGCGCAGCTCGAGCACGTCGAGATCGGGGCGCAACGCACGCAGCTGTGCACGGCGGCGCAGCGATGACGTGCCGATGCGCGCGCCGTGCGGCAGCTCATGCAGCGTGCGCGCGGTCGTGCTCGGACCGACCACCAGCGCATCGCGCGGATCCTCGCGCTCGAGCAGCGCCAGCAGCGACAGTCCGTCCGGATCGGCCGTCGGCAAATCCTTCAGTGAATGCACCGCGCAATCGGTGCGACCCGCGATCAGATCCGCTTCCAACTCCGCCGTGAACAATCCCTTTTCACCAATGGCCGACAGCGCCTTGTCGAGCACGCGGTCGCCAATGGTCGTGTAGGTCACCAGTTCGCTGGCGACACCGCGTTCGGCGAGCGCAGCGGCCACCTGCCGCGCCTGTCGCAATGCAAGTTCCGAGGAGCGAGTGCCGATGCGGACAACAAGCGCGGTATCGAGTGCAGTCATGTCGAATTCTACCGTGATGGCGGAAACGCCGCGATGATGCTCCGTACCAATCCTTCCGCCGTTGCCGCGGTCGATTCCACCTTGACGGGAAAGCCGGCGATACGCGCGGCACGCGCAGTGACCGGACCGATACAGGCCACAGGCAACCGTCGTGCCAATTCTGCCGGAAGCGCGTCCAGCAACGCGTCCACGGCGCTGGGCGCGGCGACCGTCACCAGATCGAGTCCGTTCGAGGTGGCCAGCATGCGCAGTCGCGACTGTCCGTCCACGTCCACCGCACTGCGGTAGACGGGAATCACGTCCACCACCGCACCCAGTGCGCGCAGGCCGTTGGGCAGCACATCGCGAGCGCCGTGCGCCGCCGGATACAGCATGCGAGCGCCATCCACATCCGTGCGCGACGACAGCGCGTCCACCAGCGCTTCGGCGTGAAATCGCTCGGGCACCAGTGTCGCCGCCCAGCCGCGCTGCGCGCAGGCATCCGCGGTCGCCGCGCCAACCACCGCGATCTTGCACGCACGCAGCTGCGCGATGGACAATGCGCTCGTCACGACCGCCGCGAGATGATCCACCGCGTTGACGCTCGTCAGCAGCACCCAGTGATACGACGCGAGGGCATCGACCGCCGCAGCGAGTGGCGATTGATCCAGCGATTCGATGCGCGTGAGCGGCAGCTCGTGTACCGTCGCGCCCACCTCACGCAGTGCGGCGGCCAACGGACCACCGCGTTCTCCGGCGCGCGTGACCGCGATGCGAACGCCGGCGAGGGGTGTGTTCGTCGCGGACGGCGATATCAACGCGATCTGACCGACGGCGACACGCAATCGCCCTACGACGCGCGACGCGCGCGCGCCAGGCGACGCAGCATCACGAGGATATAGCCACCGTAGAGCGCGAAGGTGACGGCATAGCCGGCGATCATGTAGCTGCTCGTATCCGGCGGACCGCCCGCCTTCGGCACAAACGCGACGGGCTCCTGCCCGGTCTGTGCTGGCGGTATGCTCGTCGCCTGCAGCATCGGCGTCACCACACTCCCACTGACGATCATCAGCCGTGCTCCATGGCATTCCGCGCAGCAGTGGCGGTCGCCAATCGATAGCGCAACCGGAGCATCGCGAAGAACAGCAGGATGAAGGCGGTCGCGCTCAACCCGAACGTGGCCGCCATCTCAGGGGGGAGACTTGGCGACGTGAGCGCTTCTGGTCTGATGACGATCGGCGACGGATGCTGCGAACGGAACAGGTAGACGGTGAGATGAATGAACGGGACCAGCAACGCGGCCAGCGATCCCATCACCGCGGAGAGCCGCGCCCGCGTTTCCGGCTGCTCCACCGCACCACGCAACACCAGATACGACAACACCAGAAACCAGAGGAACAGCGTGCTCGTGAGTCGTGCATCCCATACCCACCACGTGCCCCAGCTCGACCGTCCCCAGATCGGGCCGGTGGTGAGCACGACGGTCATGCACAGCAACGACACCTCGGCCGACGATTCCGCGAGGCGATCGAGGCGATCGTCCTTCACCCATAGATAGACGAGGCTGCAGACCGCGAGGAGACCGCAGCCGATGTAGAGACCGGCGATGGCGGCTGGGACGTGCACGTAGAACAGCTTCTGCACATCGCCCAGCATGGCGTCTGCGGGCGTGAAGAACAGCGCGCGAACCACCGCCGCACCACAGGCCACCAGCGCGAGCGCCAGGAACCAGTCGAACCCCGCTGCTGTCGGCGGCGCCGCGACGCGGGGGTGGGGGCGGGTGTCCACGTTCGAGACCGACGTCATGACCTACTCCTCAAGGGTATACGGGAAGGCGACCGTGCACGCCGCCGTGAACACAATGTCGAAGGCGAGCAGGATCTTCAACCAATTGGCCGCATCCGCCATCGGGCGCCCGTTGAGGAGGATGACCGAGGCCTGCGCGGCGGGGATGATCAGCGGGACGAAAAATGGCAGCGCCAGCATCGGCAGCAGCATCTCCGCCAACCGCGTATTCGACGCCACGGCGGCAAAGAGAGTTCCCACCGCCGACAGGCCGATCGCGGCCAGCAACACGATCGCCACTACGCCCCACCAGCCGCTCCCGACCGGCAGTCCGAAAAAGAGCGCCAAAGCCGGCAGTGCGAGCGCCTGCACCGCCACCACGAACACGAGATTGGCCAGCGCCTTGCCGGCGAACACCGCCTCGCGGGACATCGGGGACGCCAGCAACGCGTCCATCGCGCGATCCGCCTGCTCCACCGCAAACGACCGATTGAGCCCCAGCAGCCCCGAGAAGGTGAAGATCACCCAGAGCACCGCCGGCGCGAGATCCATCGCGGGCACGGCGGTCGCATCCCACGTGAAACGGAAGATGGCCACGGACAGCAGGGCAAAGACGCACGCGGCGAGAAACGCACTGCGCGTGCGGAACTCGATCAGCAGATCCTTCTTCGCCAGCCGCCACGCATCGGCCACAAAGCCGGGCGACCGATACGACAGGGGGGTCGCGCTCATGCGATCTCCGTCGTCACAAGATCGCGATAGCGGTCGCCATACGCCCCGGCATCGAATCCTTCGCGGGGCGCCCGATCGGTCGCCACCAACTTGCCGTTCAACATGATCGCGGCGTCCGACGCCAGCGCGAGCCCCTCGCCCAGATGATGGGTCACCAGGATAAGCGCCGCCCCGTCCGCCTTGAGTTCGCGCAGCGCGCCCGTGAGCGCGCGGGCGCCGACTTCGTCGAGCCCCGTGTACGGTTCATCGAGCAGCAACAGCCGCGGCCGGTGCACGAGTGCGCGCGCGATGGACACGCGCTGCTGCAAGCCGCGACTGAGCCGCCGCACCGGCGTGTCCGCGCGATCGGCCACCCGTAGTCGCGCCAGCGCATCGTCGGTCGCACGCTCCGCGTCCCGCATGCCCTGGCACTCGGCGGCGAATCGCACGTTCTCGCGCGTGGTGAGCGCGGCGTACAGCATCGCATGGTGCGAGATCAGTCCCACCAGATGACGCACCGACGCATCGCCGGGCAGCAGATGTCCGTGCAGTCGTGCCCAGCCTTCGTCGGGCTTGAGCAATCCACCCAGCAATCGCAACAGCGTCGTCTTGCCGGCGCCGTTGGGACCGAACAGCGCGAGGCAGTCGCCGGCTTGCAACGTCAACGACACGCCATCCACCGCACGACGGTTCCCGAACCGGCGCACCAACCCCGCCGCCACCAGCACCGGAGCGCCGCCGAACTGCGCGTGCGCGGCTGCACCTGCTGCAGGATGCGTGTTGGAGGGCGTGTTGGAGGGCGTGTTGGAGGGCGTGTTCGGGTGCGTCGATGGTGCGGACTCGTGCGCTGGCATCGCACAACGTTAGCGGGGCGGACGGTTGCCCGCGACGCGTCCATCGCACAGCTTCGCCATCAGCTGCGTGTGCCAGCCATCGCGTACTCCCGACGCGTCGTCGCACGATGCCATGCGCAGGCGCCGTACGTCGGCGCCAGGCGCCCATTTCCGACCCGCCCCCGAATCGCACCGAACGATGAGTGACATTGACGTCCTGCTGCAGGAGTACCGCTTATTTCCGCCTCCACCGGCCTTTCGCGCTGGTGCGCGCATTCATGACCGTCGGATGGTGGACGACGCCGCCATGGACCCGCAGAACTTCTGGGCACGGGAAGCCGGCGAACTGACCTGGAGCAGGAAGTGGGAGCAGGTGCTCAGCTGGACTCCACCACATGCGCAGTGGTTTGTGGGCGGAGAGCTGAACGCGAGCGTGAATTGCGTCGACCGGCACATCAACGGTCCGCGTCGCAACAAGGCCGCGTTGATCTGGGAGGGGGAACCAGGTGATCGTCGCACCTTCACTTACTGGGACGTCTACCGCGAAGTGAATCTGGCGGCCAACATGCTCAAGCAACTGGGCGTGCAAAAAGGCGATCGCGTCGCGATCTACCTGCCGATGATTCCGGAAGCCGTGTTCGCAATGTTGGCTTGCGCGCGCATCGGCGCGGTGCACACGGTGGTGTTCGGCGGCTTCTCTCCCGAATCACTCCGCGATCGCATCAACGACTGTGGCTGCAAGGTGCTCATCACCGCCGACGGTGGCTATCGTCGCGGTCAGGTGGTGCCACTCAAGCGCAACGCCGACAAGGCGCTGGAAGACTGCCCCACGATCGAGAAGGTGCTCGTCGTGATGCGTCGTCGTTCGGGCGTCGGCGACGAGATGTTCGCCGAGATGAAGGACGGACGCGATCACTGGTGGCATCGTCTCAAGCGCGAAGTGCCGAAGGTGTGCGAGCCCGAACCGATGAACGCAGAGGACAATCTGTTCATCCTTTACACCTCGGGCACGACCGGCAAACCGAAGGGCATCGTACACACCACCGGTGGCTACATGACCGGCGTGCATGCCACCACCAAGTACGTCTTCGATCTCAGGGAAGAAGACGTGTACTGGTGCACGGCCGACATCGGATGGATCACAGGACACTCGTATCTGGTCTACGGACCGCTGGCCAATGGGGCGACGTGCATCGTCTACGAAGGCGCGCCCGACTGGCCGGAGAAGGATCGCTTCTGGCAGATCTGCGAACGCTATGGCGTGACAATCTTCTACACCGCGCCGACGGCAATTCGTGCCTTCATGAAATGGGGCAAGCAGTGGGTGGAGCAGCACGATCTCTCGCAGCTCCGACTGCTTGGCTCCGTTGGTGAACCGATCAATCCGGAAGCCTGGATCTGGTACCACGAACAGATCGGCAAGGGACGCTGCCCTATCGTGGACACGTGGTGGCAGACGGAAACCGGCGCCATCATGATCACGCCGCTGCCAGGACTCACCGTCACCAAGCCCGGATCGGCGACGCACCCCTTCCCGGGCGTGCAAGCGTCGTTGCTGGACAACGAGGCGAATGAGATCACGGTGGGTGGCGGACTGCTTGCGCTCACGCACCCCTGGCCATCGATGTTGCGTACGATCTGGGGCGACGACCAGCGCTACGTGGACACCTATTTTTCCAAGTGGCCGGGACGTCCTGACCTGTACTTTGCCGGCGATGGCGCCAAGCGCGACGAGGACGGCTACCTCTGGATTCTCGGTCGCGTGGACGACGTGCTCAACGTGGCCGGTCATCGCATCGGCACGATGGAAGTCGAAAGTGCACTCGTCGATCACCCCTCGGTCGCGGAAGCAGCTGTGGTCGGGAAGGCGCACGACATCAAAGGACAGGCGATCGCGGCTTTTGTGACGCTGCGGCACGGCTTTACCGCCAGCACGAGTCTGCGCGACGAACTGCGCGAACATGTCGCGACCAAGATCGGTGCGCTGGCTCGGCCGGACGACATTCTCTTCAGCGCAGATCTGCCGAAGACACGCTCGGGGAAAATCATGCGCCGACTGCTTCGTGATATCGCCGAAGGACGCGCACTGGGTGACACGACCACACTCGCCGACCCAAGCGTCGTGGCGAGCCTCAAGGATCAGTACGAAGCACAGGAATCGTGACCACGGTCACGGCGCAGGCCCGTCCGCTCGCGAAACATGCGGCCCGTGGTTTGCGTCTATACTCAACACATGTCAATTCTCGGCAAACTCTTTCCCGAAACGCTCTTCCCGCGCAAGCTGACGGCGGATGCAGAGCAGCGCGTGCGCCTGGTGCAGGCACGCGCCGAGGAAGCGCTGGTGCGGACCCATGTCGACAACGCACTGCTGTTTGTCGATACACTCGCGCCTGAAGTCGGGTACGAGCGCGCCATCGATATTTACGTGCGAGAGCTGGGGGTCCCCGATCCGCTGGCGAGCGTGATCGCGACGCGAGTGCTCGTGGTGCTTGGCGACGCGCTCGTACCACAGTCAACGGAAAACGAAGAGTCGCAAGCGGAGGAGCCACCGCTTCCTCGTTTGCGACTCGACGACGCTGCTACGCGCCGAAAGCGCGCGTAGCCCTTTCGTCCGGCGCTGCGACTACGGCTTCGCCGAGTCCTTGACGGCGGGTACCGCCGCTGGCGCTGCAGCGCGCAGGCTGTCGACGATCTGCTTGATGGCGTCGTACGTCAGGATCGTGTTGTACATCTTGCCGGCGATGATGAACGTGGGTGTGGAGCCAACGCCGACCTTGTTCCCTTCCGCCTTGTGCGCTTCGATGCGGGCCAGATTCTTCTGCGAATCGAAGCACTGCTTGTAGGTGGCGACGTCGAGTCCGAGCGTCTGCGCATACTGGTCGAAGAACTTGCGCGGGTTGCTGGTGGACTGCGTGTTCCAGTCGTATTGGCCGGCGAAAATCGCGTCGTGCATTTCCCAGAACTTGTTCTGGTCCGCCGCGCACGAAGCGGCCAGCGACGCCGCCATCGTGTTCAGGTGCATGGGCAGCGGATAGTCGAAGAAGCGGAAGTTGGCGAGCCCCGCGTCGACGATGCGTGAGCGCATGTCGGGTTCTGTCACGGCGGCAAACTGACCGCAGGCCGGGCACTCGAAGTCACCGAACTCGATGATCGTGACGGGCGCGTTCGGATCGCCACGCAGGTACCCCTCGGCCTTGGGCAGCGGCGTGCCCGGCGCGAGCGTAATCGGCTCGGCCTTGCCGCCGGTCATGGAGTACCCGATGCCGCCGGCGCCAGCGGCGGCGAGGGCCAGCAGGAGCACGTAGAACGGTGTGCGCGATTTGGTGGGCGTTGCTTTTACCACTCGATCTCCTCGTCGTCGTCCGGCGACCAGCCGGTGGGTTCCCAAGCGCCTTCGTCCGCCTGCCGGGCTTCGTCCACCAGCCGCCGATGGTCGGCGATTTCCGGTGTGTCGTAGGTGCGGCGGACCTCGTAGTGAAACAGCTCGCTGCGCACGTCTCCAATGAGCTTCATCAGCTCACCCGCGCGGCCCAGCAATTCCCCTTCGTTGTCGAGAGTGCGGATACGCTCGGCCAGCAGACGCAACATCGCCCGAAGCGCATCCGCGCGCTCGTCACCGTACGTCTCGTCTGCCATGTACCAATCCTCGTCCTGAGCAGAAGTCGTGACAAGCGCCGTAAGCTACGTGTAAAGTCGCGCCCGGCGCTATCCTTGCCTTGCTCAGCGGCGCGTGACCGTTCGCGGTTTGCCGGACGCGCGTTGCCGTTGCGAGTTCACGCGAATCCCACGTTCACGCATCGTGTACACCGAACATTTGCGCATTCCCGTTGGCGTCGGTGCGCTGCACGCCGAACGAACCGGTCGTGGGGGACCGCCGATCCTGTTGGTACACGGTTTTGGCACCTGCGCCTTCGTGTGGCGAGCCATCGCGCCGCGCCTGGCCAATGCCGGCTTCACGGCGGTGGCCATCGACCTGCTTGGCCACGGCGAGTCGGATCGGCCGGACGACGCGTCCTACGGACTGGCGGCGCAGGCGGAGTATCTCGAGCGCGCGCTGACGGCGTTGCGCATGCCCGCCGCGTCGGTGGTCGGCCTCGATATCGGCGCGCTCGTCGCACTGTTGCTGGCGGGTCGTCGTCCGGAACGCGTCAGCCGCCTGGCGCTCATCAGCCCCGTCGATCCGCGCGACCTGCCTGGCGCCGAGATTCGTGCGCTCCAGCGCATGTCCGCGCGTGCGGCCTTGGGGGCCAACGCGCTCTTCGGAGCCTCGCCGCTGCTGCAACCGCTGCTCCAGGGAGCCGTCGCGGATGCGGCACACATGCCGGCCCTGCTGCAGGCGCGCTATCTCGCGCCGTTCGTGGGGAACGACGGGGTGTCGCGACTGCTGCAGCTGGCGAGCGCCGTCGACCTCGACGAGGATGCCGGCCTGCTGCTGCGCGCCGTGCGCTGTCCCACGCTCCTGGTGGAAGGTGCGGCCGTTGGGGAGACGGAGGGCGACAGCGCGGCAACGGCGTTTCTTCGTGCGGAGCTCTCCCAAGCGTCCCCGCGATTGGCACGGGCACCGGACGCGGGTCGGCTGGTACCCGAAGACGCGCCGGAGTGGCTCACGCGCGCGCTGCTGGGCTGGATACGGGACGAGAGCGGCGCTGAGCGCATGGAGCAGTAGGAAGTGGGTGCTCGTTGCGTGACCGGACGCGCGTGCGGCGGCGAGCCGCATCGGTTGCACGCGAACATCATGAGCGGCCTTCGCGCACCCGAATGCCGACCGCATGAACTGCCATCTCTACGAACTGGCAACGAAAACCATGACTGGTGCGTCGTATTCAGCAAGGGGCACCACTAGGAAAGGAGTGGGCGCACCGGTTAAGTTTCGGTCTGTCGGCGGACAGTCCGCTGACGCAGTCGAGTTCCGACGAATCACCCAGAGGAAATGGTTAAGCCAAAGCTTCGTCCGCGTCGTGATACCGCGGTGCCCTCTCCGTATCAAGAGGCCCGCGACGAGCTGTTCCAGCAGATCATGCAGTGCGGTGTCATCGGGTGTCATCCCGACGACCAGAAAGAGTGGTTCGACGCCACGTTGGCGTACCTGGCCGGCAGGTACCCTGAGATCAAGGCTCCTGAAATTTTGGAACTGCGCACGCTCGGTGAGCGGTTTGCCCAGCCGACCAAAAAGCAAGTTCAGGAAGCCGCTGTCGTCTGACGCTGGTCGGCACTGCAACACGCCCGAGCGCGCTCCAGATGGATACCGAACGCCTTCGCACACGCGAAGGCGTTCGTCGCATCAGCACCATTCGATCGACGTACGCGTGATGCGCTACAGACTCACCACGCCGTCGCGCACCCGTTCACGCCAGAGCATCAGCGTGTAGTCGACCGTCGCCGCGATCCCCAGCGCGGCCACGAGCAGCACCAGCGCGTTCACCCAGGCGGGCAGTATCAGGACCACGACAAAGGTCAGGAGCTGTGCGCCCGTCACCAGCTTCCCGATGGGACGTGCCTTGAACGCGATGGGGCGCAACCAGCTGATGTTGCGCGCGACGAACCATCCGATGATCGACATCACGTCGCGGAACATGATGGCGATCGCCTGCCACAGTTGCAGCTGTCCGCCGGCCAC
Source organism: uncultured Gemmatimonas sp. (assembly GCA_964456595.1). GTDB lineage: Bacteria > Gemmatimonadota > Gemmatimonadetes > Gemmatimonadales > Gemmatimonadaceae > Gemmatimonas. Next base: position 2,950 of record CAYWCJ010000040.1, on the reverse strand, counting down.
ATAGCTCACCACCACGGCAAGCACGAAGAAGCGATCGGCGATGGGATCGATCAGCGCGCCGAGTCTCGTCATACTGTGCGTCTTGCGCGCCAGCCAGCCGTCAAGGAAGTCGGTGAGCGACGCAATGCCGATCAGCAGCAGTCGCGTGATCGGCGCCTCAGACGCAACGAATCCGAACGCCAGCGCAAAGCGCGACGTGGAGACGAGATTGGGCAGCGTGAGCAGGGAAGCGCGAGCCATGATGGAAACTACCCGTGCGCGCAAGCGGGGTGCCAGCGGGCGGGCGCTCGCGTTAACGTGACGGCATGAGCGTGCCGAAGGGAGGTGCCGTCGTGCATCTGATCGCCGAGTTGACGGGCATCGCTCCAGCGCAGCTGCATGACGCGGCGCTTCTTGGCGGCTTGCTGATCGCGGCTGCCGGTGCCGCGGGGCTCCATGCAGCCGCTGCGCCGCTGTTGCGCTCCGACCCGCTCCGCGGTGTGGACGCGCTGCTATTGCTCGAGGGAGGTCACGCGACGCTGCACGCCGAAGCGCACCGTCGCACACTGTTGCTCGATCTGTTGGTCCCAGAGCCCGCCGAGCTTGCGCGCGCGCTCGACGTGTTCACGCGACGGCTCGCACCAACCGCGGTGTCGGCCGAACGATTGATTCGATTGGCCGCCGGGACGTGAGCCCTCGCGCGGGCTTCCGATGAGCGATCAACTGGCGCCGGTGATCCTGCTGATCGCGGTCGGCGTGCTGGTCTGGGACGTCGTGCTGGCCGGCTGGATCGCGTCGCGCCGCGAGGCGCCGGTTGCCTTCACCCAGCTTACCGGGCTGTGCGGACTGCTGGTGGCGCCGGCGCTGGTGGTTGCACTCGCCACCGGCACCGAAGCTGGTTCGCGCACCATCTCCGGCGTCGCGTGGCTGCTCCCCGCAATCGCCTGCGCGTTCGTGCTGCAGGTGTTGTATGCGATCGTCGCGCGACTGGTGTCCACCGTCGTCGCGCTGCCGATTCTTCTCTATGATCTCGCGGTGGCTGCGGTCGCCATCGGTGACTATCTCGTATCGCAGCGTGGCTCGGCACCCATCGGACTGCAGGCGGCGGTCGCCGCGCGCGACGCGCTGATCGGCATGGCGGTTGGACGTGCGGCCCTCGTGTCGCCGTTTGCCTTGCTGGTGCCCATGGTGGCGCCCGCCTATCAGGCACGTTGGCGACTGTCCGCGGTCGTACGCGCTTCGCTGGTGCTCTCCGCGACGGCGGTGACGACGGTACTGGTGCTCGAGTGGCCGCGCGGACTGGCCGCGGTGCAGAGTTACGAGCCGGCGCTGTCGGTTCCCATGCAATCGCGGCCGGCCGGCGATTTTGTCATCGGCATGCGACTCTTCCCGATACTCGATGGTCCGCCGCCGACGCGCGCAGCGGCGGCCGATCTCGCGATGGCGCGAGACTTCGCGCCGGAAGTGGTGCTCGTGGTGATCGACGAAGACGCCACGCGGAGCAGCGCGCTGGATTCGCTGACGCGCGCGCTGGAGTCGTTGCGGGCGGATAGTGTGCTGATCGCAATCGCGCTCTCCGTGGATGGCCAGCCCTCCGCCCTCGACGATCTCGACCGGTTGCGCGCACTCGAACGCGTCCTCACGCGGGTCAAACCGGACGTCGTTTTTCCGGCGTTGAGCGCTCCGGTGCCGGCCTTGCTGCGCAGCCGATTGCCGTCGGCGTCATGGTGGCGCACGACGGAGTCTCGCGCCGCACAGGTGGTCGCGCGCGTACGCCCGCGCACCGTCGTGGCCTGGGCTGCGTCCCGTCTCGATGCCACCGACAGCGCGGTCTACGCGTGGGCGGCCACCGCATCGTCGCCGGTTCGCCTGATCGGCGCGGTGGCGTATCCATCCTTCTCGGGACTCCCTGCCCTCGACGCGCGACTGCGTGCGTTCGAGCGGTGGCATGTACGGGGTCGCGAGACGGGTGGCGCCACGCAGCCGCACTGGCTGGTGAATGTTGGCGGTCTGGCGCACGCGCATGGGGATGCCGCACAACTCGCCGCCATTCGACACGCGCTCGCCTGGGGTTCTCGGCGACCGTGGATTGGCGCCGTGATCGTTGGCGAGCCCGCCGACTACGTGGGAGGGCTGGGACTGCGCGCGGCCAACGGGCGTCGCCGCGCCGCGGTAAAGAGCATCGGCGCCGCCGCGAAAGCCATGCGCGACGTGCGGTAACCGTGAAGTGCGGAAGACGGTTGGCGGGGACACAGCACACTGCTGCGCGCGCGCCGACTGGAACCGCCCTCACTGCTGCAGTGAAAACCCCGCCGTGACAAAGTCCTGATCAAACGCGAACACCACGCCAATCCGCTCGCGCGACATCAGCTCGCACGTCACCGCATCGCTGAGAGAGCATCGCTGGTCGGGGTAGCGCAACAGCCAGTTCGTGGTCGCTGCATCGATCAAACCGTCATCCACGGCTCGCCATTCGTAGGCCGTGTCTCTACGCACGGCGTCGAGAATTCGATGTGCCACGCGGGGTTTGCGCCAAGGGAGCAGCTATCCATGCAGCTCCGCGAGCACAAGCACGGATCCCACCCATCTGCCGCCGCTTCGCAGATGTGCCGTTGCGGTTTCCACGGCTCGCGTGTGGTACTGGTCGCGCGGTGACGCCAGCGCGAGCAGGGCGCCCGTATCCATCGCGGCGCGTGCGATGCTCATCGTCCGTCGGAGCCGGGTACAGATACTCGTCGTGCCGCAGCGAGAGGTCCGTTGGTACCGAATCGCTCTACGTGCGCTCGGACAGCCGGTCAAGCAGGGCCTCGTCCGCGCTTTCCACATACACCTGCACCGGTTCTCGAAGGCTTCGAGGTTGCTTGGACGTGCATGCAACCGAGCTCGGCCTTGCATGCGTATCTATCATGTAGTACCCAGAGGTCACCCGAGCGCACGTCTGGTCGCGCGCGCTCCGTGCACGAGCTCGGTG
>CAYWCJ010000039.1:0-21894 GCA_964456595.1 uncultured Gemmatimonas sp. | reverse complement strand
CTGTTCGACCTGACGGCGGCCGATCCGCGCTGGGCGGGCCACCGGCGGCGCGAGGTGCTGCGCGCGCGCGAAGAGTTTTGTCGGCTCTTTTTTGAAGCGAACCCGTCGGCTGAGTCCGCCGCTGGGCTCCATCGTTATTTCCTCGCGTTTGGCGTGGCGGCGCGAGGCAAACCACCGCAATGACTGCTGATTCGTCTGTGACCTTCGATCGCCTGAGTACCGCCCTCGGCGACCGCTACGGCATCGAGAAGCTGCGACAGCTGACGTACGTCGCTCCGCGTTAGGCTGGAGGAGGTCGATAATGGCAACATCGGCTTCCTGGCGCAGCAGTGTGCGAGCCGTCTCGGCCTCGGCGCGTAGCACCATCGCCGCAAAAGCAGTTTCGTCTGGGAGAAAATCCACGGTTTCGTGTGTCATCGAATGCCGTGTGTCGTCACATCCAGGGGTCGTGCGCAGGTCGAGGCCATCCGTGAAACAGTCCAGCGCGGGAGGTCAATCGGTGCGCGCTGGCACCGGTGATCAATTTTCGCGGGAAAGAGCTGACAGCGGCGGAAGCGAGGCTGGACATTCGATAGGTCGGTGAACTGCGGGGAGAGCTACAACTCGTCCAGCGATCTGGGCCAGTCAGTCCGCAGCAAACGGGACATCGCTCGATCGGCCAGCAGCCGTCCGTTGGACTGACAACGCGCGCAGTAGTTCGTTTCGTTCTCCGCGTAGCGGATCCGCTGCACCGGCGCGCCGCAGACGGGGCAGGGCATGCCGAAGCGACCGTGCACCGCCATCTCCGGTCGAAAGGCCGTGACGGTCTCCGGCCAGCCGTCGCCCACTTCGGTGCGCAATCGCTGCGTCCACGTGGTGAGGGTGCGACGGATCGCCGCGATCAGTCGCGCGTAGGATTCGTCGTCGAGCTTGGCGGTGAGCAGCAGTGGCGAGAGTCGCGCCGCATGCAGAATCTCGTCGGAATACGAGTTGCCGATGCCATCGAGCAGGCGCGGATCGGTGAGCGCACGCTTGAGCGTGTGATTCTCGCTGCGTAAGCGATCCACCAGCGCGTCGTCCGACGAGGCGAAGACATCGAGTCCACCGCGGTCCATGGCGGCGAGCGGCGCGCGACCGTGCACCGCCGCGAGCGACGCACGACGTGTGGTGCCGGCTTCCGTCAGGACAACCGCGCCATGATCAAATTGAAACTGGACGAGACTGATGCGACCGGGTGGCTTCTTGCCTTGCGCGAGCCAGCGCAGACGGCCGGCGATCATCAGGTGGATGACGAGAAAGCGCTCGTTCTCTACCACCAGCACGAGTCGTTTGCCCAATCGTTCGATATCGACGACGGTGCTGTTGTCGAAGGCGGTGAGCGGCGGGTCGACGGAGCGGAGTACGAACGGATTGCTGAGGTGCACGCGTCGGAGCACGCGACCAACCACGAAGCGAGCGAGCGCCTCGCGATACACGGTGATATCCGGCAACTCAGGCATGCGTGATCCCGGTCTTCAGCATTCGAGGCATATTCCCCGCCACAGGTAACCATTGAGTCCCACGACCCCACCAATCATGCTGCATCGCCACCTGCTGTCAAACCTGTGGTCGCTGTCGATGCTGTGCGGCACAGCATTTGTGACCAGACCGGCGCATGCACAACGCGCGACGCCGCTGCAGTCCGCGCCGGTGTTCACGTCCATTCAGCCGGAGTTGTTTGCCGCCGGTGGTGCACTGGCCAACGCGTTCGCCGATTTCGATGGCGATGGTGATCTCGACCTGTTCGTCGGCTTCAATGGCACGCCGAATCGCTTGTACCAGAACGCGGGCGGGCAGTTCACCGAGATTGCCGCAGCCGCGGGCGTCGCCGATGCGCGCGCGACGCGTGCGGCCGCGTGGAGTGATGTGGATGCCGACGGCGATCCGGACCTGCTGGTTGGCTTCACCCCCGGTGCGGGACCGGTGCTGCGACTCTATCGCAACGACGCAGGGCACTTCACGGACATCACCACGGCGTCGGCATTGCTGGTGGAGACGGGCGCCGTGCGTCAGCCGGTCTTCATCGACTACGACGGCGACGGTGATCTCGATCTGTTCGTCGCGTTTCGTGACCGCGCCAACATGATGTTTCGCAACGACGGTGGCCGCTTCACCGATATTGCCGCGGCCATCGGTCTGGCCGATGCACGCAAAAGCGTGGGCGCGGTGTGGTTCGACTACGAGCAGGATGGCGATATCGACCTGTACGTTGCGAATCAGGACGGTGATGCGAACGGACTCTTTCGCAACGTCGCCGGCATGTTCTTCGATGTGGCCGAGTCTGCGGGCGTGGCCTGGGCGGGTCGGACGCCGAGACTGGCCACCAACGGAACGGTGCGGCCCTGCGCGGCCGACGTGAACAACGACGGACGTCTCGATCTCTTCGCGGCCAACTACGGTCCCAACGGGCTGATGCTCGCGCGTGGAGGCGCCGCGACTGAGAAGTCAGGCAGCGCGTTCGACGATGCGAGCCGTGCGTGGGGTGTGGCGATCGATGGACGCTATGACACGTGCGCGTTCGCCGACATCGATCACGATGGTCGATTGGATCTCTACGTCAACGGCACGGTCTCGGCCACGGAAAGCTTTCGCGACTACCTGTTCGTGCAGACGGGGAAGCGGTTCAGCGACGTGACACCGCCCAACCTGCTGGCGCTGCCGGCCAGTCACGGTGTGCAGTGGGCCGACGTGGACAACGATGGTGCGCTCGATCTCGCGCTGGCCGGCTCGCGTGCCGATGCGTCGCATGCGCTGCTGCGCAACGCGCTGCCACCTGCGCTGGCGGCTCGCTCACTGCAGGTGCGCGTGGTGGATGTGAATGGGCGCGCGACGCTGGCCGGTGCGGAGGTGCGGCTGTTTGCGGCGGGCACACGTCGGCTGCTCGCCCTGCGTGTCGTAGACGCCGGCTCCGGGTACGACGCGCAGAGCGACATGCCCGTCCATTTCGGCTTGGCCACGCTGGCACAGGTGGATGTCGAGGTGACGGTACCGCTGCGTGGGACGCGTATCGCGACGACCACACGTCGGGTCAGTCCGCGCAGCTACGCCGGCAAGGTGCTGGTAGTGAAGGCTGCGCGGTAGCGGCCGCTTCTCCGCGTCTCGGCGCGCTACGGAGAGCCGCGCTGCCTTACGGTGCCTCACGGTGCCTTGCAGAGGTGCAGCATGGCGACATCGGGACCGAACCTTTGAAGGTGACGCCGTATCCCGGAATGCCCACCACCTTGTGGCTGCCGACCTTCGTACCAGCGGCGTCGAGGTAGTACCAGTTTTCCTTGACCGCGACTTTCTTCGCCGCGCAGTCGTACATGGCGATCGTGCGCGAGGCGTAGAGGTCGCCCATCCCCGCTTTGGTTGGCTTGGCGAATCGCGCCCGCACGGCCGCCGTGACGATCCCCTTGTCGCGTTGGACGGATTTCGTTTCCAGGAAGACCGGATCGCCGGTGGAGGTCTTGCCGATTTCCTTGAGACGCTGCGCCGACGCCGTCGAAGCGCCGGCGGCGGCGATGAGTATCGACGCGAGCGTGAGCGTCAGCATACGAACAGCAAACGAGCGCCGATGGGAACTGGACACGGGGGCTCCGGGATAGAATACAGGCAGTGCGAAGAGGTCAAACTCCAAGGTACGGACTTGAACGATATGAGCGATACAACCGAAGTGGCGATTCTGGCGGGTGGCTGTTTCTGGGGCGTGGAAGAGCTCCTGCGCGCCGTACCGGGTGTGATCGACACCGATGTCGGATACACCGGTGGCTGGCTGGAGAACCCGACGTACCACGACACGCACGACAGCAAGTCGGGGCACGCCGAGGCGGTGCGCATCACGTTTGACCCGTCGGTGCTCAGCTACGAGACGCTGCTCGAGGAGTGGTTCTTCCGGTTGCACGATCCCACCACGCTCAACCGGCAGGGGAACGATACCGGCACGCAGTACCGCTCTTCGGTGTTCTACAACTCCCCCGAGCAGCAGGCGGTGGCGACGGCGGTGAAGGCGCGCGTGGACGCGTCGGGAAAGTGGAAGAAGCCGATCACGACCGAGATCGTGCCAGCCAGCGTCTGGTATTCGGGGGAGGGCTACCACCAGGATTATCTGCAGAAGAATCCCAATGGCTATAGCTGCCATTGGCTTCGCGATTGATCGAGCGGCGGCTAGAACACCAACATCGCCACGCCCGCCGCGATCATCAGCAGCGTCGTTCCGCCTACCAGCAGTATCGCACCTCGTGACGCCGCCTGGCCGCGCATCAGCCCCGCGTCGGCGGCGACGATCAGAATCCCGATCAGCAGGAACGGCGCCAGCAGGCCGTTGATCACCGCCGTCCAGTACAGCGCGCGCACCGCGTTGATGTTGAAGAAGTCCATCGCGATGCCGCCCACCACCGACAGCGCCATGATGGAGTAGAACGCCTTCGCATGATGAAACTGCTCGTCGATCCCCTGGCGGAGGGCGAGCAGTTCGGCGAAGGCATATGCGGTCGCGCCGGCGAGCGTGGGAATGGCGAGCAAGCCGATCGCCACGATGCCCACGGTGTACAGCAGCATCGCTGCGCGACCGGCCAACGGCTGCAACGCCGTCGCGACTTCGGCGCTGGTGCCCGGGTTCGTGTTGCCAGTGGCGTGCAACGTCAGCGCTGTCGTGAGCATGATGAAGAACATCGAGAAGGTCGCAACAAAGGCGCCCACACCCACGTCGGCGAATCGCGTGCGCATCTCGGTCGCCGTGGCACCCGCGCGCTCGCGCCCCGCGCGACCGCGTGCCTTCTCCTCCTCCACCTCCTGCGAGGCCTGCCAGAAGAAGAGGTATGGCGAGATGGTCGTGCCCATGATGGCCACGATCATGCCCCAGCCCGCGGGACTCGATGGAATCGTGGGTAGGAACACATCATGCGCGATCTTGCCCCAGTCGGGGCCGGAGATCATGGCGGTGATGAAGTACGCGAAGAGCACCACGGAGAGCCACTTGAGGACGCGCACGACCTGCGCGTACCGCAACCGGATGGTGGTGTAGAGAATCCCGACACCGAAGCCGACCACCCACACGTGGGAGTTCACCCCGCTCAGCAACTCGGCGGCGTCGGCCATACCCGCCAGGTCTGCGCCGATGTTGATGCCGTTGGCGATCGCCAGCGCGCCGCAGGCCGCAAAGAGCAACGGACGCGGAAATCGCTGTCGCATCGCCGCCATCAGTCCGCGCCCGGTCACCATGCCGATGCGCGCGCACATCAACTGCACCGCCCACATCAGCGGAAACGAAACAATCGGCATCCACAACAGCGACGTGCCGAACTGCGCACCGGCCAACGAGTACGTGGTGATCCCTGATGGATCGTCGTCCGCCGCACCGGTGATCAGCCCCGGACCGAGTGTGCGCCAGAAGCGCTTGACGCCACCGACTTTATCGGTCACGATACGCGCGGCAATGCGGACGGACCCGTCATCGACGGCACCTGTGCCTCAAGCTCCTGCAGCTGCCGCTCGATGGCGCGGTGGTACCCGCTGACATGCGCGCGCACGAACCGCGCAATCGGATTCGCGATGTCTCCGCGTTCGGTGAGCGTGACCCGCGTGGCATCGCCCTCCGGTGCCAGCGTCCACGTCCATTCACCCGCGTCGCTCTGGTCATCGGCAATCAGTCGCGCGGTAAGGCGCGCTGATACCATGTCAGCCCTCCGCGCTTCCGGCTCGGTGTCGCGCAGCTCGAGCTGTGGGTTGTCGACGATGATCGACCGCAGTGCACGCCCGATCTGCTCGGACGTCGCACGCAGCATTGCCGACCGCGTCACGGTGTACGCGCGTGGAGTGGCCAGCCCGCCAACGAGCAAGGCGATCACCGCGGCTGCCATCGCTCCCATCACGAACAGGATCCAGTACATCGGGCTCCCGGAGGAATCACTCGCGTCGCGCTACCTGCTCACGCCACGCGCGTCGGTTCGTCGAGCACGCTGCGCACACGTCGCACCAGCTCCACCGCAGTGAATGGCTTTTGCAGGAACGATAGCTCGTCGGTACGGATGCCGTGCAGCAGCGAGGCATCGTCGGTGTAGCCAGAGGCGTACAACACGCGAATGCTCGGCCGGATACGAGTCACCCGCTCTGCAAGTTCGCGACCGTTCATGCGCGGCATCACGGCGTCCGTCAGCAACAGATCGATGCGATGCGGATACGCGTTGGCGATAATCAACGCCGCTTCACCATCCGGTGCAGACAGGACGGTATAACCAGAGCGCTCGAGTGCGGCCGCGGCGACGGTGCGTACGCTGTCCTCATCCTCCGCGAAAAGGATGGTTTCAGTGCCGTCTCGCAACTTGGCGTGCTGCGGCTCGACGACGCGACGATCCACCGGCTCGGTGGTGGCCGGGAAGTACAGATGAAACGTGGTGCCCACCTCCACCAGACTCTCGACCCGAATGGCGCCACCGCCCTGATCCACCATCGCGTACGCGAGCGCCAGACCGAGGCCGGTTCCCTTGCCGCGCTCCTTCGTGGTGAAGAACGGCTCGAAGATGCGCAGCCGAACCTCCTCCGACATCCCCTGCCCGGTGTCACTCACGGCGATGCGCATCCACTGCGTATTCGGGTCGAGTCCCTGCGACGCGGCATCCTCTCCGCGCACGTGATCGGTCGCCACACGCAGTCGTCCGCCGGCGGGCATCGCATCGCGCGCATTCGCACTGAGATTGAGCAGCACCTGCTCCAACTGACCGGCGTCGGCGTGAATGGTGCCCACATCCTCGCCGAGGACGGTTTCCAGTTGGATGTGCTCGCCGATGAGACGACGGAGCAGACGATCGAGTCCGCGCACCACTTCGTTGGGATCGAGCAGCGTGGGCTGTACCACCTGCTTGCGACTCACGGCGAGAATCTGCTTGGTCAGATCGGCACCGCGTATCGCCAGCGCGCGAATCTCACTCACATCCGTGTACAACGCGGATCCCTCTTCGAGTTCGAGCAAGGCGAGGTCGCAGTAGCCGAGCATGCCGGTGAGCAGGTTGTTGAAGTCGTGCGAGATGCCGCCGGCGAAGGCACCGATCGCCTCCATTTTCTGCGACTGTCGCAACTGCTCTTCGCTCACCGCCAGTGCACGCTCCGCCGCGCGTCGCGCCGTCACGTCGATGCCGACGGACAGCCAGTTGGCGCGCCCCAGCCGTCGCGACGACGTCGTCACGACTTCCATCTCCATGCGCGCGCCGCCTGCAGTGCGATGCATCCACGTACCGGCGGTTTGCTTGCTCTCGGCGAACGGCAACCGCGCCTTGACAAAGCGCTCGTGTTCGCTGGGGTCGATCAGGTCGATGATGCGCAGCGTGAGGAACGTGTCGCGACTGTGACCGTATTTCTCCACTGCCGCTTCGTTGACGGCGCTGATCTGCATCGTCTCGGCGTCCCACGCCCACATGGGCAACGGGTTGGAATCGAAGAGCAGGCGATAGCGACGTTCACCGTCGGCCAACGACGCATTGCGCCGTTCGACCGTCTCGGCCATCTGGTTGAAGGCGTCGCCGAGCAGTTGCACTTCGCGCGGACCTGAGACGCGGGCACGGGTGGCGACGGCGCCGCGCGCCAGCGCACGCGCATCGTCGGCCAACGCTTCAATGGGGCGCGTAATGCGTTGCCCGACGCGATAGCCCACCAGCAGCGTCAGTCCGATGGCCACGGTGAGGAGCGCGAGATCTTCGAACAGCATGCGGCGGAACTTTGCACCGACCTTCGACTCCGGCACGCCGACATTCACCAGCCACGGCGCAGCGTTGGTGCGCGTAAACGCAGTGATGCGCACGACGCCGTCGAACCACGTCATCGACGCGACGCCCTCGGTGTCGATCGGCACTCCTGAACGGAATCGCTTCAGGCCGATGAAGCGTTCCCCGTCCTTTGTCCGCGCCATCACCACGCCCGCGGTATCGAAGACGGTGACTTCGGGGGGTTCCACCAGTTCACCGACGTCGGTCAGCGCGCGGAGATCGGTCAGTGAGTCGAGTCGAACCGGCGCCGCGACGATTCCCGCGAAGCCCCCACTGTCGTCGCGCAGTGCCCGTGCGAGAACGACCACCCAGGCGCTGTCGGGAAGCACGGCCGAGCGGCGCGCATCGCCGACGATGAAGCCGCCGTTCGATCGAGCGAGCGCGAAGTAGCCTCGACCGGCTAAGGCGCGCGGCTGCTCATTGAACACTGACGTCGCAAGGGCGGAGCCAACCAGCGATCCCTCGCGATCGAGCACGTAGAAATTCGCGTATCGACCAGGTGAGCTGGCGAGCGTGCGTTGCAGCACGGAGTCGTTGTGCGCGCGCCCCTCGCGCGCGGGGCGCAATTCAGCCGAAAGGCCGAGCAGCAGCGCGTCGGCGGTGCGCACCCGCTCATCCAATCGGGCCGCCAGCGTGCGGGCGACACCACTGGCTTCCTTGTTCAGGTCCGCGCGTTCTTCGGAGCTGCGTGCGATGACGCGATAGAGATTGAGCGCGACCAGCGGCATCGCGCCCAGCAGAGCGAGGCCGATGAGATACAGTCGTATCCCCTCCCAGCGACCGGCGCGGGGACTGGAAGGGGAGTCGGTCACGCGCCCAGCGGTTCCGTTTCCGGAGGCGTCGGCACCGCCATGCCCATCGCGTGGTATCCCTTGTCGACGTACACCGTCGTTCCGGAAATACCGGAAGCGAGCCGACTCGCGAGGAACGCGGCCGTGTGCCCGACATCGGCCGCCGTGAGCGTTTCGGGCATTGGCGAATTGGCCGTGCAGTACTCGACCATCACGTTGATGATGCCGATCGCGCTCGCCGCTCGGGACGGAAACGGACCCGCCGAAATGGTGTTGACGCGAATGCCGTACTTGCGACCGGCTTCGAATGCGAGCACGCGGGTATCGCTTTCCAGCGCCGCCTTGGCGGACGACATGCCGCCGCCGTACCCCGGAATCACGCGCTCGCTGGCCATGTACGTGAGCGAACAGACGGAGCCACCCGGGCGCAGCAGCGGACCGAAGCGTTGCACCATGGAGGTGAGCGAGTACGCGCTGGCGCTCACCGCCGCGAGATATCCGTTGCGCGAGACTTCGAGCAGCGGCTTCTTCACTTCCGGGCCATTGGCCAGCGAGTGAAAGAGAATGTCGAAGGGCTGCTCGCCGAAATCCGCCACGAGCCGGTTCGCCACGCCACTGATCGAGAAGTCGCCGACGTCCTTGTAGCGCTTGGAGCTGCGCACATCGTCCGGCGCGTCCTCCAGCGTGTCGTAGACGGCGTCGAGCGGGTAAATGCGCTCGAAGGAGAACATCGTGCCGTCGGGCATGACGCGCGACTCGTCCATCTTGCCGCGCTCGAGCAGGTTCAGAAAGATGTTGAGGGCGGGCGGCCACGTGGCAACGCACACGGTGGCGCCGGCTTCGGCGAATGCTTTGGCGACGGCAAAGCCGAAACCACCGTCGTCCGCCACTCCGGCGACGAGGGCTCGCTTGCCTGTGAGATCGATGGGTAGCATGGGCATAATCTAGCCGTCCGTCAGCGGGCAGCGCGGGTGATGCGGTCGAGGATGGCGACCCAGCCGTCGGCGTTCGGCGGCCGTTCGATAATGATCACGCTCGACTGCGCCGCGTCCGCCGCGTGGAGCGCCGCATACAGCTGGCGCGCGTACGCAGCGGGGTCGTTCGGCATGTGCACCACGTGGTCCAGCAGCGCCATCGGCAGCAATTGCGGTGTGAGCAGGAGCGCGGTCACCGGCCCCGCCCCGTGCGTGCGATCGCGCCGTCGCTGCCCCAGCGCCTGCACGACCTCATCCAGCGGCGTCGCCTTTCGCAGCGTCGACACCCGCTGTGCCACATCCGGCTGCGCCGCCTCCAGCAACCACACGTCGGCGCGCGGGGCATAGTGCCGTTCGGCCATGCCGGGCGAGCGCGGGGCAGGGTCGTCGGCGCCGGGTCCATCCAACGAGAGTGCGATCTCCTGTGACGCCACGTGCACGGCACGTCCGAGCACGCGTTCGAGTTGCGCCCGCGTGATCATTCCCGGTCGCAGGAGAGTCGGCACCGGGCCGGTCAGGTCGCAGACGGTGCTTTCGATACCAACGTCACTCGGACCGCCGTCGAGGACGAGCTCCACCCGATTGCCCAACGACGCGACGACATGCTGCGCGGTCGTCGGCGAGAGCTGCGTAAACCGATTTGCACTGGGCGCGGCGATGGGAAAGCCCGCGGCGGTGAGCAGCGCGAGCGCCACCGGATGCGACGGCACCCGCACCGCCACGGCGTCGAGACCGGCGGAGACGATGGCGGGCACGTGCGGCGCGCGCGGCAGCACGAGCGTGAGCGGGCCGGGCCAGAAGGCATGCGCGAGGCGTTGGGCGGCAGCGGGCCACGAGGTCGTGAGTGCGCGCGCGGCAGACACGCCATCCACGTGCGCGATGACCGGATTCCACGCCGGGCGTCCCTTGGCCGCGTAGATGCGCGCGACGGCATCGGCGTCGAGGGCGTTGGCGCCCAATCCGTACACGGTTTCCGTGGGAAACGCGACGAGTCCGCCAGCGCGCAAAACACCGACCGCGCGCGCGATCGGCTCGGCGCCGGGATGCTGCGGGTCGACGACGAGCAGTGCTGGTGCTGAGCGTTCGCCCATCCGGCGCGCGGCGTCCACCTACTGCCGACGCGCGATGGCGCGCTTGGCCATGCCGTCCACCAGCGCCGGCGAGATGAGCTTGAGCAGACGCCCGATTCTGCCGCGCCAGGTCATGACGAGTTCACGCTCGCGGCCGGACACGGCGCGGAGGATCTGACGGCAGCATTCGTCGGTCTCCATGGTTTCGCCTTTCTTTCGTTTGTAACTGCGCTCGCCGTACGGCGTCCCATCGGCCGACAAGGCGCGCTGATTGATCTCCGAAAAGACAAAGCCCGGATAGATGACGGTCACGCCGACGCCACTGTCTTGCAGTTCGAGACGCAGCGAATCGAAGAAACCGGCCATCGCATGCTTGGTGGCGGCGTAGGCGGTACGCTTGGGAACTCCGGTCAGTCCGGTCAGACTGGCGATGGCGACGATCTGGCCGCGGGTCTTTTTGAGGTGCGGCAGTGCGTACGCGGTGCACCAGACGCTGCCGAGGTAGTTCACCCGCATCAGCGTGTCGAAGATCGTGAGGTCGGTGATCTCGTCGAACTGGGCGCTGGAACCCAGCCCCGCGTTGTTGATCAGCACATCGATCTGTCCGAAATGCGTCACCGCGCGTGCTACCATGGCTTCGCACGATGCCTGCGTGGCGACGTCGGTGGGCACCACCAGCGCGTCGCCACCGAGCGCTCGACATTCGGCCGCGACGGTCTCGAGCCGCGCCGAGTCGCGTGCGGCCAGCACGAGCCGCGCTCCCGCGGCCGCGAACTGGCGGGCGAGTTCGGCGCCGATGCCACTGGATGCCCCGGTCACGAGCACCACTCGGCCCGCGAAACGCGTGTCACTCACTGCAGTGTCTCCCGTACCCGTTGGTACATTGCGTGCATGGCCGCGTCCTTTGGAATCTTCGTGCTGGCAGAACTTCCCGGCGAGGCCGGGCAGATGGTGCGCGAGATCCAGCAGCGCTACGACCCCAAGTTGGCGCGTCTGACGCCGCCGCACATCACGCTGGTCGGATCGTCTGGTGTAGGGTCGATTCCCACCGATACGCCGGTGGAGCGCATTCGTGCGGCACTCGAACCGATTGCGGTGTCGACAGCGCCGATGTCGCTCAGGTTCGGCGCACCGCACCGCTTCATGCAGACGGAAATCGTGTCGCTGCCGCTGGATGTGCATGGGCCGCTGCGCATGCTGCACGAACGCATCGCCCGCTGCGGGCTGCCCTTTCGTCCGGCGCGGTTCATGTTCTCGCCGCACTGCACGCTGAGCTTCTACCCCACGCTGACCCTCACCAGCGAGCGTGAAATGCTGGCGCTGCGGGTGGATGCGCCGTGCATCGTGGAGCGACTGCAGGTGTACCTGACGCGCGATCCGCAGCCGTCGCGCATGCTGTTCGATCTGGAGCTGACCGGCGTGACGCCGGCCCTGAACATCGCCAGCGCCGGCTGAGTCGCCCTACGCGGCCTGCGGTCTGCCCTTCGCGAACGCCGTGGTGTTCTGCTTGAGCTGCAAGATGGCGGACGCCACCAGCTCGTACTCGAAGTGCAGATCGTTCAGCTTTTCGGAGCCATGCTGGGTGAGCTGACGGGAAGCCTTTTCGGAGATCGAGTGGCGACGCAGATACTCGCGTGAGGAAAGCCAGAGTGCGTTGGCCTTCTGCCGCAGATCCGCATCGTCGGATGCGGGCACCTTCGCGCAGACTTTTTCGAACGCCCGCACGCATTCGGCGAGGGCCAGATCGCAGTCGTCGACGAGCGCGTGCGCGGCCTGGAGCTCGGACTGTGCGACGCGAAGCTCCATCAAGCGGGCCAGCCGTTCATGCTGACGACACGTTTCAGCTGCCGTGCGCGCCAGTGCATCGGCAACGGCGAGCGGAGTGCGGACATCGAGCGCGAGCGCGTCGTCCATGATCTTCGCGTTCGCAGCGGTACGGGTAAGAGCCATGTTGCAGTGCACTGGAAGGGCGTCGCGCGATGGCGACGAAGCCGGAATGAACGCCGTGGGGAGACGCGGCGCTGCGGTTCGTGTCAGTGATCTAGCGGGAGCACCCATCGCTGCGGTAGTGGTCGGCATTCGTGAGTGCGCACCAGTGCTGCGTAAAGCGATCGGTTGACAGTCACGGCACCGGCACTCCACGATCAGGGGACATCGGTGATCGCCGACACGTCATTATCCTCTGCCACGCCTGCCATGACCACGTTCACGCATCTGCTGGTCGAGACCTCCGACGCCGGTGTCCGTACGATCACGCTCAATCGGCCGGAGCGACTGAACGCGGTGAATCCGCTGCTGGCGGAGGAGTTTCCGTTGGCCGTGCGCGACGCGGCCGGCGATGACGCCGTGCGGGCCGTGGTGGTGACGGGCGCGGGACGTGGCTTTTGCGCGGGACTCGACCTCGCCGATCGGGGCGATGGCATGGGCGGGAGCCGTACCTCTCGTTTGGATCCGTACTACTGGGTTGGGCGCTGGGTACACGCGGTCACTCAGTGCGAGAAGCCGGTCATCGCCGCTCTCAACGGCGCGGCGGCCGGCGCGGGATTTGGCCTCGCGCTGGCCTGCGACATTCGTGTGGTGAGTGCGGGCGCCAAGTGCACGGCCGGCTACGTGCGCCGGGGGCTCTCGCCCGACGCTGGCGTAACGTGGTTTCTGCCGCGGCTGGTCGGACATGCGCGCGCGATGGAGATCCTGTTGAGCGGGCGCGACCTCGCGGCCGAGGAAGCCGAGCGCATTGGATTGGCCACGGCGGTATTGCCGGACGCGTCGTTCGCCGCCGATGTAGCCGTGCTGGCGGCGCGCTACGCCGCGGGTCCGTCGGTGGCGCTGGCGCTCACCAAGCGGCTGATGTTGTCCAGTGCCGACGCATCACTCGATGCACAGCTCCGCGACGAGCTGACGCACATCAAGACCTGCTTCGCGACGAGTGACGTGCGGGAGGCGATGGCGGCGTTCGCGGAGAAGCGCGCGCCGGTGTTCGGCGGCAACTGATGGCGCGGCGCCCTATCGCCCGCCCGGATTGAATCGGAGCGAGCCGGGAAGCGCGTTGAGCAGCGGTCCGAGCTCACTGGCGCGTTCGAGTGTGGTGACAAAGGTCAGCCCGCGAATGGACACGACGAGCATGCCGGAGACGCCGTACGCCACCACACAGTTCTCGTCGGCGTGTACGACGTTCCCCGAGGCATCAATACAGTGCACGTCGCCCATGATGCCATTGCCCGTGTCATCCAGTTCGCGCACGCGTCGCAATGACGCCCAGGTGCCCACGTCATCCCATCCGAACTCGCCCCGCATGACGACCACGTTCCGGCTGCGTTCGAGGAGACCGCGATCGATCGAGATGGAGGTCACCATCGAGGCGAAGGCGTCCGAATCGCCAGCGGCCAGCATGGGCAGGCCATGACTGATTTCGCCGACGTGCGATTCGAGTTCCTGCAGCAGCACGTTCGCGCGCCAGACGAAGATGCCGGTGTTCCAGAGCGCACCGCGTTCGATGAGGACATCGGCCAGGGCCGCCGTCGGCTTCTCGACAAAGTGCTCCACCTTGCACGCGCCGCCTTCGGCGCGTGACACGAACGCATCCAGCGGCTTGCTTGGCTGCAGGTAGCCGAAGCCTGTTTCGCAGCGGGTCGGCTGGGCGCCGATGGTGACGAGCACGCGCTCGTTGGCGGCGATTTGCGCGGCGCGACGGACGGTATCGCGAAAGGCACCCGGATCGGAAGCGGTCAGGTCGGCGTGCAGTGCGCAGAAGACGGTGTCGGGCCCCGCGCGTCGTGCGACTTCCTGCGCGCCCCACGCGAGTGCAGCGGCCGTGCCCAATGGACGTGGCTCGATGAGCATGTTCTCACGCGGAATTTCCGGAATCGCCTGATGCAGTGCGTCGGCGATATCGGCGCTCGTGACGACAAGGACACGTTCGGATGGCACGAGTGGTGACAGACGCGCGATGGTGTCGGCGATGAGCGGTCGTTCATTCACCAGCGCCAGCAACTGCTTCGGGCGTTGCGGTGTACTCAACGGCCAGAAGCGTGTGCCGATGCCTCCAGCAAACACGACGGCCCAGAGCGCGAGACTCGTATCCAGCAGCGGTTCGGGCTCGAGTTCCTCGAGCGTCTGCGGCGCGACGGCCGCCTCGACGATCGACTCGATGATGACTGCGGCGTCGCTGCTGTGGCCACCGGCTCGCGATTCGGTCATTCGTATCGGCACGTGTGAAAGGGTGGAGCACATCGCAACCGATGCGTCGCCGGAAGCGCGTCACGACTGGCGCGCACGCCAGCGCCTCCGCAACATATCCCACTCCCGCCCACGCGTCAGCG
Source organism: uncultured Gemmatimonas sp. (assembly GCA_964456595.1). Classification (GTDB taxonomy): domain Bacteria; phylum Gemmatimonadota; class Gemmatimonadetes; order Gemmatimonadales; family Gemmatimonadaceae; genus Gemmatimonas. The sequence continues at coordinate 6,983 of CAYWCJ010000039.1, read as the reverse complement.
GGGTTCCGCCCGTCTCGCCTCCCCGTACCCTCGCACATGCTGGTATTGCACGTCACCAATGGCGACAGCGCCGCCAGCGCTCTTGCCCGCTCCGGGCTTCCTGGCGACATCGTCGCCTGGCGCGATGTCCTGCACGACGGACCCGTGCTGCCCGACAATGACATGTCGGCCTTCCGGTCCGCGCGCGGCGCGTTTCTGGCCGATCGGCATCCGCACATGAGTCCGAGCGACGTGGTCGCGGATTTCGAAGAGCGCGATGCACGCCTCGATGGCGTTACCCACGAGGACGAGGTCGTGCTCTGGTTTGAGCCCGATCTCTACGATCAGCTGCAGCTCATTCAGGTGCTCGCGCGTTTCGCGGCAAGGCCCGCCCAACGGCGACCGCGCATCGCCATCGTCCCGGCCGATTGTTTCCTCGGCCCGATGAACCCCGAGCATTTCAAGCCGCTGTACGACGCGCGACGGAGCATCGGCGAGCTGGAGCTGGCGCAGGGCGCGGAGGCGTGGAGTGCGTTCACGTCGGCAACGCCGGCTGCGCTCCTGCGCGCGGCCGAAGGCCTGGATCGCGCGGTTGGTGTGCGCACGTACGGCGCGAGTGATGACGTGCGATTGCCGCATCTCGCGGCCGCGCTGCGACGTCAACTCGAAGAGTATCCGGACATCGATCACGGATTGAGTCGCAGCGAGCGCCAGATCTGTGAAGCGATGGCGCCGGGTGAGATCACGCTGACGAAACTGTATCAGGCGGCACATCATGCGAGCGAATCGTGGGCGTGGCTGGGCGACACGACCTTTGCGTGGTACGTGCAGCGACTGAGCGACTGCGCCAAGCCGCTGGTGACGCATCCCAACGGCACGCGCGTGCTGGCACCGACAAAGGACGGCAAAGGATTCTGGGAACGCAGTGTCGTGCTGACGCCGTTCGGTCACGATGTCGTTCGTGCACGGGCGGATGGCATCGCGATCAACGGAATCGATCGTTGGATCGGTGGCGTGCATCTCACCACCGCGCATCACTGGCGATGGGACGGACGGGTCAATCGGGCTGTGGAGCGCGGATAGCGGATGCGGCCATCCGGCGCGAATGCCTGACACCGCTTGGACACATCCCACGTTTGCCAACTCGCGGCACAGGTTACAGCGTACAGAACACGCACAGACGACGCGCTCCGCAGACGCGCCCCGCGCCGCCCGGTATGCACCCATGACATGTCGATGGGAGGACCGATGGCCGACCTGTTGCAACCGCCCGAGCTCACGCAGTTCCGCGCCTTCACGAGTGGTGATGAGCACGCACTGGTCCGGATCTACCGCGCACAGTATGACGCGCTGCTCGAACAGGCTCGAGAGGCGCTCGGCCCTGAGCTCGCGCACTTCAGTGGTCGAGTCGCGCAGCACGCCATGCTGGCCACGTGGGATCATCGTGGACGCTACGAGAACGTCAACGGATTGACTGAAGCGCTGACGGAATCCGTACGCAGCGAAGCCGCGTTGCAGCGCCGGAAACATGTCGCATTGCACCACGGCGGCGTCGGCTCGGCGTACACACCGCATGTGACCGTGCCGACGGTCGATCAGGCGGTGGAGCAGCTGCTCGCCGAGTTGCATGCGGTACCGGTGGACCATGCCCGCGCGATGAGTGAGTCGAATGCCGCGCGCAAGCATCACGCCGCCGAGCATGTACACAGTGTCGGCCGGACGCGCAGTTGGATCGGGCCGGCCGTCATCCTCGTGGCTGCGGTCGCGGCCATCGTCGGAGTGATGCGCTGGTTTGGTGCCAGCGGAGAAGAAGTCGCTGCGACGCAGGGACTCGAAGCTGACAATGCGCGCACGCTCAGTTCCGCTCGTGGTCAGCGGGGCAACGTCACACTCAATGATGGCTCCACCGCCAGGATCGGCTCGGAGTCGCGTTTGCGTCTACCCAGTGAATTCGGCGGACGGTTGCGCACTCTCGAACTGTTCGGTACCGCGATGTTCACCGTGGCGGCGGGTCGGCCGCAACCATTCGTCGTGCGCGCCGCGAATGCGATCGTGACCGCCACGGGCACCGTCTTCACCGTGCGCGCATTCGAAGACGACAGCGTGGTCTACGTGGGTGTGAACGAAGGCAGCGTGTCCGTTCGCGTGAAGGACGAGCGAGGCGCGACGGCGGTGCCGGCCGGGAAGGCGTTGCGGCTGTCTCGCGACGGGAGCGTGCAGCTGCTCGATGACGCCGCACAGCACCAGGCGTTGTCGTGGGCGAACGACACGCTGGTTTTTGTTGATGCGCCGGTACGGGAGGTGCTTCCGGAAATGATTCGCTGGTTCGACCTCAAGGCGGCGTTGGCCGATCCGGCGCTCGGCGCACGCAAAGTGTCGCTGCGTCTTGGACTGCAGTCGAGAGGTGACGCGCTCAAGGCATTGGCAGGAGCGGCGATGTTGTCGATTGGATTCGACAAGGACGACAGCGTCCTGCTCAGCGACTCGGTGGCCGTCGCCACACCGGCCCGAAAGCAACGCTGACCTACGCATGCCATGGAGATCGCAAAACCGGCGGCACGCCATCGCGTGCCGCCGGTTTCACATGTATCACCTACGTTACCGCCAACAGCAGGTCCAACGATCGCGCTTACTTCGACGCTGCGGCGAGCTGCTTGATGGCGGCCGACATGGCGCGCACAGGCGCGGGATCCTTCGCGCCGGCTGCATCGGCATCAGCCTGACGCGCCAGACGCGTCAGCGACGTACCATGTGCGGCACCGGTCTCTGCTTCCGCTGCCGTCAGCGCGGCGTCGAAGGCCGTCGTCCGCGTGGCGGCGAGGCCGGTGTGGCGCACCAGCTGGTCGAGATATGAACGCACCACCGGGAACGCCGCCGGCCAGACGATCTTCGGCTGGCTCAGGCATCACGAGTACGCGGGGCGGTCGTGATCTGTTGCTGGACTCAGAGCGCCTTCTTGATCGCGGCGTCGATGTTCTGCGTTCCGCCGACGCCGGTGTAGACCACCTTGCCGGTTTTGTCGAGCACGACGACGTAGCTGGTGGCCGGTGCATCGAATGCGCCCGCGACGATGCCTTTGCGATCGTAGAGTATTTCGCCCGGCATCTTGTTGACGGCCTGCCACGCTTTCACGCGCTCGACCGACTGATTGATCGATACGGCGATGGTGATGAACTTCGCCTGGGCAGCGTACTTGGTGACGGCGGCGCGCATGGCGGGTTCGAGCTGCTTGCAGTTGCCGCACCACGTGGCCCAGAACTCGAGCACGACGGGTCCCTGTCGCAAATAGGTCGACAGATCGACCGCCTTGCCATCGAGGGTCTCGAGCGGGCCGCCAGGCGCCTGCTCGCCGAGTGCGATGCCAAGATCCTGAGCCGCCACGATGCCGGTGTACACGAGCGGCTTGACCAGCGTCGCGGTGACGAGCGCGAAGCAGGCGAGCCAGATGCGGAGCAACGAGTTGGCGGAGCGGATGACGGGCAAGGCGAAGCGCATGGACGTCCCGTAAAGGCGAAAGGGTGGAGCGGGAAAATCAACCACCCAGCTTCGAGTGGTGGGTTCGGGTTTTGGGCTTCGAGAACCCGAAGCCCATTGCCTATACCCGAAACCCGACACCTGGTGGTTGCAGTTCAGAAGTACACCTGCCCCATCTTGACCAGGTAGTACTCCGCCATCGCCAGCATGACGAACGCAAACCCGCGCTTGACCCAGACCATCCACGTTCCCGCACGCGGCAGTCGTGCCACGGCGCCGGCGGAAAGTCCGACGACCACCAACAGCGTGCACATGCCAAGCGAGAAGGCGAACAGATAGGCGAAGCCCAGTAACGCGCTGCCCGTGGTGCTGACCCAGGTGAGGACCGCGGCCATGACCGGAGCCGAGCAGGGCGCCGCCACCAACCCCGACGCCGCACCCATGATGAAAGCACCCGCGACCCGTCCGCCTGTTCCGGCGTTGGCGGCGCGTTGCAGGATGACCGCAGGGACGCGGACCGGAATGACGTCCAGCATGGCCAGCGCCGCCAACATCAGCAGGTTGGCCATGAAAAAGAACGCCCACGGGTTGGCGGACACGGTTCCGAACATCGTGCCGGTCAGTCCGGCCAGCAGTCCGAGCCCCGCGTAGACCGACGCCAGCCCCATCACGTAGGTGAGCGAGAGCAGGAGCGGTCGCCAGCGGGAGGCGATGGCGGTGCCGGCTATCTCCGCCGCCGATTGCCCCCCGACGATGGCCGCCGTGATGGGGATCATCGGGTAGACGCACGGGGTGAGCGACGTCAGGACACCGGCGCCAAACAGGAGCGGGATGGCGGCGGCCGGGTTGGACGAGAGCTGGGCGGTGACGTCGGCGATTTGCATCAGTGGTGAAACATAGGCCGCGCCCCAACTAGATTCACCTGCCGCAGCGCGCCCCTGCCGCCGCCCACTCCCCGAATCCCGCTCCCGTATGGCACCGCAGTTCATCTACGTGATGAAGAAGTTGCGCAAGGTCGTCCCGCCTTCGCGCATCATTCTGGACGATATCTGGCTTTCGTTTTACCCTGGCGCGAAGATCGGCGTGCTCGGCGCCAACGGCGCGGGCAAATCGTCGCTGCTGCGCATCATGGCCGGCGTCGACCAGGATTTTCAGGGCGAGGCGTGGGCCGCGCAGGGTACCAAGATCGGGTATCTGCCGCAGGAACCGCAGCTCGACGAAACACTCGACGTGCGCGGCAACGTCGAACTTGCGATCAAGGCGCAGCGAGATCTGCTGAACGAGTTCAACGACATCAGCATGAAGTTCGCTGAACCGATGGACGACGTCGCAATGGACAAGCTGCTAACGCGGCAGAGCATGGTGCAGGAGCGTATCGATTCGCTCGACCTGTGGAATCTCGACAACAAGATCGAGATCGCGATGGACGCGCTGCGTCTACCGCCGGGCGATGCCGATGTGAAGACGTTGTCCGGTGGCGAACGTCGTCGTGTGGCTTTGTGTCGTGTGCTGCTGGAGCAGCCGGACATGCTGCTGCTGGACGAACCGACGAATCACCTGGACGCTGAAAGTGTGGCGTGGTTGGAGCGCTTTCTCGCCGACTTTCCAGGGACCGTCGTTGCGATCACTCACGATCGCTACTTCCTCGACAACGTGGCCAAGTGGATTCTCGAGCTCGATCGCGGCAAGGGTATTCCGTGGGAAGGCAACTACTCGAGCTGGCTCGATCAGAAGAAGAATCGTCTGCAGCAGGAAGAGAAGACGGAGTCGGCGCGTCAGCGCGCGCTGCAGCGTGAGTTGGAGTGGGTGCGCATGACCCCACGCGCACGTCAGGCCAAGAACAAGGCGCGCGTGCAGGCGTTCGAGGAGCTCGAGAGTGAAGAGCAGCAGGAGCGCGTGTCGACCAACGAAATCGTCATTCCGGTTCCGCCGCGACTCGGCAACGATGTGGTCATCGCCAAGGGTGTCACCAAAGCCTACGGCGACAAGCTGCTGTATGACGATCTGTCGTTCTCGCTGCCGCGCGGCGGCATTGTTGGCGTGATCGGACCGAACGGTGCGGGTAAGACCACGCTGTTCCGCATGATCATCGGCACGGAAGGCCCTGATGCGGGCACGCTCAAGACGGGCGAGACGGTGCACCTGGGCTACGTCGATCAGTCGCGCACGCTCGATCCGACCAAGAGCGCTTGGCAGGAAATCTCCGGCGGCGTGGAGCTGATCACGGTTGGCAAGCGCGAGATGAATTCACGCGCGTATCTGTCGTCGTTCAACTTCAAGGGGAACGATCAGCAGAAGAAGGTGGGTGACCTGTCCGGTGGTGAGCGCAATCGACTGCACCTGGCCAAGACGTTGATGGCGGGTGCGAATGTGCTGCTGCTCGACGAACCGACGAACGATCTCGACGTGGATACGCTGCGTGCGCTGGAAGTGGCGTTGCTCGATTTCGCGGGGTGTGCGGTGGTGATCAGCCACGATCGGTGGTTCCTGGATCGGATCGCGACGCACATTCTGGCGTTCGAGGGGGATTCGGAGACGGTGTGGTTCGAGGGGAACTACGGCGCGTACATCGACGACCTCAAACGCCGCAAGGGCGCGGATGCCGATCAGCCGCATCGGATCAAGTACAAGCCGTTGGTGCGGCGGTAGGTATGTTGGGTGGTGGCGACGGATTGACCGATCTGTCGCCACCATTTCGTTGACAACGTCCAAGCCATGAAACAAGTGGGTTTGACCGCTTTTTGTATCTGCGGCTGCAAACGGAACCGACCGATCCAACGCCGCCAATCGAGGCGAAATCGTGCGGACGGAAGCGGCACAACGGAGATCCGGAGCCCGCAGGTATGAGTGCACAGCCCCAAGATGAACAAAACGACTCCTTCGCGATTGCACGTCGCGCGCAGACGCCGCTCCAACCCGACATCAACGCGCCCGAGTGGTTGCCAACCCACGTGCGATTCCCCGCGATCGACGAGCCACTGCCGGTGCGATATCGCATCGTGCTCCTCGCGCGCGTGCTGTCCTCACATGTGCCCTCGGCGGACATGCGACGAAGCGTGCGGTACCCCGCGCATGTACAGCACCGCGAGTACGCGGGATGGGCAGGTGAGCGAAACAGGCAGCAAGTGTTCGAGGCGGCTGAACGGCTTGAACCGGCATTGCTCCTCGACCTCTCCGAGATGGCGAGTCTGGGCCCTCCGCTCGACTGCGCCTGGCGGGCGGATTTCGATGGAGCCGCCGAGCCAGCATTAATCACAGTGGCGGGAAATCAGCGGGCCATGGCCGTCACGCTTGCGGCGGATAGTTTCCGGCCGCGATTCGAGCGGTACTTGAAGACCCTTCGTGGGCGAGCGAGACTCTTCGGCTACACGGCGGACGAGATCACGGGCGACCGCATACTCGTGCGCGAGATGCTGCTGGACGATGTCGTCTCGTGGGTCAGCGCCGCCCGCTTGAAGTGGCATCCAAGCCACACGGAGACTGCCGGAAACGATACGCCGGATATCGCCGGCCTCACGGCCCTCTCGCTC
>CAYWCJ010000038.1:5558-22006 GCA_964456595.1 uncultured Gemmatimonas sp. | reverse complement strand
CCCATCTCCGGACGCTTCCCTCGATCACGGTCACCGCCGCAGCCGAAGAGTACGATCAGGCGACTCTGCATGTCGGCAGTCGTAGCATCGTTGACCGCCGCGCGCGTGAACGGACGGACGGCGCGCAACGCGCGATCCAGTGCGTCTGGCGTGTGCGCATAGTCGCGCAGCACGGTGGGCGAGTGGTGTACGATCTCGAGCCGGCCCGGGACCTGCGGCGATTGCGACATACGCGACGCGAGATCGGCGAGCGGCATGCCAAGTGCCAGTGCGGCCGATGCAGCCGCCAACGCATTGGCAACATTGAAGTCGCCGAGGAGCGGGAGCGTGACCGGAACGGCACCGGTTGGAGCGACCAGCAGGAATTGACTGCCGTGCGACGAGAACACGACATCGCGCGCCATGACGTCGGCCGGCGTGTCCACGCCAAAGGTCCACACGCGCGGCGCGGAGGCGGCGCCCTGCGTCGCACCGCGCCACGCGGGGTCGTCGGCATTGAAGAGCGCCACCCCATCGCGCGCGAGCAATCCGACCAGTCGCAGCTTCGCGCTGCGATACGCGTCCATCGTCCCGTGATAATCGAGATGGTCGCGCGTAAGGTTCGTGAACACCGCCGCGTCGAACGCGATGCCATCCACGCGACGCTGATCGAGCGAATGCGACGACACTTCCATCGCCACCGTGCGCACACCGCGATCCACCAGGTCGCGCAGCAGTCGTTGCAACTCCACCGGACCGGGCGTGGTGAGTCCGCTACCACCGGGCAAGGGTTCACCGGCGCTGCCGATCAAGACTCCCAGCGTGCCGATGGATGCACACGGACGGTCGGCGCGATCGAGCAGATGCCGCAGCAAGCCAACCGTGGTCGTCTTGCCGTTGGTGCCGGTGACGCCGAGGATGGAGAGCTCGCGCGCCGGCCATCGATGGAACGCAGCGGACGCGACGGCGGCGGCTCGACGAACATCGCGCACGACGATATGCGGCAGGGTGGTACGCGCGCCGTCCTCGACGATGGCAAGCGTCGCCCCGGCATCGCGCGCTGCGTTCAACCAGTCGTGCCCATCCTGCGCGTGTCCACGCACCGCCACGAAGCCGCAGCCGGCGCACACGCGACGACTGTCATCGGCAAGATCGGCGATCGCATCGGGCAGGTCTGCGCTGATCGCCACGAGCAGCCCCGCGTCACCCAGAGCCTCGATGATGTCGGCCACGGGCCGACGGGCGCGTGTTGTCGCAGCGGACTCCGCAGCGTCGGCAGTCATGGCGCGGTAAAGAGCACGACGGTGCTTCCCGCGCGCGCGACTGCCCCCGTAGCGGGCCGAGTCTGGCCTGCCGTGCCCTTGTTCACCTGCACCAGCACCTGAAATCCGGCCGCGTAGAGTGTGCGCGCGGCCTGTCGCACATCGAGTCCGTAGACCGACGGTACGAATTGCGACAGCGTCGGCGCGTCGGCGCGAGCGGTTGGTGGCGCAGAGAACGGAAGTACGACGACCACTCGTCCGGCAGCAGCGACCGGCGCAGCGGGCGCTGGCGTCGGTGCCCGCAGCGAATCGAATCGCGCGGAGTCACGCGCCGCCGCGGCCAACGCTTGTGATGTGAGCGGCTTCTCCACGGGAGCCTGCGGGACCTTCGCATAACGCGCCAGCTCGCGCCGATCGAGCGAGGCATCCCGCGTGGCGTTGGCGGCCTGCAGGATGTGATTCACCAGTTCGCCGGCCACCACCCCGCCAAATATCTTCGATTTGGGATCGATCAGTTTGGCGATGATGACGTACTGCGGGGCCTGAGCCGGAAACATCGCGGCAAAGGTCGCGTTGTAGGCGCCGCTGGCGTACCCCTTGCCGACCGTGCGTCGAGCCGTGCCGCTCTTGCCGGCCACATCGTACGTCTCGAGACCCGCGGCGACGGCCGTGCCGCTATCCACTACCGAGCGCAGCATCGTGCGCATGGTGAGCGAGGTCTCCTCGCTCAGTGCGCGGCGCAGCACCCGACGCTGATGCTTGTACAGCAGCGTGCCATTCGCGTCGTGGATCTCGCGCACCAGCACGGGCTGCAACAGTTCGCCGCCGTTGGCAATGGCGGCGTATGCCGTCGCCAGCTGCAGCGGCGTGGCCGAAAGCTCATACCCCATGGCCAACGACGCTGGCGTCTGTGCGCTCCAACCAGCCTTGCCACCGGGCACCGGCAAGCGACCGCGTGACTCCTTGGGATACGGCACGCCAGTGAGGGTCCCAAACCCAAAGTCGCGCAGCGTCTCGAACTCTTCACGCGCGCTCAACCGCTGCGCCAGCTTGGCCACACCAATGTTGCTCGACAAGCGGATCACGTCCGCGACCGACATCTGATCGGACTTGTGCTCGTCGGTGATCGTGCGCCCGGCAACCAGCCACGTGCCGCTTTCCGTGTTCACGATCTCGTCGATGCGCGCGCGCTTGTCGTCGAGCAGGCGTGCGACGATGAACGGCTTGACGACCGAGCCGGGCTCGTAGGGCTCGGTGAGCGGCGTGCTGTTCGCCGACGGTTGACCGTCGCGCGCGCCGGCGAGTGCGAGCACGGAGCCATCGCGCGGATCGAGCATGACCACGTCACCTCCACTCGCGCCCGTGCGCGCCATCGCCTCCGCCAGTTCGCGCTCGATGATTTCCTGCAGCGAGCGATTGAGCGAGAGCGTGATGGTGTGGCCGGGCGTGGCCGAAATACGCGCCAGTGCCGGCGATTCAAGGCGATTGCCTCGACCATCCTTGAGCAGTTCGTCGCGTCCATTCACGCCACGGAGCACGTGATCGAGTTCGAGTTCGAGCCCGCTCTGTGCGACCTGCTCGTCGTTGACGGCTCCGATGATTCGCTTGATGCCGATCGGTGCGGAGACGAAGCGACGCAGCTGGCGTTCGCGCGTCACGGCGCGCAGCTGCGAGAGCTTCTCCACATCACTGGGCACGAACAATCCCGGAATCGCCACCCACTTGAGCGTCGTGTCCTGCGCCTTCTGCACCAGTGGCGCACGCACCCCCAAGGCCTTCAGTTCGCGGCGCAACACCGCGCGTCCATCGCCATAGCGCTTGGTCGAATCGAGCGCTTTCGGCGTGACCCCGATACGGACCAGCTCGCGCGATTCGACGAGTACACTGCCCGTGGCGTCGAGAATGCGCCCGCACGTCGAGTCGGCGCACATGCTGTTCGAGCGCCACACGCGCCCATCGCTCGCGATCCACCAGTTGCACCTGCACCGCGCGCGCAAGAATCGCGAACGCAAAGAGCACCAGGGACGCATGCACCAGCATCGTACGACCGCGACTCACCAGTGGGCGGGCGCCACTGGCGTCCGTCGCGGCGCCGGGCACGTGCTCGACGGACGAGCCGCGCACCGCCGGGTTCGCTCCAAACGGCATGGCGGACGAGGGAGACGACGGGACCGGGTTCACCGCAGACTATCCGCGTCGCTGATCGTACGCGTCTGTGCATCGCTGGCGACATGCAGCCCAAGCTTCTTCTCAGCCTGCGCCACGACGCGTTCGCGTCCGGTCGCATCACGAATGTCCTTCTCCAGCGTCTTGCGGCGCGACTCGAGCATGTTCTTTTCCTTCTCGAGCGCCTGAATGCGGAGATTGAGCGTCGAGCCGGTGTTCCGACGCCAGATGGCAAGCGCGGTGAGCGCCATGAACAGCACGAGCGCGAGCGCAAAGGTCGTGCGTCCGCGCATCGGAGTGCGTGCCTTGCGACGCGCGGTGGCCATCAGGGTCCGCGCCGCCAGGCGCGAAGTCGTGCGCTGCGCGCGCGCGGATTGAGCTCGATTTCGTTTTCGGTGGCGTTGACCGGCCGCTTGGTGAGCGTCTCACCCAGCGGCACACCACGACAGGTGCACATCACCTGCTTGGGCGGACAGGTGCAGGCGGTGCTCCAGTCGCGGAAGGCGTTTTTTACGATGCGATCTTCGCCCGAGTGATAGCTGATGATGGCCAGTACCCCACCGGGCGTGAGGCGCTCACGCAGGTGTGGCAACGCACGCTCGAGTCCCGCCAGTTCGTCGTTCACAGCGATGCGCACGGCCTGGAAGATGCGCGCGAAATCCGGTGGGCCGCTGCGTGGACCGAGCACGGCACGAATGGCGTCCACCAGATCGTCGGCCGTGGCAAAGGGACGCCGTTCCCGACGACGAGTGATCTCGCGCGCCATGCGCGCGGCGCGCGGTTCATCGGCATACGCGCGCAACAGCGCCGACAGGTCCACCTCGTCAATGGTGTTGAGCAACTCAGCGGCATCGACATCCGCGTCGTCGCCCATACGCATGTCGAGTGGCGCGCCTTCACGGAAGGTGAAGCCGCGTGCGAGATCGTCGAACTGGTGCGAGGACACACCCAGGTCGAGCAGGATGCCGTCAAACTGTTCGACGTACGCCAGGACGCTCGAGTCGAGCGCGGAGTAGTTGGCGAGAATGGCGCGGAACTGGCCGGCACGTTCGAAGTCGGCGAGACGCTCGCGCGCCGATGCCAGCGCACGCGGATCCCGATCGATACCGGTAACGCGACTGCCGCGTTCGAGGAGTGCAGCCGCGTGCCCGCCGCCGCCGAGTGTGCAGTCAAGCACGGTCGACGCCCGCTCGAGGAATGACTCGACTTCGGCGAGCAGAACGGGAACATGATAGGCGCCGACGCGCCCGGATGGGATTGAACGGACCGGGCTCACAGCAAGTGGTTAGGGGGCGGCATGTTAGCGATGCGCGTGGAGTAGCGTCAAGCGTCGTACCGTCGAGGTGTGATGTGCATTACCGCAAACGCGGAATGGATGTGATGCTTCGTACTGCGCGCGTCGGTGCGTGAACGGCGTTGTGTGAATGCACGCGAGCCCGCCGTCGCAGGCGACGGCGGGCTCGCGGGTGGAGCGAGATCAGGGCTGGTCGCTTACTTACAGTATGCCTTGATCAACTGATCTGCGCCGGTGTCGAGCTGCATCGCTATGCCCATCAGCTGGCGCATGGCGTCTGCATACAGCGCGCCGCCCTTGGGCAACTGGATCTGCGCTTCCACTACGAAGTTCTTGGCGTCCCTGGCCGGAGGGCAGCTCTTCGTGGCCGCCGACTCCTGATACTTCAAGTTCGCGAGCTGCACGTAGTTGCTGCCGAGCAGGAAACCGGCCTGCTGCTTCGTCTGGCCGGTGGAGACGGAATCGGCGTACAACAGCGTCTTGATAGCCGTTTCGAACTCGGCGGCCACCTTCGACTTCGCCGCAGCATTACCCTGCTGCTGGCCGATTCCCACAATCATCTGACGGATGATGGTGCTCGTGTCGCCCGCTGCGATCAACTCGCGTGCGGCCGGAACGATTTCGTCGTTGCGGTTGAGGTCCTTGAGCAGCGTCAGGCGAAGGAACGCGCCGTTTTCGACGGGGATCTTCGCGGCCATCGCCTTGTTCAAGGCTTCGAGCGACTGCTGCCCCTGTCCCGCCGCACGCAGCGCGATGATCTGTTGGTACGTCAGACTCGGATGGTTGGGGAACTTGACCAGTCCCTTGGCCGCGAACTCGGCGGACTTCTGATGCTGGCTGTCGGCCGCAAAGGCGGCTGCCGTACGACTGAAGTACGTGGTGTCGGCAAACGACGTGTCGAGCTTCACCAGTTCTTCGCCCTGCTCGAACGCGGCCTTGTAGTCCTTCACCGCGAGCAGGATCTTCCAGCGCAGTCCGAGCAGTTCCGGGTCACCCGGATTCATCGCGACCGCGTCATCGATGACCGGGCGCGCGATCGCCGGGTTGGCGAGAACTGCGATGGCGTCGACCACGTCCTTCTGCAGGCGCGGGTTCGACGGATCGGTGGCCAGCAACTTGGTGAGCGTGAGAACCGCCGAATCGGGCTGGTTGGCGGTGCGGAACGCGTTCGCGAGAATCGCGAGTCCCGGACGACTCCTCGGATCGAGCGCGACGATTTCCTGTGCGAGCTTGAGGATCTCGTCGTTCGACGCCTTCTGCGTGACCATGACGTTGGCCAGACAGATGCGGGCCAGGGTGGCCTTCGGATAGGCGACGATGCCCTCCTTGGCGAAGACGGCCGCGGCATCGAGCTTGTTGTCGCGCGCCGAGTTCACGCACTTCTTCTCGAACTCGAGCTGCTTGCGCGCTTCCTTGAGCTCCTTGGAGACCATCGCGGCAGCGGCGTTGACGTTGGGCGCGTCGTACGTGCCCAGTGGCTGGACGAGCGCATTGTCGCGGGCCAGCACCAGCGCACCTTCGACCTTGTAGCCGCCAGCAGTCTTCGTGGCGGTACCCGGCACGGAGCAGGTTGGCCAGCGCGCGGGCATCATGCGGCTGCAACGCATCCGTCGTCGGGAAGCCCGACGCCTCGAGGGTCGCGTTGATGTCCTGCTTGGGCAGGACATAGACCTGCTTGAACGGGAACTCCGAAGTCATCCGCGAGCGGACGGCATCAGCCGCCTGCACGCCGAGGCCCTTCTCACCGGCCTTGAAGACCGAGACCATGACGCGAATGGCGTTAGGATCGGGGACGCGATTGTATTGCGCCGACGCCATCGCCGGCACAAGCACGATGCCGCCGAGCGCGAAACCGATCCCAGACAGCGTCTGGAAATTCCGTGACATCAAAGTCGTAACCTCCGCACAGAGAAGCCGTAGTAAGCCGACAGGGATGCACAGAGCGGCGGCGCCGTGTGCTGTCGGGGGCGAATTGCAACCCGTTGGCCGTGCGAAAGCCACGCGGGTCCGGGGAACGTCGAGGACGAATAGAGAAACTGCTGCCAACCGGAAACCATCGCAAGACGGGGGCCGAGCAGGCACGTGCTCAACAGCTGGACCACGAGCGCGATGTGTTGCGCAGCACGAACAACAACGACATGGGCGAAGAGGGACTCGAACCCCCGACATCCTGCGTGTAAGGCAGGCGCTCTAACCGACTGAGCTATTCGCCCTGAGCGGCCAGATCCCGGACTACCCCTTCAGGATCGCCAGCGGCACCAGCACTACATACCCCATCACCAGCAAAATGGGCGCGATGGTTTCGCCACCGCGCGCCAGGTCGATGTATCCTCCGGCCAGCGACAGCGCGGCCAGCCCCCAGAACAACAACGCCCGCGAACGGGTCTTCTCGATGGTCGTCATCTGGGGAGGATACCCGCGTCGCCCCTTTCCCAACAAGGGCAGGGTGAGTTCAAGCCGCGTTCAGCTGGGACGGGCCTCATCCGGTTCCGCCGGAAACGCCATCGAATCCCCCTCTGACGGCGGCATCACCGACAGCTCGGCACCTCCGCCCGCAAGGATCGCCTCCAGAGCGCTCTCCCGAGCGGCCCGCTCCTGCGCCGCATCGGCCAGCCGCATGGCCTCCAGCCGACGACGATCACGCTTGCGCCGCATCCAGAACAATGGCCCAAGCAGGAGCGCGAAAAAACCAAGCACGGCGGAAATGTTGGTGACGAGCGCCAGTGCGCCGTAGCGTCGACGCGTCTGCTTGTGCCAGTACTTGTCGAACTGCTCGCCCGTCATGCCGAACGCGTGACGCAGTGCAGGTTCGAAGGCGCCGGTCGTTTTCCATTCGCGAAACAGGTTGGAGAGGCCGTTGATCGGATCGAGTGATGCGAGTTCGTCCACCGCGCGATACGCCAACGCATAGCTCCAGCTCGCGCGCGATTCGCCGGCGTAGAAACCGTCATCCAGCTGTTCGAGCGTCGGCAGCGTGCGCCAGATCATCCCACTCGACGTTTCGATCGTCGCATCGCGCGTCCACTCGTGCGCGGCGAGACTGGCGTACCCCTCGTCAAACCAGCGCGACGGCAGGCGCCCCATCGCCTCGTGCAGCGCGAGATGCGCGAGTTCATGGCGTAGCACCACCAACGGGTCCCCGGCATCGCTGCCAGCATCACCACCCTGCATGACGATGCGCTGCTGTTCGGGGATGGCGATGGCCGCGCCCCACTCCGGTGCCGACGGGCCGACCCACTCACGAAACCGTTTCGCGTCGGGGGCGACCGCCACCAACACGCGCGCCCTGGGCCTTGGCAAGCCGGGAAAGCTGTCCTGTGCGAGCGCGCTGTTCAGGAGCGCTCGTGCGAGTCGTGCGTCGCGCTTCTCCGCCACGAAGGTAAAGCGTCCGCTGTCGAGACGAACGGCCGTACGAGGGACTCCGTCGCGAGGGACTCCGTCGCGAGGGACTCCGTCGCGAGGAACTCCGTCGCGAGGAACTCGGTCGCTGGGCGTGCTGTTGCCTCGCTCTGCCTCGGGTGCGCGGACGTCAGGAGACTGGGGTCGACCGGCGCGAGCATGCTGTGCCCGCAGCCCGACGTGCATCGGCAGCAGCAGCGCCACGAGCAGGAGCGGCGCGAACCGCGCCGCTAGCCGTCGCGCGCGGGTGCACTTCCCCGCTCCACCTGTGCGAGTGTTTCCGCGCAGCGCTGTCCCCATGGATTGAACTTGTTCGCGTTCGCACCTTCACGCCACGCGTGCTGTGCACTGTCGCGATCACCGGCGAACCAGCGCGCGCGCCCAAGTTCATACCATGCCTGCACCAGATTCGGTCCGAGTTCGAGCGCCTTGCGAAAGAACAGCTCCGCGTCGGCGTACATCTCGCGTTCACGATAGACCATGCCGAGGTAGAGGTGCGCATACAGCGTCGCCTTGCGATCGTTATCGAGGCGGATGGCGCGTGACAGATGCTCGATCGCTTCACCATAGCTCTTCTTGCGCAGACAAATGAAACCGACATTGGTGCGCGCGAGCGTGTTCTGCGGATCGCGCATCAGCACGTTGTGGAACGTGAGCAGCGCACTGTCGTACTGTTCCTGCAGCATCTGCGCCCACCCCAGCAGCGTTTCGGCCTCGCTGTTGCCCGGTGTGAGATCGAGTGCACGACGCAGCGCGGTCTCGGCGCCTGCCGCATCCCCCAACGACAACTTCGACCAGCCCTTCTCCACGTAGGTGGACGCCCCGAGATGATCCACGCGTCCTGACGCCGTTGGATGCACTCCCTTACCCGCGACTCCATCGAGCTTCTTCCACGCCTCGGCGAGCCCCTTCACCTCGTCCTTGAACGTGGCGAATGCCGTGACCGCCGCATCCGCGTCGCGAAAGAGTGCGATGATCTCGGCCTTGAGTACGGTGCGTGCCTCCGCCGTAGGCCGCGCCGCGAGCGCCGTGGCAATGGCCGCGCGCCGTGTGCTCAGTGCCTCGCCGTCGGGCAGCGAACCGCCGTTGGGCGTTCCGATGCCTGGCGCGCCGGCAGGAGACGCGAGGTCACTCATCCCTGATCGCCTTTGATCGAGTCGGCGTCGTCGGGCCGTGCGTAGGGCCTCCCGGCGCCGAGCGCGCGCGTGACATCGAGAACGATGACATCCTCGTTGAGGCGCGAGAAGACGCCGCGTGCGCCAAGTGGTACATAGGTCAGCGCGTCATTGCAGGCGAGTGGCGCGACGAGCGACGCATCGATGGTGACGACCTCGTGCACGACATCGACCACGGCGGCCACCCACGAGCTGCCGTCGGAGAAGACCAGCACGCGCGCGAGGGTGGATGGCGCGCGCGCCAGTCCGAGCGATGCGGCCAGATCCGCAAGCGGCAGCGTTTGTCCGCCATACGTCGCCGAGGGGAGTGCCGCGTCCACCCGCAGCACGCGCTCGACGCGCTCCACCGGCGCCGCGAACCGATGGCCGCCGATGGAGAAGATGACGAACGTGGCGCGATCGATGGCGACGGCACTGGTGCGTACGCGCGGGGCGAAGGCAGCGGTGGAGCGGAACTGTCCGATACTCATCGGGCATCACTAACGCGCACGTTCAGACACTCGCTGTCTTGGCCGTGCCGCAGCTCGTGCGGCGTCGCCAACTCCGCAATCGCGTCGGCGACATCGTCGAGCATCACCACACGTTCGGCGCCGGCGACACGCAGTGCAGCATCAGGCATGCCCGGAATGACGGCGGAATCGCGATGTTGCACGACGCCGCGTCCAGCGACTCGTCGAATCGCGGCAAGACCGTCGGCGCCATCTCGTCCCATGCCGGTGAGCACCACACCAATGCAACTCGCGCCAAAGCATGCCGCGGCGGTGGTGAACAACGGGTCGGCCGCCGGTCGGACGCCCCACAAGGGTGCGCCGCAATCAAGAAAAAGCGCCGAGCCCGACCGGCCACTGGCCACGCGCAGATGATATCCACCCGGTGCCACGTACGCATGTCCAGCCAGCAGCGGATCGCCGTTGCGTGCTTCCTGCACCGAGAGCCGCGACATGCCATGCAAGCGAAGCGCCAGACTCGCGGTGAAGCCCGCCGGCATGTGCTGCACGATCACGACCGCCGTCTGCTCGAAGCGCGGCAGTCGTGGTATCACACGCGACAACGCGGCCGGTCCGCCGGTGGAGGCAGCGATGCATACCAGCTGCGTCGCGGGCGTTCCGGCGCCACGTACGAGCGTCGGCGTTGAAGCCGACGCTGCCAACACTGCGGTGAGATCGGCGCGCGGCAACGTGTCCAGATTGGTGTGCGACGCGGCGCGCAACGCCGCCAGCAGCTGATCGGTGACATCTTCCAGATCGAGACTGATCGCACCCGACGGCTTGCGCACAAATTCGACGGCGCCCAGCTCGAGCGCGCGTAGCGTCGCATCCGCGCCACCATCCGAACCACCGGCACTCAACATCACCACGGCTCGTGGACGTTCCTGCATGAGCCGCTGCAGCACGGCGAGTCCGTCCAGCTGCGGCATGTCGACATCGAGCGTCACGATATCCGGATCGAGTGCGGCAACCTGCCGCAGTGCATCCACGCCATCGCGCGCCGTACCGACCACTTCGAACTCACCGCTCGAGCCCACGACATCGCTGACCATGCGACGCATGAACGCACTGTCGTCCACCACGAGCACGCGGGGCCGGCGCAGGTCGTCTGCACGCTGCAGCGACGTCATCTCAGAGATGGACATCGCCCTTCGCCACGGACCGCACGAAAACCCGTCCGGTCTTCACGTCGAACGTGACCGAACGACCGTGATCGCCACCCACGTCTTCGCCAACGACGGAGATGTCCGCCGCCGCCAACGCCGCGCGTGCCGCGACGATGTTGCGTGCGCCGAGTGAGAGCGCACCCGGGATGAGCAGCGGCGCAAACATGCTCGCACCGCCCACGAGTCGCGCTTCAATCTCACCCGTGCCGTTCAACGCGCGCATGCGCTCCACCATCGCCGGAACGGCCGACGACGCACACTTGCCGGCCGGTTCAGTCGCCGCCGACAGGACTTCGTTGGGCAAGAGGATGTGCGCCAGCGCGCCCACTTTTGCCTCGCGTTCGTACAGCACGATCGCGACACACGAACCCAGCCCGTTGGTCACGAGCACGCTCTCACCGCCAGCCACCGCAAGATCGGCAATCCTGACGGAGATGCGCGCCGAACTCTGCGCGCTCACGCGGCCTCCACGGCCAGGAGCGCCGCTTCCGCGTCGCGTGCCGTACGCTCCGCGCGCCCGAGCGCTTCCAGATTGGCGCGCACGATGGGATTGGCCGGCTCGAGTGCCCGCGCCCGTTCCCACGCCTCCTGCGCCTCGTGCAGCTGTCCGCGACGATACAGGATGTTGCCGAGCTTGAGGTGCACATCTGCTCCGTGCAGCGGCTCGAGTCGTGCCACGCGCGTGAACGCCTCGAATGCCTCGTCGTAGCGCTGCCCACGGTACAGATAGTCGCCGAGATTCTTGTGCAGGTGCACTTCGTTGGCATCCTCGAGCAGTGCATGGTCGAGTGTGCGGGCAGCCAGTTCGTAACTCCCGCGACGCTCGTGCACGACCGCCAGATTGTTGTGCAGTACCGCCGCATGCGGATGCAGTCCGATCCCTTCATCGAGAATCGCGACCGCGCGCGGCAGATCGCCCGCAAGTGCAGCGACCAGTCCTGCCGTGTGAAACCAGGCCGCGGACGGCTGGCGCGCGCCCCACTGCGCTCGCGCCGCCACCAGCGATTCTTCCGCCGCCTCGACGTCGCTTCGCGCCAGGGCCACCACCGCACGCGACAGGCTGGTGCGCGGATCGTTCACCGTGCCACGACGCTCTGCTTCGTCGAGCGCCGTCATCGATTCTTCCAGGCGACCAAGTCGCTCGAGCGCAAAGGCGAGATTGTGGAAGACAGCCGCGGCCGCATCAGGCTCCTGCCCGGCGCGTTGCAGCACGTCGACCGCGAGGTCCCACTCACCGCGCCGCAGATGTACGAGGCCGAGATGACAGCGCGCGGCTGAATCCGCGTCACGTAACTCGAGCACGCGGCGGAACTCGCGCTGCGCCTCGTCGTACAGCCCCGTGCGATAGAACGCGACGCCGAGATTGCGGTGCTCCGCAACGCGACTCTCCGGCGGCGGCTGGCGTCGCGCGGCGCTTCGTCCGACACGCTGCGCGTAGCCCGCGGTGAGCAATCCGAAGATGGCCTTGCCGACTTCGAACTCGCCGATGCCTGAACGCTCGATGACGGTGTTCACGTCCTGCGTGCCGTCGAGGAATGGCAGCAGCCGCTCCTGCGATGAACTGAGCGGTACCTCGCGCGAGGCAAGCCTCGGCATGTCGATTTCGAAGATCAGATCGAGGCTGGGAATCTTCTTCGCGAACAGCGTCCACTCGTCGACCCGTCGCGCGCCTTCGAGCAGCAACGAGTCGGCGCTGATGGAAACGAGGATATCACTTGCATCCACACGCGGTGCGGCTTCGAAGGTGAATGTCCCATGTGTCCATCCGAGCAGGTAGTAGACGGCCTCTTCGACATGCACGCGGTAGTGCATCTCGAGGATGTCGAGATCGACCAGTCCACGATCGAGCAGCGTGACCGCCAGTGCGCGATCGTCCACCGGTGCGGTGGCGGCTGCCGCGCGCGCGAGGGCATCGGCGGCAATCACGCCGTTGCGCACCAGCCGTTCGCCAAGCCGGTCGCGACGATTCACGATCGAGGCAAAGAGAATGCGTCCGACATCAAAGTGAATCGTGCCAAAGCTGTCTTCGCGCGCGACGCTCAGGCACCCGGTCTTCTGACCGAGGGCGAGGAGCTGCAACACGTCGGCCAGGCTGGCCTCGTTGAGATTGCCGCGAATGGCCACTAGCGAACCTCCTCGATGATGCGGCCGCCAATGTCCGGCCACTCCCAGATCACCTTTTCGCGATCCAGGAAGAAGTCATCGAGCTGCCCGCGCTCCGGCGTGTGTCCGTTGCGTTGCGGCATGGCCAAGCGCGCGGGGCGCAATGCAACCACTCCGAGCGCACGCTGCGCCGATTCGAGAGTCAGCGCGTGACCGTCGAGTTCTGCGGAGGCACGCACACGATTGAATTGGCCACTGAGATCGCGCACGCTGGCCACGTCGCGGTCGGCGAGCAGTGCGACCAGCGCGTCCATCGGGTCGGCGCTCGCTTCAAGCAGCCAGCGCCGTACCAGGCGCTCGCGCATGGCGCGATCCGGCGCGTGCAGTGTCACCACCAAGCCGCCCTCGAAGCGCGAGCGCAAACGGTCGGCGAGTCCGCGCACTTCGCGCGGCGGACGATCACAGGTGAGCACAATCTGCCCACCGCGATCGTACAGATGATTGAAGAGGTGAAAGAGCTCCTCCTGCGTGCGTTCGCCGTCGGCCAGCGACTGCACATCATCGAGGATGAGCACATCCGCGCGGCGATAGCGAGCGCGCCAGCGCTCCACGGTCCCGTCCTGCATGGCAGCGACCAGCTCGTCGCCGAACGCCGCCGCCGTCAAGCATGCGATCGCCTTCTGCGGACACTCCTGTCGCATGGCGTTGCCGATGGCGTGCGCGATGTGCGTCTTTCCAACACCGCTCGGTCCGTGCACAAGCAGCGGATTGTAGCGCGCACCGGGCTGCTCGATCAACGCGTCGAACGCGCGGAGCGCAAGCTGGTTTGCATTGCCTGTTTCGAGTAACGCACGCGTGAAGTTGGGCAGCGGTGCCGGCAACGGAACCGCCGTGGCAAGCGCACGATCAAGCAGCCCCTGCGCATCGGCCACGGCCTCCGGATTGCGGAAGTGTGCGTGTCCACGCAGCAGCGGGTCGACGAGCAGAGCCTGCGCCTCGACGGCGCGCAGATGCTCAACAGCGGCAGTGAAGGTCGCCAGCAGACCATTGACATCGGGCGGCACCGGATGCGCCATGGCGCGCTCCAGCACGGCCGTTGCGTAGCCCTCGGCCCGCCAGAACGCGCACGCTTCTCCGAGCACAATGCGCCACTTCTCGACGCGAGTTTCCACTTCCTGCAGCACATCGGCGAGAAATCCTTCGTACTCTCCGCCTTGCCGTCCGGCGAGTGCGGCACCTAACACCCGATCGCCCAACACAGCGCGCACGTCCGACGGCGCGATCGGTTGTCCTTCCAATTGCCGATAGGCGGTCAGCTTGTTGAGCGCACCCTTGAGCTCCCGCACATTGCCGAAGGGCAACCGCGCGACTTCCTCGAGCACACCATTGCCGAGGTCGAGTTCGCGCTCTACCGAGGCGTTGCGCAGGATGGCCAGACGCATCTCAAAGTCGGGCGCACCCACGTCCACGATCAACCCGCCCGAGAAGCGTGAGACAAGTCGCTGATCCACATCCGGGATCTCGGCGGGCGGGCGATCGCTCGTCATCACGAGTTGACGGCCACTCGCCTGCATGAGGTTGAACAACCGCAGCAGTTCGCTTTGCGTTTCCCGTTGGCCGGCGAGAAACTGCACGTCATCGAGCACCAGCAGATCCACCTGCTGATAGCGCTGCGTGAAGGTGCCCTGCTGACCGGAGGCAATCGCCTGCAGCAGCTGTCCGGCGACTTCCTCGCCCGTGCTGAACTCGATGCGCAGCTCCGGCCGCGCGCCGCGCGCGTGATGCGCGAGGGCGACTACGAGGTGCGTCTTCCCGAGCCCGGAGCCGCCGTAGACGAAGAGCGGGTTGTAGGCCGTTCCGGGTGCGTCGGCAACCGCAAGCGCCGCCGACGCCGCGAGCCTGTTGGAGGCACCGATGACGAACGTTTCAAAGCGATAGGCGCCGTCGAGCGGACTGGTCACGCGGCAGCGTCCTCGGTGCCGAGTTGGCGCAGCACGCGCATGCCCAGCGAACGCAGCGTGTCGAAGACACCAAGGCCCCGCGTCGCGTCGGCCGAGAACTCGGGGACGCCACGAAAATTCAGGGCGACCGACAGCTCGTCCACGGTGGCGGCAAGTGATGGCGGCAAGTCCTGCTTGTTGTACTGAATGACCACCGGCAGGGTCCGCGCATCCACACCGTGTTCGGCGAGATTGGCGTGCAGATCCTGCATGCTGTCAATGTTGTCTTCCCATCGATGCCGCTGACTATCTGCCACGAACGCGATGCCGTCAGCGCCCTGCAGTACGAGCTGACGGATGGTGCGATAGTACGGCTGTCCGGGCACCGTGTAGAGCTGGAATCGCACTTTGTACGCGCCCACCGTGCCGAGGTCCACTGGCAGGTAGTCGAAGAAGAGGGTGCGATCGCGACGCGTGGCGAGCGACGTGAGCTTTCCCACCTGCTGTTCCGGCAGCGCCGAGTGCAGGTACGTGAGATTCGTCGTCTTCCCCGAGCGCGCCGGACCGTAGTACACGAGCTTGCAGGTGATGACGCGCGTGGCGTGATCTACGATCGGCATGCGTCCGCCTCCAGCGACGGGTGCAGCAGCGCGTGCAATCGTGCCGCGAGGGCGATAGCTTCGCGCACACGATCGGCGTCGATGGCGCCGGCGTCGGCGCGCAGTGCGGCACTCCACCAGCTGAGCGCGTCGGCCAGATCTCCCACGCGCGCAGACGCATCACCGCGGGCAGACATCGCGGCGGCGTCCATCACGGCAGACTCGATGTCGGTCGTGACGATCGCGCTGTCACGGAACTCCATCACGGAGGCGGCCTGCAACATCCGCGTGGCCACGGCAACGACATCGCTGTCGGGCAATGCCTCGTTGACGCGTCCATCGACGAGGCCGAGTTCCGCGCGCGGAACACCAGGTTCGTCGAGCACGTCCTGCGCGATCGGGTCGAAGACCAGGTCCTCATCCGTACTGTCCAGCACCAGCTCGCTCGTCTGGCCGAACACTTCCGCACCGTGAAGCGCACCAAGCAGCGGCGTCCAGAGGTCGGCGCCGACCGTTTGCGGAATAATGCCGTGGGCCGGCGGCGTGGGATGCCGACGTGACACCGTTGCGCCTTCGCGCAACGCCAGCACACTCGCACCAATCAAGGCGTGCACAATCTGTGCGACATCGAGCAGGTTACGTTCCAGAACGGCGGAGAGCTCGGCAAGATTGCGGCGCCCATCGACACGAGTGAGCACTTCCCATTCCTGCGGAACGAGGCGCAGCAGCGGCAGTTGACTCGACTCCATATCGACAAAGGTCGGAACGACTCGCGCGTTTGGAACACGATCGCGCACGCGCTCCCAGACTTCGGCGCGGTGCGCCGCTTCGACCAGCATCGATTCCACGGACAGTCGGATCGCACTCGTGGAGCGAG
>CAYWCJ010000038.1:0-5548 GCA_964456595.1 uncultured Gemmatimonas sp. | reverse complement strand
TCTCCAGCACGCACGACTCGATCTGCTGCAACGTCACCGACGACGCCTCGTCGCGTGCACCGTGCATCGGCCAGCGCGTTGCTTCCGCGATCATTCCCTGCACGAACCGTACTTCCCCGCTCGAGGCCTCGAGCGGCGCATGCACCCGCAGCGTGCCGGTCTTGCGACTTGAGCCGAGGAGCTGACACACCTCCGGCAGTCCGAGGTCGCGGAGGCGTCCTTCAAGGCTCATGACGCTCTCCGCATGAGTCGCTCTCTCAGTACCGCGGCCGGATATGCGGTGTCTTCTGCATCGACGGCGGTGTTGGCGAACGCGCTTGGCAAACGCGTGGAAAGACGCGCGTGGGCCTTTGCGGCCAACGCGCTGAACGGCGCGACGTTGGCCGCAGCAGAACGCCGCCAGCGCTCGGCGGCCTCTCGCAACCGTTCCTGTCGCGCCAGCAGCACGCCATCAAACCAGAGCGCGCCAGCGTTCTCGGCATCGTGTCGAAGCACACGCAACACGACCACGCGCGCGTCCTCGACGCGAGCAAGCGCGACCAGCACCTCCACCAGCAACACCAATGCGTCGAGATCGGTGGGTGTGCGGGCGAGGTGTCGGAGCAGGGGAACCATGGCGTGTGCCGGCTCGCGCGCCGCAAGCTGCAGCCGCGCCAGTTCCACCAATGCGTCCTTGAAATCCGGCGCCGTCGTGAGCGCGGCCAACAGCTCCAGACGCGCCGACTGCAACGCTCCGCCCGCACGCAACAGTCGCGCGATGGCCACCCGAGGCGATGGACGCATCGGATCGAGTGCCAGCGCACGACGGTAGCACGCAACCGCCAATTCATGTTCGCTGATGGTCACTGCAGTGTCGCCAACGAAGTGCAACAGCGCAGCACTCCGCGATTCCATACGGAGCAGTCGCCTGATGAGAATCGGCGCAACTTCGACTGGAGCACCGCCAGTGCGAGCCGCAGCTGCGGCACTGCAGGCAAAGAGCGCAATAATCTCCGGATTCTCGGGCGACTGCGACGCCAGCGCTCGCAGCTGCGAGAGCGCCTGCTCTCCCGATCCCAGCAGGCAATGCGAGCGCGCCGCACCAACGGCCGCGCGACGTGCAGCTTCGTGGCCTACACCATCGGTTGGTCCATCGTTCACACTTTCTCTCGCACAATCGCTCGCACCTTCGCGCAGCGTTTGCGCGGTTTCGTAGCGTTCGAGCGCTTCGCCGTGCAGACCGCGCTCCGCGTACGAATCGGCCTCGTCGCACAGACGGAACGCCCGCGTAGTCACGTCCACTTGAATGGCAACGTCGCGAGCACCCAGGCCGGGCGCCTCGCGCAGCAGCGCCGCCACATCGTCATCGCCAAGCGAGACGCCCGACAGTGGCGCGTCCGCCTGAATGGCCAGCAGGTCCAACATTCCGGCGGCGTCCGGGCACTCGCTCTGCAGGTCGATGCCCACGGTGAGCCGAGACTCGATACGCACCGGTGCAAGTCCGAGCGCATGCTGTGTCTCGCGCAAGGCGCCATCGTCGTCGCCGAGCGAGCCAAGCACCTGCGCCAACGCGTAGCGCGCCTCCGCGTGGTCGGGTCGTTCCTCGATGGCGCGCGCAAACGAATCCCGCGCTTCGTCGGGGCGATGCAGCAGCTGCAGCACGACGCCCATGTCGTGCCACGCATCGGCATCACGCGACTGAAACGCCACCAGTTCACGAAGCAGCGTCAGCGCCGCCAACGGATCGCGATGGCGCACGTACCAGCGCGCGAGATTCAGTCGCGCGCGCGCCAACGCCGGATCGAGCTCACTCGCCCGCGCCAACGCCTCACGCGCCGCCGACGCTTCGCCGAGATCGGAGAGCGCAACGCCAAGATTGTTGTAGGCCAACGCGTAGCGCGGGTCGGCGCGGAGCGCGCGCCGATAGCTGTCGGCGGCACATTCGACGTCGCCGCCCTGGTGCAGCGCGACACCGTGTTCGTTCCAGTATCGCGGATTGCCCGCATGCTCGGCGAGCAGCGCTTCGTACCCGCTGCGAGCGGAGGCGTACGCACCGGCGAGCAGGTCCAACTCGGCGATGGCGTGCTGCGCGAGTCGTGCGTCCTCACCCTGCGCGAGTGCCCGATCAAACTCACGACGCGCTTCGTCGAAGTAGCCGCGCTGACGGAACGCCATGCCAAGCCCGTAGCGCGCCAGGGCGCCCTCCGGCTGCGATGCGGTGCCCGCGCGCGTTGGCGACGGCGTGACGTGCGATGCCGTGCTCTCGATCGAGAGGTCGGCCTGCAATGTCTGCAGTGCCGGATTGATGGACGCAGCCAACTGTGCGGCCGCGCGCGCAGCCTCGTGACGGCCCATGTCGCCCAGCACGAAGCCGTGCAGCAAGTGCGCTTCGGCGATCGTCGGACAGATCGCCAGCAAGTCGGTGAGCGCGTCAAGCGCCTGCTCGTTCTGCCCGCGCTGATACAGCACCTCCGCCAGATGCAGACGCGAAATCGGATCGTCTGAGGCGGCGTTGACGGCGCGCTCGAACCAGCGCTGTGCACGACGCAGATCACCGGCGGCCTGCTCGATCAGCCCGCGTTCGAAGAGCGACGCGGCATCATCCGGATCTTCGGCAATCAGCGCATCGAACTGCTGTGCGGCCTCGGCGTGACGGCCGATGAGACGCAGTAGTCGCGCGCGCTCGCGCCGGGCATCGAGATCGAACTCGTCCGCCTCCAGTCGGGTTGCGAGCGCGGTCAGTCGCGCGTCACAGGCGCCATTCTGCGCGGCCGCAATTTCGAGATTGCGCGCCGCCGTACGCATGCGTGGATCGAGGGCGAGTGCGCGAAGAAACGCCTCCACGGCATCGGCATGAAGTCCCTTGCTGTGATAGAGAACGCCGAGGTTGTTGAACGCACCGGGGTCCTGCGGGTCGATGCGGTGTGCCATCGCGCGCAGCAATTCCACATCTCGCACACCGGGAGCGACAGACGTCATCTCCACTGCTCGCGTCTCCCGCCTCAGGCCAGACGCAACGCGCGGAGCATTACCTGCAACGACGCAGGGTCCGGCAGCAGCAGGAAGAAGCCGCGCAGCGTATGTCCGGTTTCGGTGAGCATGAACTCACTCTCGACGCAGATGATGGCGTCGGGGTCCGGCGCAAACTCGGCGAACGCACTGCTCAGCACCGCCGTCGACATGTCGATGACGAGCTGCGGCGGTGACGGCAGCAGCAGCATGCCGAGGAAGTCGCTCAGCGCGTTCATGTACGCGCCGCTGAGAATGTTTCCCGCTTCCTTGATCGCCGACGTTTCCATCTCCCCGAGCGCGAGCGACGAGCCGATCGGACGACGCAACATGAGTTCGGCGAGACGCATGACCGTCGGTCGCGGAAAGACGAGCAGCGTGCGACCGCTGAGATCGCCGAGCATGTGCATGAGCACGGCAGCGACCGGCTCTTCGTCGCTGGTGAACTGCGTCGGCAATTCATCCATGCTCGCGATGCTGATCGCGGGCACCTTGATCATGATCGTGCTGCCCGTCATCTGTGACAGAGCGGTGGCGGCATGGCCGGCCCCGATGTTCGCTGTCTCGCGCAGCGCGTCAAGCTGTATCGTCTTGAGCGATCTGATCGCCTCCATCATCACTCCGCATTCGGTTCGGGCTGCGCCACGGAGGCGCCGCAGTTGCGAGCGCCGTTGCATGCCGTTGCATGCCGTTGCATGCGCCGTCTGGCCCTTGGAATTCTCAGCCCAGACTGCCTACATCGACGATGAGTGCCGGGGTCCCGTCACCGAGTACGGTGGCGCCGGTGAAGAGCGGGGCGCTACCACGCACGACGTCGAGTGCCTTGACGACGATGTCCTGCTGCGTGTGCAGTCCGTCCACGAGTAGCGCGGTGCGACGATCCGAGCTTTCGACCACCACGACAAACGCCTCCTCCTCGGTGCGCGCGCACCCGAAACGGTCGCGCAATCGCACCACCGGCAGCGTTTCATCCCGCAAGGTGATCCACTCGCGCGCCAGCGAGGTGACGATCATGCCGGGAGTGAAATCCAGCACCTCGATGACGTGCGCCGCGGGCAGCGCGTAGCACTCGCCTTCGACCTGCACCAGGAGCGCGCGCAGGAAGGCGAGCGTGGCCGGCAGTCGCAGCGTGAACACGGTGCCCTGCCCCTCGAGCGTTTCAACTTCAAGCGCGCCGCCCAGCGAACGCACGCGCGTCATCACCACATCCACGCCAACGCCCCGTCCGGAGATCGAGGTCACCGCGCGGGCAGTCGAGAAGCCGGCATGCGCGAGCACCTGCAGCAGCCGGTCGTCATCGAGCCTGATCAGGTCCGGATCGACGACACCCTCGGCCTGCGCGCGCGCCAGAATCGCGGCGCGATCGATACCGCGACCATCGTCTTCCACCTGCAGCACGACGGAAGCGCGATCACGGCCCGCGCGCAATGCCAACTGTCCCGTCGCCGGTTTACCGGCGGCGCGACGCGTCTCGGCGTCTTCGATGCCGTGATCGAGCGCGTTGCGCAACAGATGGAGGATCGGATCGCCAATCGCTTCCAGCAGCGAGCGATCGAGTTCGATCTCGCGTCCTTCGGTGGTGAAACGGACATCCTTGCCGAGATCGCGCGCGAGATCGCGCACCAAACGTGGAAAGCGATCGAACACCTGTCCGACCGGCACCATGCGCGCCTGAAGCACCTCGTCCTGCAGCGCACTGACCAGGCGCGCCGTGTCGTGCGCAATGCGTGCGAGCGCGCGATCCGCACCGTTCTCCACCGCCACGTCCGCCTCGCGCAACAACCGATCGCGCGTGATCACCAACTCTCCAACCAGGTCGAGCAGCGTGTCGAGACGGCGCAGGTCGATGCGAACCGTGCGCATCGTCTCGTGGCCGCTGCTGCGCCTGGCCACGTCGGGCCCACGGACGGCGACGCGGGCAACGTCGCCGGCCGCGCGCACACTGGCCTCGAGCCGCGCGTCGTCGCTATCCGTGTGCAGCGTGATGGCGAACGTGCCGTCGAAGCGTTCCTCCTGCCACGCATGCTGTGTCGGCTCGGTCGACTTCACCACACCCAGTGCGCGCAATCGCGTCAGCACGAGCATCGCGCGAACGCCCTTCAGTGGGCAATCCGCGGTCAGGCGGACGTCGACAATGCGTACCTCGCCGATTGGCGCAGGCGTCGCGGCGAGCGCACCGAAGATTTCGAGATGATCGGCATCGAGCGCGAGCGACTCCGGCGCGATAGCCGTCCCGCTCCGCGGTGACAGATCGCTCGTCGGGTGCACGGGCACGGTGGAGAGCGCGTTCGACGCGGCATGCAGATCACCTGGAGCACCCGCATCAGCACGGGCGGCGAGGCGATCGAGCAGGCGTTGCACGGCAGGCGAAACGTGTGTCGGCGGACCTTCGCGCACCGTCTCCAGTGCGTGGCGCAGTGCGTCGCTGCCATCAAAGAGCAGTGCGATGGCATCAGGGTCGAGCGATTGTGTGCCAGCGCGCAGCAGATCGAGCAGCGTCTCGAGCGAGTGGGAGATGCGTTCCACCTCGCCGTAGCCCATCGCACCCGCCATTCCTTTG
>CAYWCJ010000037.1:0-22177 GCA_964456595.1 uncultured Gemmatimonas sp. | reverse complement strand
GCGGGCGGGTTCTGGTCGCTTTTTCTCGCCCGCATGGGTGTTGGCGTCGGCGAAGCGGGTGGTGTCGCTCCAGCGTACTCGCTCATCAGCGATTATTTCCCGCGCGAACAGCGTGGGCGCGCATTGGCCGTGTACTCGTTCGGCATTCCGCTCGGCACCGCACTCGGTTTGCTCTTTGGTGGCCTGATGGCGGCGTACGTGGACTGGCGTTGGGCATTCATCACCGTCGGCGCGGCTGGGCTGTTGCTCGCGCCATTGTTCAAGATGGTGGTGAAGGATCCTGTGCGCGGCGGTCTCGATATCGCTCCCGGCGCCGCGCCCGTTGCTGCACCGCCCGCGCCAAGTTTCGCCACGGTCGTGAAAACAGTGCTCCCCAAGCCAAGCTTCTGGTTGCTCGCCTTCGGCGCTGCCTCTTCGTCGATCTGCGGCTACGGCGTCGCCTTCTGGCTGCCGTCGTTCTTCATTCGCAGTCTCGGACTCACGCTCGCGCAAACGTCGATGTACTACAGCGCGATCTCGCTCGTTGGCGGCATGGCCGGCATCTGGATGGGCGGATGGATCGCCGATCGCTTCGGTGCACGCAATCGCGCAGCATATGCACTCGCACCGGCCATCTGCTTTCTCATCGCCGCGCCTTTCTTCATACTCGCGATGAACATCACGTCGCTGGTCTGGGCCTTCGTCGTCTTTCTCGTGCCCACGGGGCTGAATCTCGCGTGGCTTGGGCCCATCCTCACCGCCGTGCAGCACCTCGCACCGGCCAACATGCGCACCACCACGTCGGCGCTCTTTCTGCTCATCAACAATCTGCTTGGCCTCGCGGTCGGTCTCTGGTTCTTCGGCTATCTGTCCGATCAGCTGGCGCCCACGTACGGCGCCGAGTCGATGCGTTACGCGATCTACTACGGCATGACGTTCTACATCATCAGCGCCATTCTGCTGATCCTCGCATCGCGCCGGTTGTCGCTCGATTGGGTGGAGCCGGCAGGGGCGATGAAGCGGTGAGTACTCCAAGTGCTACTTCGCGCTCACGTCGCCTTCCTGTCGGCTTCTCGTCGCAGTTGAACATCCGTTGCGCCGAGTGCCTGCTGATAGCGCGCGATGGCCTCTTCCGCTTGACCGGCAAGGGTGCTGTAGGGCGTCGCGGCCTGAATGGTCATGGGTTCTTCAGGGATGAGGGCTGAGACGTTGACATCAGAATCCGGTGGGAGCGGTGCGCGACGCAGTTGTGCGGGGCCACCGGTGATGCTCAGAGCTTCAGCAGGTCGTCGCGAATGGCGCGGGCGCGCATCCGACTCACGTTGACGCGATGACCCGAGTGCAGCGTGGCGAGGAAGGTGCCACCGGGCATCGGGCTGACGCGCTGAATGGCGTCGATCCGCACGAGTGCGCTCCTCGACAAGCGGACGAACTCGCTCGACGGCAGTCGCTGCTCGAGCTCCTTGAGCCGATAGGTGATGGTGTGCCGCTCGCCTGTCGCCGTGGTGAGGTTGAGCAGTTCGCCGTCGGCCACCACGAGCGTGAGCTGGGCCACGCTGACGAACACGACGTCGTCCTTCCGCCGCACGGGGATGCGCCGCAGCAGCGACGGTGGACGTCCGTCTTCGACCGCAGCCACGGCCTCCGCCAGGGCGGTGCGCATTCCCGTCCGCGCGTCGAGACGATCGAGACGCTCGTGTGCGCGCATGAGCGTGTGCCGAAGACGTGACGCGTCCACCGGTTTGAGCAGGTAGTCGATGGCATTCATCTCGAACGCGCGCACGGCATAGCTGTCGAACGCCGTCACGAAGGCAACGAGCGGCATGTACTCACGCCGTAGCAGGCGCACGACGCCGAGTCCGTCCACCTCTGGCATCTGCAGATCGAGCAGCGCCAGATCGGGGCGCGTCCGCTCGATCAGGCTGACCGCATCCGGGCCGTCGACCGCTTCACCGACAATCTCCACGTCATCGCAGCCACGGAGCAGGTCGAGCAGGTAAGCGCGCGCCGGTCTTTCATCGTCGGCGACGACGACACGCAGTCTGCTCTGTACTTCGCGCGTCGTCATGGCTGCCCTGCCGCAGCGGCGTTGCGCGCCTCTGAACGCACGCGTGAGGCGACGGCGGACGGCTGTGGAGCGTTCGCCCGCTCCGTCTCCGCAGCGCCTCCCGCCACGGGAAGCCAGATCTGAACCGTCGTGCCGTTCGTGTCGCTGCTCTCGAAGTGCAGCCCGCCGCGCGCGCCGAACTGGTGAAACAGCCGTTGTTCGACGTTGCGCAGGCCGACGCCGTTGACACGCCGCTGCGCAAGCACTGCAGCCGCGACACCGGCGCCGGAGTCGGCCACCGTGAGGCGCAGCGTCCGGCCATCGTGAGACACGGCATCGAGCGATGCGGTCACCCGCACCACCCCGCCGCGCCGCAGCGGGGCGATCCCATGCTTGACCGCATTCTCCACTAACGGCTGCAGCAGCAGCGGCGGGATGCGCAACCTGAGCAGGGCATCGGGGACATCGATCACGAAGCGCAGCCGATCCTCGAAGCGCGCGTGTTCGATCGCCAGATACGCCGTTACGATTTCAATCTCCTCGTCGAGCGTCACCAGATCCGTTGCACTCGGGCGGAGCACGGCGCGCAGCAGCTCGGTCAGTCGAAGCAGGGTGCTGAGCGCGCGATCAGGCGCTTCGGAAAGCAGGTGCCCGATCGTGGTCAGCGAATTGAACAGGAAATGCGGATCGAGTTGCGCACGCAGTGCGCGGAGTTCCGCCTCCGAGACCAGTCGCAACACTTCAATCTCTGCCGCCGCGCGGGAGAATCGTTCGCGGTCAACACGCAACCCGTCAATGCGTCTCGCGGCGGCCACGGCCGTCGATTCGAGGAAAGCGAGATCGTCCGACAACAGACGGCGACCGCCGCGCAGTCCGCTGACCACGAGCGAGAACGACGGCGATTCTGCGCACGGAATGGTGACAGTGGTGCTGGACGACCCCGAGTCGCGACGGAACTCCATGGCAACCGCTTCCGTCGCCGCTTCGCTGACGGTGCGCACATCGTCGGCCGAGAGCGCCGGTGCGATGTTGCGCCGCACGGACTCGAGAACGTCCTCCTCCGTCCGCGCATGTCGCAGCTGCTCGCTGAGTTCCTGGCGTACGACCCGATAGTCAACGCGCCGCAGCACGACACGGTCCACGAACAGGCCGACAAGACGCTCGACCACGGGATACGCGAGCGCCATGCACACCGCGTACACCACGATAGCGGCGATGCCACCGTCCGGGGTGAACGCCTGGTTCGTGAGCCGCGTGTTCAGCGGCAGGTACGCGACGATCGCGATGGTGACGATCGACAACAGCGAAAGTGCGCGCTTGAGAAAGAGGTCTGCGAACGCAAACCGGTAGTTGTGATACAGGATGACGAGGACGAGCGGCAGCGAACCCTGATGACCGACCAGTTCGATGAGCACCGAATCCGCCCCATCGCGGTGCTGGCTCAGGTGCAACGCCATGACGGCGAAGACGGCCAGCCCGGCTGACGCGAACATCCCTCGCCCGTTGCGCTGCTGCCGGGTGAGCAACGCGAGCACCACAAGGATGCTGCCATAGCCGACGGTGAGCAGGAGGAGGGCAGCGCGGGCGGGAGTGGCCCCAGTGGGGACCGACAGC
Source organism: uncultured Gemmatimonas sp. (assembly GCA_964456595.1). Taxonomy (GTDB): domain Bacteria; phylum Gemmatimonadota; class Gemmatimonadetes; order Gemmatimonadales; family Gemmatimonadaceae; genus Gemmatimonas. Next base: position 18,537 of record CAYWCJ010000037.1, on the reverse strand, counting down.
ACCTGCAGGACGAAGCTGGCCGTACTGACGGTGTAGGCAAGCCCCACAATCACCCGGCGAACACGAACCGCTTGTCCCCGCACGGCGGATTGCACCACGGCGGCGGGGAGAAATCCAAGCGCCGAGAATGCTGCGACGCCGACGAGCGGCGAGGCGGGCGCGAGCCCCAGCACCGGCGTCCCGTAGAACAGCAGCGCACCGAGGTTCCACGCGAGCCCCAGCAGTGCCGAAGCGACCGGCAAGCGGTCGCGGCCACCCTGTCCGCCCACATCGCGACCGTCGCGCCACGTCATCCACACCAGCATCGCGTACAGCGCGATACCGGTCAGAAATCCTGCGGCGTGGGTCAGCGAGACGAGCGAGGTGGGCGACACGGATCTTGGAGAAGGCGGGAATGTCAACGTCTCGTTGACACGGTATCTATGGCCGATCACCCACGGAATGGCAGCGTGAGTCCACCAGTGGTCGAAACGAGCCGTTGACCGGTCGCGTGCCCGTCATGGGCGGCGCGCTTGGACGCGGTGAGGGCAAACATGCCGCGTGCCGTTCACTCGGCGCCGCGACGCGAGCGAGCGTTGCGATGGACGCTCGCATGATAGCCGCATTCCGACCATCCGTCGCGGTGCGCCGACCATCTGCTGGAAATGCGTTCGAGCCCCACGGCCCTGCGCCGATGATGCCGGAATATCATCGCTGATTTCCGGCCTGCGCGAAGCTGATCGTGCGACCGGCCCACCTTGACCCGACTTGACCAGTGCATCCTACCAAACGGCGCGCTCGCGTCGTCGCGCACCCGCACCCGCACCCGCACCCGCGCCCGCGCCCGCGCCCTCGCCCTCGCTCGGGGGAACTCGGCAACCGCGACGGCGCGGCTGTACAGCGCCACGTCACGGCGACCGTACGCATGATGGAAGAACTGGGAATGCTCACCCGCGCGTCCCGGGCACGACACGAAACGCGCGTGATGACCGTCATCGACTCGACCGCATCCATGGCGGCAACCATCGACGGGATCTGGTATCCCGAGGTGCGTGTCGGCGACCGGGTCAGGGTGGGTCAGCGTATGGGTCGCATCACCGATGTGTACGGGCGCATGGCTGCGGAGATTGTGGCCCCCGCGACATCGCGGGTCGCCTACCTGACGGTCACGCCTCCCGTGCGCAAGGGGGAATCACTTGCGTCGTTGGCAGTTCGCGAGCGCCGTGTGCGTGTGCCCTGAACTACCTTCGCGTGCGCCCGCACGTCTCCCGGCGAGAGTGAGCAGGCTCGCGACCACAGCGCCAAGTGCATTCGCGCGGCTCATGCGCTCGTCAGTCGCAGGCGCTGCCGTCGGGTCCTCACTCTTGGCGTCGTGCGCGTCGCTCCGGGGAGTTCCAACGACCGCGCAGACTGCGTGCTTCGCCACCGATCGGCTTGCACCAGCCGATCGCCTCATCGCCGAACGGATCGTATTGGAGTTCTCGGACCGCGAAGGGTTGTATACGCTGGCCGGTGGCCTCAAGCCCGTGTCGAGCGATGTACGCAATCTGACGCTGCGGATTGCACCGACGGTGGACACGGTCGCGCTGGCGCGAGTCGAGCAGTTGCGACGCGTCGCAGATGCACTCACGTGCGGAGATATCGGCGTGTTTCTGCAGGTGTTCACGGCGACCAGCATCGCGCGCGACAGCGGCGTAGTGCGCAATGCGTCGCTCGTGATGTATCACCGAAGTGCACTGCGTGGCGCCATCCAACGTCAGCGCGACTTCTTCGCCTCGCTGGGCATCACGCAGAGCGCCGACCCGCGCGAGGTGATCGGTGCCGTCGAGAATGCACCGCGCGCCGATCGGTGGCGTGGATACGGCTATCTGTTCGGCTACCCGAACGACGCCGTCGACTTCTTCGTGCGCGCGGGCGTCGAGGGCGACAGCACACGCCAACTGGTGCCGCGCGACTTCCGGCGCATCGAAACGTGGCAGCGCTTTCCGGAACGCGCCGGTGGACCTGCGGTGCTGTCTGCGTTCGTGTATGCCGTCGCGCGCGATGCTCCCGAAAGCGAAGGAGACCGGGCGTTGCGAGAGCGCGCAGCACCGATCTTCGCCCAGTATCGCGCCATGCGCGCACGATTCGTGCGCGGTGATTCCACCGGCGCCATCGCCATGTGGCGCGAGTGGTACGGGCGTCGCTGATGAGCCGTGCCGCCGTTTATGGCGCGCGTGCGACCATTTGTTGCGTGACACGGTCAGCCCATCCGGTACCGCTGTGCCGAATGGCGTGCGCATGGCAGCGTTACATCGTAGCGATGCGCTGACGGACGCTGGCCTGCAGACGCCCATTGGGCGAGTGAATGGGATGAGCACACCATCAAGCGCGGCCATCCGATGGGTGTTCGTCGCTGGCATTGCAGTCTACTGGTCCGTGCGACCATCGCCGCTCCCGGCGTCCGCGCGCATGCTCCCGGACGTCGCTGACGCTGGGCCAGCGACGAGCGGCATGGATGCACATCGCACGCCTGAACGCGCGCGTGCAGTCGCCGACTCCGCCGTGCAGACGATCGACTGGCGCGTGCTGGGGTTGCTCGACTACCGCTCGACCGCGATCCCACCTGCCGTACAGCGCATCGACGGACAGCGGGTTCGTATTCCCGGCTTCATCGTGCCGCTCGAAGATTTTCAGGAACGCGCGAAGGAGTTCCTGCTTGTCCCCTACTTCGGTGCGTGTGTCCACATGCCGCCGCCGCCGCCCAACCAGATGGTGTTCGTACGCATGAGCGCGAAGACGTCGCTCTCGATGTGGGGACCGGTTTGGGTGGAGGGGCGGCTTGAGGTGACGAAGGTCGAGAGCCCGTACGGCGCCGTTTCCTACCGCATGGCGGCAGAGCGCCTGACTCCCTATCGCACCAAGCCCTGAGGAATCCCTGGGCAATAGCTCATCGGCCGCAGATCGACAACGTGCGTCATGCACATTCTCCGACGCGATATGCCTCCTCGTGTGGGACTGCCGGTTGCATCGCCAGCCAGCGGGAGGGCAGCGTCTCGACCTCCTCCGGGTGCCGGCGTCGGATGTGACGCGGGCGCCGCCGTATGCAGTCGCGCCGATACTCTGCGCCGAGCTCACGTTGCGCCCACGATTCGTAGCCGGCCAGAGTTCGAGCCATGCCGCCGAGCAGTGCGCGATATTGCACGATGTCGACCGCGGTGCGTGGCAGGTACGCCGAGGGCAACTGCTTCAGCGTCGACATCGGAAAGGACAGGGCATGCTCGGTCGTCCATCCCGGCTGCCGTCCATGCCGTCGCACCAGGATGCCGCCGCCGAGTGCGCGCTCGCCGTAGAATGCCGCAAACCCCCAGAGGATCAATTGCGAATCTGGCGCAGGGATGAACACATATGCCGTACTTCCTGATGCGCCGGCCGGCGCGCGCTCGCGCGAGAAGCCATAGCGCAGCAATGCGTTGCCCTGCGCGTGCAGAATATCGCGTCCGATGCACCAGAGCTGTTGGTCGAGGAGCGAGGCGAAGGCGTGCACGGCGATGACGGGTGTTTGACGGGTGTTTGACGCGCGGCTGCGAAGCGGGAAAGCATTGCGAGGCTGCGGGGAAACTCGCGCGACCTGCCGACCTTGCCCGATCAATTTCCGATCAGTGGTCGGAACGAACACACGAGCGGTGCGCGCCCCCGCCGTGACGTACTGACGCTCACGCCGACACATCGGGCCGAGCCGGCATGCAGGATTGCGTTGGATCGTTGCGAGACAGGAATGGACGAGACGAACACGTGGCGCAGGCGTGAGCTGATTGGGCGAGGTTGTCGGTACCTGCGCACGACGCAGCGCGTCATGGCGTCGACCGTTCGTGCAACCGGTTCGACGGTCAGTGCGCTCACGGGCACCACTCGTGAAATTGGCCTCGGGCGCAACACCGGTCGGGGCTACCGTACGTTGGCGCCGGGCCCTCCGGCGCGAACGTGCCAATGCCTACTCCTCGAAAACAGCCGTCATGGTTCCCACTTCGCTTTACCGTCGCGTCGCGCGCTCGAAATTCTCCCTTGCACTGCCACTCGGTGCCGCACTGGCGCTTGAGCCCACCACGCTCACCGCGCAGCCGTTGCGCTTCACCATCCAGGCGATCCCGACGTTCGGCGGCACGTCGAGCTTCGCGCGAGGCATCAGCAGCACGGGCCTCGCAACCGGCAATGCACAGACGGCAATCGGAACGCCCGCGCCGCGTCTCAACGCCTACCTGTGGGACGGCGCCACGCTCGCGAATGTCGGCACGCTGCCAGGCAGCAACAATTTCAGCCGCGGCTACGGAGTGAACAGCAGCGGGGTTGTTGTGGGCGAGAGCGACAACAACTCCTCTCGTGCCTTCCGCTGGGAGAACGGTACGCTGACCAAGCTCGCAACGCTCGGCGGAGCCTCGGCAGTCGCGCACGGAATCAATGACGCGGGCACCATCGTCGGCATCGCGTCGAACGGCACCACGTCGCGCGCGACCATCTGGGAAAATCTCGCGCCGCGCGATCTCGGCGCCGCCGATGGCAGCACGGCGACGTTCGCGCGCGCATGGGGCCTCAACCAGCGTGGCGACGTCGTGGGGTTCTCGCGGTCCGGGGCCGGCATCTCGCAGGCCACCGTCTGGTTCGACGCCGGCGCCGCGCAATCCCTCGGCTCGCTGGGCGACGGCACACGCTTCTCCGAGGCGTTCGCGATCAACGAGGCACGCCTGGTGGTGGGCCGTTCGAACACGGGCGCCCTCACCTCTCGCGGGACCAGCATCTTCGAGGCGTTTCTCTGGCAGAGCAGCAGCATGATGGGCCTCGGTTCGCTCGGTTTCACCTTCAGCCAGGCCAACGGCATCAATGACCTTGGCTGGATCGTCGGCAACGCGACCAACATCAGCGGCCTGCCCTCGACGGCGGTGCTCTGGCAGAACGGCACGGGCGTCAATCTGAACTCGCTGGTTGACGGCGGGGCCGGATGGACACTCCAGAGCGCCGAAGCCATCAACGACCGCGGTCAGATCGTGGGCTACGGGACGTTGAACGGGCAGACGCGCGGCTTCGTCCTCACCGCGGTTCCCGAGCCGGCGACCGTGGTGCTCGTCGCCGGCGGGCTCGCCCTCCTTGGCGCCGCCGCGCGGCGCCGTCGCCACGCGTAATCGCGCAGGTACTGGAGAAGCTACTGATGCCGATCGCGCGACGTGCACGGCTCGATCACGTCGCCGGTTCGCACATTGGGTGACGCGAATACGGTGGTGGTCGAGCGACGGCGACGGCGTCGACACATTCGAGTCACCCGGCGAATCCGACCACTCGTGCCGGGCTGTCGTCCAGCTGTTGGTGATTGGTAGCGTGAAGGTGCCGACCAGTTGATTGTCGCTCCCATGCGCCGCGTATTGATCCGCCTCACTCTCGTCCTGTCGGGCGCGTTGTCCGCGCCGATCGCGGCGCAGGAGGCATCGCTCACCCGACTCTCCATTGGCGCACGGCGCGCACCCGCCGAGATCCGGATCGACGGAGAGGTTGAGCGATCCGAATGGGCATCGGCGGACTCGATCGGAAATTTCCAGCAGATAGAGCCAAGTCAGGGGGCGCCCACCCGCTTTCCGACCACGGTGCGGGTGCTCTTCGATGATGAGCACCTCTACGTCTCATTCTTTTGTCGCGACTCCCTCGGCGCGGCGGGAGTGCGCGTGCAGGATCTTCGGCGCAAGTGGGACTTCTTCGCCAACGACTTTTTTGGCGTCACGATCGATGCGCTGCACGACGGGCGCAACTCGGTGTCGTTTCAGGTCACGCCCTACGGCTCGCTCCGCGACCTGCAGGCGTTCGACGGCGTGCAGTTCAATCGCGAGTGGGAGGGCGTTTGGCGTGCGCGCACACGGATCGCCGATTCCGGCTGGACCGGCGAGATGGCCATTCCCTGGGCGACCCTGCGCTATCGCCCGGATGGCGAAGGGTGGGGAATCAACTTCTACCGATCGGCGCGTCGTGCCAACGAAACGAGCGCCTGGTCACCGTGGCCACGCGCCTTCAACAACAACCGGATGGCGTTCGCCGGCCGCATCACCGGGCTCGAACCGCCGCCGCCGCGCGCCAACCTTCGGTTACGCCCCTACGCCATCGCGCAGGGCGACCGCAGCGGTATTGCACCATCCAGCATCCAGCGCGTGCAGCAGCGTGTGGGCGGAGAACTCACCTGGACGCCCACGCCCAACAGCACCCTCGATGTCACGGTCAACACGGACTTCGCCCAAGCCGATGTCGATCGTCAGGTCGTGAACCTGTCACGCTTCTCCGTCTTCTTTCCGGAGCGACGACAGTTCTTCCTTGATGCCGCAAACGTCTTCGCGATCGGCTTCACCAACGACTACAACTACGGCGCGCAGTTCAACATCCAGCCCTTCTTCAGTCGCCGGATCGGTCTCGACGCCTCGGGCAATCCGGTCGCGCTCGACGGCGGTGCGCGCTATGTGCGTCGTGACGCGAGCTCATCGCTTGGGCTGCTTGCGACGCGACAGCGCGGCACCGACGCGCAGTCCGCGGAATCGTTCGCCGTGGGGCGATATAGTCGGAATGTCGGCCGCACCTCACGTGTCGGCGGCCTGTTCACTTCCCGCGTGGGTGATGCGCGTGCCGGTCGCAGCGCCCGCTCGACGACGGTGGCAGCGCTCGACGGATTCACGCGCATCGCAGAACTGATCTCGGCAAACGGACTGGTCGCCCTGTCAAGCAACGACAGCGGCCCGCGTGGTGTGGCGGCCTCGATGCTGCTGCAGCGCGAGACCGATCGATGGCTCCTCATCCTGCATCAAGGATTCGCCTCTGAGCACTACAATCCGGGAACCGGTTTCATCTCGCGTACGAACGCGATCTACACGAACCCGGTGATCCGGGGTCGCCTGCGCCCGTCATGGAAGCCCGACGCAATCCGATTCTTTGTACCGTACCTCTCCGTCACCGCGATTCACACCGCGACAACCGGCGTGCTGCAGGAGATACAGGGCGAAGCATTCGTCGACTTCCTGTTTCAGAACGGCGCGCTGGTCTATCCCGCCGTACAGCATGCGTTCCAGCGGCTCGATCGACCCTTTCAACCGGTGCGCGGCGTCGAGATACCTGCCGGCACCTACGAAAATCAGCGTTTCGTGCTCTATGCCGCCAGCGACGCGAGTGCCCGCTGGAGCGCAATCGCCGAGGCCTCCACGGGAGGATACTTCGACCGCGCGCTCGATCGTGGCGATCTCACCGTACGCGTCGCGCCGTCACCGAAGGTCGCGCTCAGCCTCAAGTATCAGCGCAATCGCATTCATGGCAGAGGGCGCGCGGTCGCGACGGATCTGCTGGCACCGGAGCTTCGTCTCGCCGTCAATCCGCGCCTGCTCTTTACGACGTTCTATCAGCACAACACCGACACCGAGCGCGGTGCGCTGAACGCGCGCTTCTCGTGGGAGCTCAGTCCCCTGTCGTATCTCTACATCGTGATGAACGACATTCGTGCGTTCGGTTCGACGCCGGCCTCCACTCGCAACGCCAGCCGTGCGCAGCAAATCATCCTCAAGTTCACGGCGCTCAAGCAGCTCTGACCTTTCCGGCTTCTGAACGCTCGCGTTCATTTGCCAACGATCGTGCCGTTCCGATCTCCCGCACCCGAGGACCCGTTCATGCTGCTGCGCATCGCCCGGAAAGAATTCACCGAGATGGTTCGCGACGGCAGGCTCCGTTGGGCCGGTGCCGCGATTGGCGGACTGCTCGTCGTTGCCTTGGCCGCTGGTGTCACTGCGCATCGCGCGACCCGCGCCGAACGCAATGCGGCCCAATCGCAGATGCAGGCGTGGTGGTACAAGCAACCGCCCAAGAACCCGCACTCTGCTGCGCACTACGGCATGTGGGCATTCAAGCCGTCTCCTGCTCTCACGTTCGTTGATCGCGGCGTGGACCCGTACACGGGCACTGCGGCGTGGCTTGAAGCGCATCGGCAAAATGATTTCAGATTTCGTCCGGCCATGGACGCGACTGCCGCGCAGCGCTTTGGCGACTGGACGGCCGCGAGCGTGCTTCAGCAGCTGGTGCCGCTGCTGATCATTATTCTCGCATTCGGTGCATTTGCCGGTGAGCGGGAACAGGGCACGTTGCGCCAGCTCGCCAGTCTGGGGGTGCCAACTCGCGTGCTCATCGGGGGCAAAGCCATCGGCGTGACGGCGGCGCTCTCAGTCGTGCTGGTACCAGCGGCGGTGCTGGGCGCTGGTGCCCTGCTGGTCGGCGCCGAGGCGAGCGCTTCGGACGTTGGTCGCTTTGCACTGCTGTCGCTGCTGTACATAAGCTGGTTCTACCTCGTGCTTGGCGTCACGCTGGCGGTCTCGCTCGCGATGTCCACCGCCAAGCGTGCGCTGATGGTGTTGCTCGGCGTATGGGCACTGAACGGAATGGTGGCACCACGGGTCGCCGCCTCGCTCGGTCGCGCTGTACATCCGACGCCGTCGCGCGTCGACTTCGCCACCACCGTCGATCGCGGATTGGCACAGGGCATCGACGGTCACTCACCGGCGGGCGAGCGCGCCAAGCGACTCGAAGCGGAGCTGTTCGCCAAGTACGACGTCACATCGCGCGCCGCGCTGCCGGTGAACTTTGACGCGGTGGCCATGCAGGCAGGTGAGGAGCACGCGGATGAGGTATTCGACCACAACTTCGGCGCCCTGTACGACCAGTTCCGATCTCAGGTAGGGGTACAACAGGCCGTCGCGTTCGCCGCACCATTGCTCTCCGTGCGCTTCCTGTCCACCGCCATCGCCGGTACCGATGTCGAGTCGCATCGCGACTTTGCCACGGCGACCGAGCGTTACCGGCGCGGCATTCAGGTGAAAATGAACGGCTGGCTGGCGACGAACACCAAGGAGGGCGAGACCTTTCGCGTACGTGCCGACTCTGCTGTCTGGGCGCAGGTGCAGCCGTTCGCATACGCCGCGCCGGAGCTGGGTTCGTCACTCGGATTCTACCGGTTGAGCACCGTCGCCTTCGGCGTCTGGCTGCTGGCCGCGACCGTGTGGTTGACGACGCGTTCACGTCTCCGCGTCGCCTGAGGACCGCATGATTGATCACTTGCGGCGCGAGTGGCTGTTGCTGCGCGCCGATCGGAATCTCTGGATGCTCGCCCTGCTCTTCTGCGGGCTGGCGGCGTTCGCGGTGGTGAATGGCGCAAGCTGGCGTCGTGTACAGCAGCAGACACTCGCGACGCTGCGTTCCGAAGAGGCGGGTCGACTCGATAGCCTCGATGGCGTGCTGCAACGGCTCGCGCGCGGCGACACGACGGGCGTCACGCCGTTCAATGACCCGCGAAGTCCTGCGGTCGCTGGTCGATCGGTCGCCACGCGATGGATGTTGCTGCCACCATTGCCGCTCGGTGCCTTGGCCGTGGGGCAGAGCGATCTGCATCTGTACTTTGTCCGCGTCTCGACCGCCGACCGGCAGACCGCAGTCGTCAATGAAGAGATCGAGAACCCCGTGGTGCTGCTGGCGGGTCGCCTTGATCTCGCATTCGTGATTCTGGTGCTCTTTCCGCTCTTCATTCTGGCGCTGACGTACGACGTGCTGTCCGCAGAACGTGAGCGCGGCACGATGGCGCTCATCGCATCGCAGCCGGTGAATGCGCAGCGCGTCATTCTCACAAAGCTTGCCGTACGTGCCGGCGCGGTTGTGGTGCTCGCGCTGTTGGTGAGCGTTGGCGCGGCCGCAGCGACAGGTGCGTCGCTCCTCAGCGCGGCGCAGGGCGCGCGGCTCGCCTGGTGGTGCGCCATCGTGTTGGCGTATGGTCTGTTTTGGTTCGTGGTGGCCCTCGCTGTCAACGCACGCGGCGCATCGAGCGCGTCGAATGCCGTCACGCTCCTCGGCGTGTGGTTCGCGCTGGTCATCGTGGTACCATCGCTGGTGAGTAACGGGATCGCCGCCGCGTACCCGGTGCCGCCACGGCTCGCGCTGGTCACGGCGATGCGCGATGTGCAGAACGATGTTGCTGCATCCGCGCCGCGTCGCGCCGATGCGCTATCGGAGTTTCTGGCGGAGCATCCGCGCTACCAGGGTGCCACGAAAGCAGATACATCCGATCCACAGGTCGCGGCTATCGCCAGTGCCAATCTGCTGGAGGCGCGGCTGCGGCCGATGTTCACTTCGTTCGACGCACAGCTGCGTGCGCGACAGGATGCAGCAGCGCGCCTGCGCTTCCTCTCGCCCGTGTTGGTGGCGCACGGAGCACTGCTTGATGCAGCCGGCACCAGCGGGCGACGTTGGCGACAGTTCGAGGATGCGTGGATCGCATTTCATGACGCGTGGCGCACGTTCATCAACGACAAAGTGTTTGCCGGCACGACGCTGACGCGCTCGGACCTTGCCGCTGCGCCTGTTCCCGCATTCAACGATGAGCCGCTCCGCTCGCTCTCTTCCTCGCTGGCCTTGAGCGCGCTGGCGCTGCTGGTGCCGTCGCTGCTGCTCGCGCTCTGGAGTGTGCGGACACTGCGCGTTACGCGTGCTCGTGCGGGCTAGGAAGGCAGACGACCGTGAGGACGGGACCGGAGCGCGCACACACGGACGCCGCACGACCGATGATCGTACACATCACGCATTTCCGACCCTGATTCCGGAGCCATCGCATGACCGCCGTCGCATCAGAGGCATCGACGCAGCACAACGCGTCAGCGCCGACCACTGCCGCTCTTGAAGCGCGAGCGCTTTCGAAACAGTTCGACTCTTCGACGGGACAGGTGTCTGCGTTGACCGATGTCAATCTCGTTGTGCACCCGGGCGAAGTCCTCTGCCTCCTCGGAGCCAACGGTGCGGGAAAGACGACCACGATCAATTGCTTTCTCGGCTTCATCAGCCCGAGTGCAGGCGTCGCATTCGTCAACGGCGTTGACGCTGCCCGCGAGCCCATCGAAACGAAACGGCGGCTCGCCTACATCCCGGAAACAGTCATGCTGTATCCCACCCTCAGCGGCATCGAAAACCTCACGTACTTCGCCGAGCTTGCGCTCGCGCGACGCGTGTCGACTGACGAGGTACGCGCACTGTTGCACGCGGCTGGATTGCAGGAGGAGGCGGCGACACGGGCCGTGGAAGGCTACTCGAAGGGAATGCGGCAGAAAGTGGGGATCGCGTTGGCGATGGCCAAACAGGCGACGGCGCTGCTCCTCGATGAGCCCACGTCCGGACTCGATCCGAAGGCCAGCAACGAATTCTCTCGTCTGCTCTCCGAGCTGGCTTCCGGCGGTGCCGGCGTCCTGATGGCGACGCACGACCTCTTTCGTGCCAAGGAGAGCGGAACGCACGTAGCCATCATGAAACGCGGACGCGTGGTGGCGCAACACCGCACGACGGACCTCACGCACGCCGATCTCGAAACGCTGTATCTGCAACACATGCGTGACTGAGGGTATCCGCTAGTGCCGCGCAGAACACCGACGGAAATGATGGTGCACGGCACGCTGGTGCGGCGTGGCGCGAGCATCGCGCTCATGCTGGTGGGTGCGACGGTGGTCATCGCCGGTACCTTCCAGTTCATCCGCGATCAACAGCAACCGACCATCGCGTCACGCACGGCGGGCGAATGGGAGCTGATGCTGTGGTCCACGCATGCTGCGCATCGCGATTCGGCGATGGGGGCGATGCGCACGCTCGAGCCACGCAGCATCCGCACCGTGCAGGCAGCGACGCGCCTCGTGGCGGACGACGACGAACGCGTGCGCAACGGGGCGTTTCACGCGCTCGTCGACTTCACCCGACACGGACCAGCGGAGCGGGATCAGGTGCGGCAGGCCCTGCGTACACTCATGCGCACGTCGTCTTCGCGCGGTCGTATCGGCGCTGCACGACTCATGGGTGCGATCGATGCCGACGCACGCGTTGATGTGGAAGCACTGCTGACCGGAGCGACGGACGCGGATGCGGCCGTGCGCGAGGCGTCCGTGGTCGCCGTCGGCCGGGTACTCCACGGAGCACCGCTGCGCGCTCCGCCGGAGGAGGCATTGCATGACCGCGCCGTGCGGACACTCACCACTGCCGCGCGCGACCACGATGCGGCCGTCCGGGACGCCGCAGTCGAAGCCCTTTTTCAGATCTGGCCGCGCGAGCAGGAGATGCTGCGGGCGGTCCTCTACGACGCAACCTGCGACTCAAGTGCAGATGTTCGTGCGCGTGCACAGCTGCGGCTGCGCGAGTTCCATCGCGTCGTGCGACCCTCGGTTCCATCCGGCACATCGAGAGCGTCGGGATCGGCGTCTTTGCCCATCCCGACGCACGCACAACGGCGCCGTCTCAGTTGCCCACGGTGATGTTGACCGTGAAAGGCCCAAAGTCCGAGTGGTTCTCAGCCACGTGGAGCAGGGAAAATGTGACGGGAACGGCGGTGGTGGTGGCTGCCGTGGCGGTCAACGTACCGGCGAAGGAATTACTCGCGTTGCGCGCAAACGAGAGGTTTCCTGCCGGCGCCACGACTTCGAGACGGAATACCGACGTCACGACGATCGGATCCGGCGTACCATCGGCGCGACGAAATACCGCGGAAACGGTGGTGGCCCCCACCGGAATGCGCACGGCATTGTTGCCGCTACCGGTGATCGTTGCGGTTTGACCATTGCTGAACGTCAACACCATCGACGTCACACTCGGCTCTTCTTCCTCCGGGCTTGTCGCATCTTTGCCGCACGCAGAGGCGGATATCGCGACGGCCAATAACATGCTGCTGAGCAGCGCGCGGGCGCTGAACGAACGGACAGTGGACTTGACAAACATCGAAGTTTCTCCTTTGAGGGCCACGTGGCGTTGCATTGCACGCCTGGCGATGAGTGGTGCATCCACACGCGATGCACCGGTGATGCGTATCGTCAGAACGACACGCGATAGAGCAGCGACAGGTTGCGACCTGCTTCCGGTCGCACGTCCTTCGTGCGCGACAGATGGTTGCGCCACGACTGATTCAACGCGTTGTCGAGACGCAGCGTGATGGCGTGGAATCGGTCGGCCACCAGGACGCGCGTGCCGACGTTCAGCTCGACGAGGGCGTAGCCGGCACTCTCGGTCTCGAAGTCACCGAGTCGGCGTTGCGGCGCGCCCCCGCGCATCGTGACACCGCCGGAGAGACTGCGTGAGCTGGCGCGCCCCCGCTCGTATTGCAGTCGCACATGTCCGTGCAGCGGCGGCATGAGCGGCATTGCGCGCGATCCGGCGCGCGCCAACAGAATCCCATTCGCCGAGTCGGCGGGGAGCAAGTCGATCGCGCCACGGAACGCGCCGCGCACATACGACGCCGACGCGTCGGCGGTCCATCCGCGACCGAGCGTGGTTTCGATCGCTCCCTCCGCACCGGTGAGCAGTGCGTCGCGACCCGTGTACTGGAACTTCGGGCGGTTGCCCTGCAACCCGATGTCGCCGGTGTTGCGTGGGAAGATGAAACCGCGCATGCGGTTGCTGAATGCGGCCACTTCCCCTCGCACGCGGGCGCGGGACAGTCGTGCGAACAGGTCTACGCCAAGTCCGGACTCCGCGCCCAGCGACGGATTGCCGACGTCATACGAGAACGCCGCGAGATGCGGACCGTTGGAGTACAGCTCGTTGAAGTCCGGTGTGCGATACGCGCGGCCGATGTTCAGGCCAACCTGCAGACCTCGCAGCGCACCACGGCTCGCGCGGTCTGCATCGAACAGCGCGCCGGCGGATGCCGACACATTGGAGAAGGTGCGCGGCAGCGCCGGCAACTGCTGATCGTTGACGATGACCACGGCGCCGCGCTCGTACGGCACGAAGCGCGCCCAGTCGTAGCGCGCACCACCCACGAGCGTGAGCGGTCCAACGGTCCACTGCTCGACGGCGAAAGCCGCGGCGCTGTGGTCGTACGTGGAGGGCGTGCGTAGCGCACCGCCGGTGACAATGTCGCGATACTGGAAGCGAGCGCCAACCGCGCCTTCGACGGTGCTGCCCGGCTTTGCGTGTCGGGCCAACACGTCGCCCTGCGCCAGCGTCTGCGAAAAGCGGGTGCCGAGGGACCCGCCAGCTTCCAACTCTTCGTGTCGATAGCGCGTCGCACTCGCCGACGCACGCGCCGAACTCCAGAGCGCGCCGTCGATGCGACGCTCGGCTTCAGCCCGCACCGACTGTCGGCGCATGTTGATGTGCACACCCAGCGCATGTCCGCCGACGAAGCCGCCCGGCACGCCGTACGAATTGTCGAAGAACCGGTACGAGCCCCCGACATGGCTGCGCGCACCGACGACACTGGCGCCCACCGATGCACCGAACGTTTCGAGCGCCGTGTTGTCGAGCGTGCCCAACGGCGTACGCTGATCTCCGGCGCGACGCCCCGTGCCTTCAGCGCGAATCGCGCCACGCGATCCCGCGCGCGCGTTGACGACACCGCCGGCGGCGATGCCGCCGTCAACCGATGATCCGGTGAGCGAGACGACGCCCGCCACATGCTCCGGCAGCGCCACCGGGACTTCGTCGCGCAGTACGTTCACCACACCGCCCAACGCGCTCGAGCCGTACAACAACGACATCGGTCCCCGCACCACCTCCAGCTGTCGTGTGGCCACCGGCTCCACCGTCACCGCGTGATCCGCCGACGTCGAGGCGAGATCGCCCGGTCGCATGCCGTCTTCAAGCATCACAACGCGATCGCCTGACAGGCCGCGGATCACGGGGCGGGCCGTGGCAGGGCCCATCGTGACCACCGACATGCCCGGCTGGTTCTGCAGCGTCGCGGCGATGGTGCCTTGCAGCTGCCGGTCGAGCTGTGCGCCGGCGAGCACCGTCGTTGGGCTCAGCGCGCGAGAGGCCTCTTGCGCTCGAATGCCGCCGGTTACTACCGTGGGCGCGAGTTCGATCGCGGCGGCACGCAGTTGGATCTCCACGGTGCGGGGCTCGCCGCGCGTGAGGTCGACCTGTACCGATTCCGGCCGAAAACCGAGTCGCGTCACGCGCAGCCAGTAACTGTTGGCGGGGACGTTGCGGAACGAGAAGGAACCATCGCTGTGCGACAGGTCGGCGCGGCTGGCTTCCACGAGACGCACGAGTGCACCCACGACTGGCGTACGATCCGCCGCATCGAGGAGCGTGCCGGTGATCGTTGCGCTCCCCGCACGCGCTGGCGGAGTGCTCTGTGCGCCGAGGCCCGTCGCGCTGAGGGCCAGCAACGCCCAGGCGACAAGGGCGGCCGACACGTATCGACCAGCAGGCTGGCGAGGGCACGATCGGGGGGAGCCGACGCAACAGCGATGAGTTGTCACGCGCGGGCGAACCCTCGGTTGACCGACAGCGATGCAACGTCACGCTGCCGCAGGAAAAACGGCCCGGCGTCGGACGCCTCGGGCTCTCTGCGTCGAGAGTCTAGCGGTTCCTGATGCAGCGTCGAACCGGTGCCCGACGAGCAGGCACCTGCGCCCCACGAACGGTCTGTGAGGGGCGATGAGTGGCGATCAACCGAGCGTCGTGACCAGGCGAGCACCAGGCAGGCATGTCTACCGCTCGGAACAGGTGATTTCGCACGAAGTCGAGCGCGCGAAGGACCGCCGAAGGCTCAGATTCTTTCGATGGGCGGTGATAAAAAGCGCGGCCGCAGTTGTCACGGCAACGGCTTCGAGGGCAGCTTCGCTTTCTGGCGTCGCGCGCGCGATGAGCAGCACCAGCAGCCCCGCTGAAAACCACTTGAGCGGTGCACCGTTGCGATGAAGGCGCATTCGAGAATGACCCAGACTGATCGCACCGAGGCCCACCATGACGATCCAGAATCCCAGTTCCAGCCCCGTCCCGAGCGCAGCGCCCAGCGCCATGGGCAACAGGGGTAATACCAACGGCATGGTGATGCAGTGCGCGGCACACGCAGCGGAGGTGCACGACGCGATCTGGTCCAGTCGAGCGCCGCGAGCGGTCTTCCGAGCGTCGGTGGTTGAGCGTCTGTGCTGTGAAGGGCCCATCGCCCACAATATCCACGCGTCGTGCAACGCTTAAATCGGAATCAACGAACGGGCCCGTGGATGCGATGAGTGGACAAACGACGCGGTCCAGGTGTCTGGCGCCACGCTGCCGTACCGCGATGTAGGCGCGCGATTCCCCGCGTAGGTTGGGTAGCAGCGGTCATGCAGAGGACCGCGTCGGCCCGTCCGCTGCGCGCGATGCACGCGCTGGCGTGGTTGGTTCGACCACCATTCCGTCGATCGTCATCGCGATGCACGCCGTGCGCACGGTGAGCGGAGAATCGGGACCGCTGTTCATTCCAGCGGGCCTGCTGTGACCGCGACGGCCTGCTTCGAACGCAAAGAGACTATCGAGCGCAGTCATCGCGACGTCGGCCTGCTCGCTGGCGTCGAGCGGTCGCGCATTCGATCGCGCGCGGGGGGAGCCGACGATCATGCGCCAGGCGCCTGGTCCGTCCGCTCTCGATTCGAGCAACTGCGGTCTGAGGATCGCCATTCCGGCGTTGGGTGCGGCGAGAAAGTCAAAGTTCGTGTCGAACATTCCCATCCATGGCAATGTCATGGCACTATCGGTGCGCGGGGCATGTGTGCTTGCAATCTGTGCCGGGAGACGTCCGTGAACGGTGGTTCGCAGTGCGTCAGGCGATCACGGCGACTTCGCAATCTCTCTGCTCTCCTCGCTCCACCGTATCATCCCACCAGCCAACGACGTCACGTTCTTGAACCCCGCCGCCTGTAACTGACGCGCGGCATCGGCACTTCGTTTGCCGCTGCGACACATCAACACGAACACGCGCGACGTGTCCAGCGTGGCGATCGCACTTGCAAAGTCGCCCAGTGGAATCGCCGTCGCGCCGGGAACGATCCCCGTCTCCGTCTCGTGCGGTTCACGCACATCGATAAGGTCGACGTCGTCGCCGCGCGCGCGTCGTAGCGCTAACTCCTGCGGCGTGATCTGACGCACCGACTCCATCACCGCACCTAACGCCGGCGTTCCACAGAACTCGTCGTAGTCGATGAGCTGCGTGATCGTGCGTACGCCGCACGCCGGACACTTGGGATCACGCTCGACGATGACTGAGCGGAACTGCATCGAGAGCGCGTCGATCATGAGCAGTCGGCCGGCCAACGATTCGCCGCGGCCGAGAATCAGCTTCAGCGTTTCGATGGCCTGAATGGTCCCGACGAGCCCGGGCAGCACGCCGAACACGCCTCCCTCCGCATAGTTCTGCACCATCCCCGGCGGCGGGGGCTCGGGATAGAGACAGCGGTAGCAGGGGCCATCCGCCGTCGCGCACTGACGCCTGCCCATCGAACTGAAATACCGAGCCGTGCACGTTCGGTTTGCCCAGCAACACGCACGCATCATTGACGAGATAGCGCGTCGCAAAGTTGTCCGTTCCGTCGAGCACGACATCGTACTGCTGCACGAGCGCCATCGCATTTGCCGACGTGAGCCAGTCCGCGTGCAGGTTCACGTGTACATGCGGATTCAGATCGTGCAGACGGTCGCGCGCCGACTCGAGCCTGGGTCGCCCCACGTCGCGCGTGCCATGCAGGATCTGTCGCTGCAGGTTGGTGACGTCAACCCGGTCGTTGTCGATCAGCCCGATCGTCCCCACACCGGCGGCGGCGAGATAGAGCGCCGTTGGCGACCCGAGTCCACCGGCCCCGACGATGAGCACACGGGCGGCCTTGAGCCGCTGCTGTCCCTCGATGCCGATATCGGGCAGGGACAGATGCCGTGCATAGCGGTGTCGCTCGTCGGCGGAGAGTGTCGGAAGGTCAGTGGCGTGCGGTCCGCGAAGCCGATTCTGAGGATCCACGATGATTTTGGGCGGAAGTTGGAGTCCAACGTGCGACACATGCACTGCTCGCTCGATGTGCTGGATGTGAGATCGCACCAGTGGCGCTTCTGCGAAAGTCACCCGATGTTTGCCATTCCCCCGTGCGCCGAGGAGGCGAAGATGAGCCGTGTGCGCGTACTGGTCGGAACCCGGAAGGGCGCGTTCATCCTGACGTCAGATGGTGCCCGTACGTCGTGGGAAGTGGAAGGACCGCACTTCCCCGGCTGGGAGATGTATCACATCAAGGGTTCGCCAGTCGACCCCGATCGACTATACGCATCGCAGTCGAGCGGCTGGTTCGGCCAAGTCATCCAACGCTCCGACGACGGCGGCAAGACCTGGAACGCGGTGGACAACTCGTTCGCGTACGACGGCGTGCCCGGCACGCACATGTGGTACGACGGTACGCCGCATCCGTGGGTGTTCAAGCGCGTCTGGCATCTCGAGCCATCGCTCACCGATCGCGACACCGTGTATGCCGGCGTGGAAGACGCGGCGCTCTTCTAATCCACCGACGGCGGCGCGAGTTGGAACGAGCTCTCCGGGTTGCGAGGACATGGATCCGGCGCGCAATGGCAGCCGGGTGCGGGCGGTATGTGCCTCCACACGATCGTCCTCGACCCCACCAACGAGAATCGCATCTACATCGCGATCTCGGCCGCCGGTGCCTTTCGCACCGAAGACGGTGGCGTGACATGGACACCGATCAACAAGGGACTGCGGTCGGGACAGATTCCTGATGAGGATGCAGAGGTCGG
>CAYWCJ010000036.1:0-22357 GCA_964456595.1 uncultured Gemmatimonas sp. | reverse complement strand
AGCCGCGTAAGTGTGCTGCCCCGTGCCCGCGCCAATCGCCTGTACGAAATCGACGAAGCGAGCGCAGCGCAGGCGCCGGTCGACTCGGTCGTGCCGGTCGCACCGCTCTTCGAGAACGCGACGGCGCTGCTCGGCGGCGCAACACACGTCGACTCGCTCTACGCCGACTATCGTCGCCAACCGTTGCTGCCGTCTCGACTCAGTCAACTCGGTCCCGGTGTCAGCTGGATCGATGTCGACAACGATGGTCGCGAGGATCTGGTGTTTGCGAGTGGTCGCGGCGGACGATTGAGCGTGATGCGCAACAGCGGTGCGCGCTTCACGCCGCTCGCGATATCGGGCGTCACGCAACAGTTGGACCTCACGACGGTGCTGCCGTATCCCGACGGACGTGGCGGCACGGTGCTGCTGGCGGGCCAGTCCAACTACGAAGCGGAATCGGCGGTGCAGGCACTCGCGTCGCCGTCGGTGGTGGCACTCGTCGCTGGCGCCCGCGCGGCGTCACCGCGATCAGTCTTCGCCGGTGATACGGCGAGCGTCGGCGCACTCGCCATCGCAGACGTGAACGGCGATGGCGTGCTCGATCTGTTTATCGGCGCGCGCGCGATTCCGGGCGCGTGGCCGTTGCCCGCGAAGTCGCGCTTGTTGCTGGGGCGGAGGAGCGGTGGCTTCGTAGTCGATTCGACCAACGCGGCAGCGCTCGCCGCGCTCGGCCTGGTGAATGGCGCCACCTTCGCCGATCTCGATGGCGATGCGCGTCCCGAGCTGCTGGTGACGACGGAGTTTGGACCGGTGCGTGTGCTGGCCAACCGCAACGGCCGTCTGCACGACGAGACGCGGGCGTGGGGGCTGACCGATCTCTCGAGTCGATGGAATGGCGTGTCGGTCGGTGATTTCGATGGCGACGGTGCGCTCGACGTCATTGCGACCAGTTGGGGGCGCAACACGCCGTGGCGCACGTCGGTGTCGCGTCCGTACACGTTGGTGGTGAGTCGTTTTCCGGACGATCGGCTGGCACTCGTATTTGCGCGCGCC
The DNA here is from genome assembly GCA_964456595.1 of uncultured Gemmatimonas sp. GTDB lineage: Bacteria > Gemmatimonadota > Gemmatimonadetes > Gemmatimonadales > Gemmatimonadaceae > Gemmatimonas. The sequence continues at coordinate 21,322 of CAYWCJ010000036.1, read as the reverse complement.
GATTCGATCTCGCGGCGCGAGATGCCGCTCGATGCCTTGGCGCGCCTCGGCGCCGCGCTGCCCTCGGTGAAGGAGCGTTTCGCGACGCACGCCGAGTTTGCGGGTGCGGACGTGGATGCCGTGCTGGGCGTTGCTGCGTCAACGGCGATTCGAGTCGGCGCGACAACCTTCGACCACACGCTCTTTCTCAATCGCGAGGGACGTTTCGAACCGCGCCCGTTGCCAACCGAGGCACAGCTCGCACCCGCCTTCGCACCCGTCGTGGCTGATTTTGATGGTGACGGCAAGGAAGATCTCTATCTCGCGCAGAACTTCTTCCCGACCGAGATCAACACCATGCGCTTTGATGCCGGCGCCGGACTCGTACTGCTCGGCGACGGAGCGGGTGGCTTTCGTGCACAGACGGTGCAGCGGAGTGGCATCTCCGTTCTTGGTGATTCGCGCGGCGCGGCGGCCGCCGACTTCGACGCCGACGGTCGTGTGGATCTCGCGGTCTCGCAAAACGCCGCCCCGATGACCCTCTGGCGCAATGTGAAGGCGCGTCCTGGTCTTCGTGTGCGATTAGTGGGCAACGCCTCCAATCCACTGGCCATCGGGGCACAGCTTCGCGTCGTGGCGAACGGCGCGCGCGGGCCGCTGCGCGAGATTCACGCCGGCAGTGGGTACTGGTCGATGGATGCGGCAACGCAGGTGCTCGCGCTGCCGGCGGCGGCGACAGCGCTGTGGGTGCGGTGGCCGAACGGAACAGCGCAGACGGTCGAGCTCAAGGCTGGAGAGCCGGACGTCGTCGTTCGGGAGGCGAGACCCTGAACAGCGTTCACGGAGAACAGCACGAGAACAGTCGGAGAACAGCCGGATTGTTCTACCTTCTTGACGTTTTGCTGGTCGAAGGAAAAAGCACTCTCCTGCAGATCTCCAGTGTTCTCCCTTCTCTCGTGTCTGCTGTGCAGCCGTGCCGCTGTGTAGTGGTCACCACGCGCGCTAACGCTTCTTCCGTGCAGGCCCGGATCGCGTCCAGATGACCACGACGCCGCATCCGGCATTGCGACCCGCGTATTCGCCCGGCACGTCCGACGGACCCGTGTAGATCTCCAGCGCTTCGATGTCGCGCACGGGTATCGTCGGGCCGAAGGTGTTGTCCACGTTGTCGTCGACGATGTACTCGGGAAGACATCGCATCGGTGCGCGCACCATGCGGATATGGCAACCGGTACCGCCGCCACATTCGACGGTCACGCCGCGCAGTCCGCGTGCGACATCCTGCAACGAGGAGTGGCCCGCGCGTTCGATGTCCTCACGCACGATGTAGTGACCAGCCCCCGTCTTTCGTCGCCGCTCGAAGTTGGCGAAGCGCGGTCCCAGACTCGCCGTCGCTTCCACGGCCACCATGGGGAGGGGCTGCGCGGTGCCGCGCGCGCTCGTTGTCGCACTGCCCGCGGGTAGCGCGCTGTTGGCCGCGGCAGTCGCCGCCGATGAGTCGAGTTCGACCTGTCGCTCCATCGACTCTGCCTGCGCCATGGCGATGATCAGCGCGGCCGACGGGAAGCCCTTGGCGCGGACGAGAAACTTGAGGATGCCGGTCGGGAGGCGGTCGAATCGGTACGAGCCCGTCGAGTCCGTCGTGACCGCGCGACCGTCAGAGAGAAAGACGACGACCGCTTCGCGAATCGGGACGCCGGTGGTCTTATCCATCACCGCGCCGGAGAGCCGCCCTTTGGATGACTGCGCAGCGAGCTCGACTGTCGACGCGATCGAGGCGACGAGCAGCAGGAGCGTGCGGAGCGAGCATCGCATGAGGTGCAGCATGACAGGCGAAAGGATATCGCGTGCGTTTGCTGGGTCAAGCAGCGGCATTCCGTCGTTGTAGCGCGGAGGACGGGGACGATCGCCCGCCTTCGGCCATTGCACGCGTTGAGCTTGCGCCGCATACTGTGACCAAACGTTGCGCGGTCGATACAGGACGCGTAGCGGAGTGTTCGTTGGAACCATCGCAGTCGCGAAGTGCCGCTGACCCGGGGCCCATTAGCCGGCAGAGGCACCATTCCCGTTCGCGGTTCGAGGTGTGGTCCCGGCGTCGGACATTCGTCGTCGCCGCAGCACGGCACGTCATCAGGCGTGCCCGCTCCCCCTTTCCGCTCGAGGTATCGCAATGGATGGTGTCCTGATGCGAAGGACTCTGTGCACCGCCACCGCGCTGGCCCTGCTCGTCGTCGGCGCACCGGCAGCGTACGCGCAAACCGAGGTGTTCGCCGGACGCGTCACCTCCGCTGGACAGCCGCTCGGTGGTGCCAGTGTAGGCATTCCAGAAATCGGCGCCGGTACGATCACGACCGTCGATGGACGGTACAGCTTCACGGTCGATGTCGCCAAGTACGGCGGTCGAAGTGTCAACCTCGTCGTCCGCTTCATCGGCTACAAGCCGAAGCGACTGCCGATCGTCATCGCCGCTGGTCGCGTCGACAAGGACTACGATCTCGACAAGGACGTGCTCAGTCTCGATCAGGTCGTCGTCACTGGCGTCTCAGACGCGACATCGCAGAAAAAGACCGCCTTCGCCGTGAGTGTCGTCGACGCGAATGCCATCAAGGATACGCCCGCGATCTCGCCACTCGCCGGACTCGCCGGCAAGGTCGCCGGCGCGAGCGTCACCACCACCTCGGGCTCGCCCGGCGCGGAACCGGCGATTCGACTCCGATCCGCCACGTCGCTCGCCGGTCGGCAGGACCCCCTGGTGATCGTGGACGGCACCATCACGCGGCTCGGACTCGCCGACATCAACTCGCAGGACATCGAGCGCATCGAAGTCATCAAGGGCGCCGCCGCGAGCTCGCTGTACGGATCCGATGCGGCCAATGGCGTCATTCAGATCTTCACCAAGCGCGGCAGCAATCTCGCGGAAGGGCAGACGAACTTCACCTTCCGCAACGAGTACGGGCAGAGCTACCTGCCCAGACAGGTCGGACTCAATACGTCCACGGCGTTTCAGCTCGATCCGACGAATACGAAGGGACTGACGAAAGGCTTCAAGGTCGATGCGAATGGGCAGCGCATTGCGGAAGCGGACGACATTTCGGACAACACCTATCCGTTTGTGTTCGACGCGCTCGACGCGCTGTTCAAGCCGGGCATGACGATGAGCAACTACATCTCGCTCGGACATCGCAAGGGTGCCACAAACTTCAATGCCTCGATCCAGAACATCAGGGAAGCGGGCGTACTCGATCTGCTCCAGGGGTACAACCGGCAGAACTTCCGCATCAACGTCGATCAGGCCGTCAACGACAAGCTGAATCTTTCGACCGGCATGTTCTACGGCCGCTCGAGCGCCGATCAGACGAACGAAGGCTCGCTCTTTTTCGGCATTCGCTTCCTCGAACCGAACATCGACATCACCGCGAACAATCCGGATGGCTCGCCGTTTCTGGCGGCCATTCGTCAGACGCCGTCGTCGGGCAACTTGTCGAATCCGCTGTATCGTCTCGCCAACACTCAGGTCACCAACGATCGCGACCGGTTCACCGGCGTGCTCAAGCTCAACTATCGTCCGCTCGACTGGCTGACGGCGGAAGGCAATTTCAACTACGACCAGTCCACCGGAAACAACAAATCGTTCGTACCGATCGGCTTCGTCAACTCGGTCGGCGGCAAGGGACAGGGCTCGATCGTCCAGAATTTCGCCAGCAACAAGTCCTTCAATACCGGCGCGACGCTGACCTCGGTGCGGCAACTCGCCAGTTGGTTGAACAACACCAGCAAGATCGCCATGGTCTACGAAGACCAGAGTGCGAACGTGCTCGGCGTCACGGCGCAGAAGCTGACCGTGAGCGGAGTGACCGAGTTCGGTGCGGCGGCTCAGGATCCCAACGCGCCCAACCTTCCGTCGTCGAACACCATCACCATCCGCAATCGCAATCTCTTTGCGATCACGACGTTCGATATCAAGGACCGCTACATCATCGACGGTCTCGTACGGCAGGACGAGTCGTCACTCTTCGGTGTGAAGGAACGCAAGGCCACCTACACGCGTGCCTCGGCGGCGTGGCGCTTCAGCGAAGACTTCAAGATTCCCGGCATCGACGAGGGCAAGCTCCGCGTGTCGTACGGCACGGCCGGATTGCGCCCACCGTTCGAAGCACAGTACGAAGTCTTCTCCATCGATGGCGGCAGCCCCTCCAAAGTCACGCTGGGCAATCCCAACCTCAAGCCGGCGTTCTCGAAGGAGACGGAAGCGGGATTCAACCTCAACTTCCTCACCAACTACACGCTCGAGTACAGCTACTCCCAAAAGACCACCAGCGATCAGATCCTGCAGGTGCCGACCTCGGCCGCCACCGGCTACCGCAACACGTGGGTGAACGCGGCAACACTCGATGGCAACACGCACGAAGTCGCCTTCGGTGCCGTGCTCGCGTCCAACAAGGATTTCTTCTGGCGCCTGAACGTCGTCGGTGATCGCACGCGCTCACGGATCACGGCGCTCTCCGTCGGTCCGTATCTCGCCGGGCCGGATGGCGCCGACGGCAACACGCGTATCTTTCGCGTCGCGCCCAACCAGATCTTCGGCATCATCTACGGCTCCGACTGGATCCGCACCGCCGATCAGCTCGCCACCAACATCGCGAACAAAAAGCTGACCGGATCGGCCGCCGACTACGTGCTGAACGAACTCGGATACTATGTCAGGCAGACCGCGTATCGCACCCGCAGCGAGCGCCCACTCAAGTACTTCGACGCGACGGGCAACTCGTTGCAGCCGATCGGTGACGTCAATCCCGATTTCACGATGGGCTTCAACAACACCATTCAGTGGAAGGGACTCTCCCTCTTTGCTGTCGTGACCTGGCAGAAGGGCGGCGACGTGTACAACTACACGCGCCAGTGGCCGTACAACGAACTACGCGATCCTGACATGGATCAGCGCGACGTGCCCGACGTGTCGAAGAAGCCACAGGGATTCTTCACGGCGTTCTACAACAACTTCGATCCGAACAGCCGCTTCGTGGAAGACGGCAGCTTCTGGCGTCTGCGCGAACTGGCGCTCAACTACCAGATCCCCAGGGCACTGGTGAAAGGCGTCAAACTGGGTGGCTTCGAGACGGCGCGACTGGGCGTCGTCGGGCGCAATCTGTGGACGAAGACGAAGTACTCCGGCTATGATCCGGACGTCGCAGGACCCGGCGGTGGTAATCCGTTTGGCTACAAGGTGGACTACTTCACGTATCCGCCGTACCGCACGTTCACCTTGATGCTCGAACTCGGCTACTGACCTCCCGCCACCACAGGATTTCACTCGATGCAGATGACTCGATTGGTCCGAGCCGTTCGCGTGCTGGCGATGATCACCATCGCCGGCTGCAACTCGCTCGATATCGCAAACCCCAACGCGCCGGACGCGAAACGCGCCCTCTCCGACCCCGCCGCACTTGAAGCGGTAGCGGCCGGTACGCTGCGCAGTTGGTTCAATACGTACGAAGGATGCGAAGGCAACTGCGTGCTCGTCACGCAGGCACAGTCGTTCTCGGCGTCGTGGAATAACTGGAACATGAACTTCTATTCCAGCATAGACGCCGACGGCAAACGACTCACACGGCCGTGGCAGAACGATCCCGCGGCAGCCGGTCGCACCAGCATGGAAGTGCCGTGGGTGGGCATGTACTCGGCCATCTCGTCGGCCACCGATGTGCTCAAGGCGATCCGGATCAACAAGCTGGTCATCAACAACGCGGCGGACACCAAGCGCGCCGAAGCCGTCTCGGAGTTGATGTTGGGCGCAGGACTGAGCTACATCGCCCTCAACTACGACAAGGGCTACATCGTCGACGAGAACGCCGACCCGGCGTCGCTCACGTACTCGAATCGCAAGGCGGTCCGCGATGCCGCGATCGCCAAACTCACGTCGGCGGCAACCATTGCCAAAGCAACCTCGTTTACCACGCCTGCCGCCTGGACCAACGGCGTGGCGTACTCGAGCGCGCAGATCGCACAGATCGCGAACACCTTCGCGGCCATCACGCTCGCGTACTATCCGCGCAGTGCGGCGGAGAACGCGCAGGTGAACTGGACGCAGGTGCTCACCTTCACGCAGGCCGGCATGTCCGCCGGCACGCCAGTGGACTTCGTATTCGTCGGCGATGGCTGCGTTTCGTGGTGTCACCAGATCCTCACCTGGTTTGACGACTTCAGTACCGGACGCGTGCACACCCGCGTGGCGAATATGCTCGATCCGGTCACGCAGCTGACGCCGTGGCCGCTCTCCGGCAATCGGCAACCCAACTCGCCGGACAAGCGGCTGGGCGATGGCTCGTTCGGTGATGCGTCGATCGTCGACGGATACGGCACCGTCGTGAAGACCGCCAATGGCGGTACGGATTTCTCCTACTCGCGCGACGCAATCTTTCGTCCTGATCGTGGCTCGTTCCACCAATCCAACATCGGATTCGTGCGCTACGATCTGACCAGGAATCAGGATCCGTCCGGCATCTGGGCGGGCTTCGGTCCGGCCCCGGTGATCACCGCCACGCAGAATGATCTGCTCTGGGCGGAAGCACTGATCCGCACCGGCGGTTCACTCGCCAACGCGGCCACGCTGATCAACAAGACCCGCGTCACGCGAGGCGGACTGTCCGCGGCGACCGCCGCCGAAGGCGTGGGTGGACTCACCACGAGGCTCGCTTACGAACTCGAAATCGAACTCCTCGGACTCGGCGCTGCGCCGTACTACTGGCGCCGTCGCACGGATGGCCTGCTCGAAGGCACCCCGCGCGAAATGCCGGTGCCGGCCAAGGAGCTGGGCGTAAAGGGTGAGGCACTGTACACCTGGGGTGGCACCGGGCCGGCCAACTCACCCACCCCTCCCTGATCACCCGTCTGTAGCTGATGCGGTACCACCGGGCCGGAGCAGTCGCTCCGGCCCGGTGTTTTTTGCCAATCGTTCCGTTCCACTCCCACCCGACCACCGCTTCCGCCGTTCAGCTCTACCGCTCACTCGGCACCGAGTACCCGGCACACCCGTCACCTCCAGCTCGCGATGTCCGGACGTCGCGCCAGGGGCAGCCGGCCACGTGCTTCTCCGTCAGCCCTCACACGTCGAGATCGGTGAAGGGCCGGCACCATGGACTCGTCACCGACCACCCCGAACTGGGGGTGCCAGGTGTGCCGAGTATTCGGTTCGCGGTCGACGGTAGCGCATAAAAAGCACAGCGCGAACTCGCTCGTCGTGGCGAATCCCGCGAAATCGCCAAGCAGCGCGTATGCTCACACAGCTGCACCAGTGGTTCCCCGCGGCCGCTCCGCCGCGGCTACCAGTCCCCTTGAAGGAGGCAGGATGTCCCGCTCGACACCGTCGATGCGTCGGTTGGTCTGGTCTGCTTGTCTCGCCGTCGCCGCCACCGCGATCGCGACCAGTGCGGGTGCTCAGGCCGCGCAGAAGCAGGATGAGGAATACACCAGACTCATCAAGCAGTACCTCACCGATCCTCGCATCAGCACCGATCTGGTCGATCACCTCCCGGCGTCGGACAAAGTCCCCACCACGCTCAAGTTCCCGGGCATCAACCGCATCGTCGGCACGCCGGGCTACCTGACGCACGCCGTCGACATCCATCGCTACCTCAAGGCCGTCGCCGACGCCGCGCCCGAGCGCGCGAAGTTCTGGAGCATCGGCAAGACCGAAGAGGGACGTGACATGGTCGTCCTCGTCATCGCCGACGAAGAGACCATCAAGAACCTCGATCAGTACAAGGGCTACCTCAACGAGCTGGCCGATCCGCGTAAAACACCGGAAGCGCGCGCCAAGCAGCTCTTCGGCATCGCCAAGCCGGCCTACTACCTCACCAGCGGCATGCACTCCACCGAAACGGGTGGACCCGAGATGCTCATGGAGCTCTCGTATCGTCTCGTGGTCGAAGAGACGCCGCTGGTGCAGAGCATCCGCAAGAACGTGTTGACGATGATCACGCCGGTCATCGAAGTGGACGGCCGCGAGAAGATCGTTGACGGCGTCTGCTTTCGGCAGAAGACGGGACTCAATCTCCCCACGCCGTACTGGGGCAAGTACGTGGCGCACGACAACAACCGCGACGGCATGGGGCAGTATCTCAAGCTCACACAGAACGTGCGCAAGCTGGCCAACGACTGGCACCCGACCATTCTGCACGATCTGCACGAAGCGGCCACGCTGCTCTACGTCTCCACGGGTACCGGTCCGTACAACGAACAGCTCGATCCGATCACCATCAACGAATGGTGGTTCATGGCCGAGAATGACGTGATGGAGATGACCAAGCGTGGCGTGCCCGGTGTGTGGACGTACGGGTTCTACGACGGCTGGGTCCCGAACTACATGTTCTTCCTCGTGCACTCGCACAACGCCATCGGTCGCTTCTACGAAGTGCAGAGCTACGGCTCGGGATGCAACGGCGTCGTGATGGGTGGGGCGCGGGGTGGTGGTGCGCCGCCGCTCGCGGCCGGTGCTGCGCCAGCGCCCGGTGGTCGTGGCGGTGCTGCTGCCGCACCCGCCAGCGACTCAGGCCTCACGCGCATCCTCGGCGGCACCAACTACAACCAGAGCCGCGAGTGGTTTCGTCCGAATCCCACGCCGAATGACATTCGCTGGGGGCCGCGCGCGAACACGAACATCCAGCAGTCCGCGGTGATGTACGCGTTATGGAACACCGGCAAGGAACGCGAGCGCTTCCTCGAGAACTACTGGATCAAGAACAAGAACGCGATCAAGAAGGGTGTGCTCGGGCCCGTGAAGGGATGGATCATTCCAGCAGGGCAGCACTCCAAGGCCAACGCCGCCGAAGCGGTCAACGAACTGGTCGATCAGGGACTCGAATTCCACATCGCCAACAGCGACATGAAGTTCGGCACGGTCGAGGTGAAGAAGGGAGACTGGATCGTGCGTGGCGACCAGCCGTTCCGCACCATCGCGGACATGTACTTCTCGATCCAGAACTACCCGACCACCAATCCGTCGCCCTACGACGACACCGGTTGGACGTACCAGATGATGCGCAACATCATCCTGCACGAGATCAAGGATCCGGCGCTGCTCACCGCGTCGATGACGCCGGTGACGAACCATGTCGTCGCCGCCGGCGGCATCAATGGATCGGGGGCGACGGTCATTGTCGCGCACACCGGCGACAACAACATGATCGCGCTGCGCTATCGTCTCGCAAGCACGAAGATGTCGGCCGCCGAAGAGTCGTTCGACGCCGCAGGTCGCAAGTTCGGCGCGGGCTCGTTCATCATTCCGCGTGCCAACAAGGCGCAGGTCGAACCGTTGCTCAAGGAACTCGGACTCTCCGCGTGGGCCGTCGATGCCGCGCCGACCGTGAAGCAGCACGATCTCGACATTCCCCGCATCGGCTACATCCACAGTTGGACGAACACGCAGGACGAAGGCTGGGTGCGCGCGGCACTCGACTACTACAAGATCCCGTACACGTATTTCGGTGAGAACGAAGTGCGGAAGATGGCCTCGCTCCGCGCCAGGTTCGACCTGATCCTGTGGCCGCACGGTGGCGCAGTCGGCGTACCACCGCCAACCACCGGGGCGCCGATCCCGTATCAGCGCACGGCCGAGTACAAGTCGCTGGGCTATCCCGACTCCACCGCCGATACGCGTGGCGGACTTGGTGAAGATGGACTGAAGATGCTGCATCAGTTCATGCAGGAGGGCGGCACGCTCGTCACAGAAGGCAATACCTCGGCGATCTTCCCGATGTACAGCCTGACGCCGGGCCTGCGTCCGACGGCGGCGGTTGGACTGGTGAATCGCGGTACCATTCTGCGCGGCATCATCACCGACACGAAAAGCCCGATCGTCTACGGCTTTGGCGTCAACCAGATCCCCGTCTACTTCAGCGGTGGCACGCTGCTCGATGCCGGCGTTGCGCCCACGCCGACCGCGGCACCGATCAGCAAGCTCGATGTGCTGCGTCCCGGCAGTTCGGCGGCGCTCGCAGGCACGGCGGTTGGCGGCGGTGGCGGGCCTGGCGGCTTCGGCGGTCAGCCTGGTGTTTTTCAGAACACACAGCCCATGGCGACGTGGGTTGAGCACTCCATCTGGGATCCGAATCAGCAGTGGCCCGCCACGTCGTCCTCAGCGACCGGCGCCGACTTCGGTGGTGGCCGCGGCTTCGGTGGCGGTGGTGGCGCGGCGCCCGTACTACGCGCACTCGGCGACATGAAGCCGCGCGTCGTGATGTCCTGGCCTGCGAGTCCGCGCGACATGCTCCTGTCTGGTGTGCTGCAGGGCGGCGAGAATCTCTCCAATCGCCCGAACGTCATCGACTCGCCGGTCGGCAAGGGACACCTGGTGATGTTCACCATCCGTCCGTTCTGGCGGTGGCAGACGCAGGGCACGTTCATCATGGGATTCAACACCATCATGAACTGGAACGACCTCGGTGCAGGTGCGCAGCCGTAACTACTGTGCTGTCGCCGGAACCGCGATAACAGCGGAAAAAGCGACTGACTATCACGGATACGAGCGGATCACAACGGAAACAACGCGGATACTACAAAGGCAAAGAATGCTTTGGTGGTATCCGCGTTGTGCACACTGCTTCAGCAATTCGCCGTCGCTGTATCCGTGTGGTTTCCGCGTGAATCCGTTCCTTTCCGTGATGGTCTGTTGTCCTTGTCGTTGCTGTTGTCGTTGCAGCAGTTGTTCATCGCGCCGCCGTGACTCGGCATCATAGGGATTTCGTGATCCACTTCCTGAGGTATGGTGCAGTGCGACTGTCGCGATGTGTCAGCACTATCTCAGGCGGGCCCTGTGCCACGATCCGCCCACCAAGCGCACCGGCGGCAGGACCCATGTCGATGACCCAGTCACTCGATGCCACGACACGCATGTCATGCTCCACCAGCACGACCGTGTTGCCCGCTTCGACCAATCCATGCAGCTGCACCATGAGCCGATCGACATCAGCCGCATGCAATCCGGTACTTGGCTCGTCGAGCACGTACAGCGTGTCGCCGCGCTGCGCCCGTTGCAGCTCCGTCGCAAGTTTGATGCGTTGCGCTTCGCCACCGGAGAGCTCCGTCGCCGGCTGGCCGAGCCGCAGGTAGTCCAGCCCGATGTCGCGCAACAACGCGAGTGGCCGCGCGATGGCTGCCTCACCCGCAAAGAACGTGTGTGCCTCGGCCACTGTGAGTCGCAGCACGTCGGCGATGTTTCGACCCTGCCACTCCACCTTGAGCGTGGCCGGATTGTATCGGGAGCCGCGGCAGGTGGGGCAAGGCGCATACACGGTGGCCATGAAGAGTAGCTCGACGCTGACGAACCCTTCGCCTTCACAGGTCGCGCAGCGCCCGGGCACCATGTTGAAGGAGAACCGACCGGCGTCGAACCTCTTTGAACGCGCTGCCGGAGTTGCCGCGAACAGCCGGCGCACATGATCGAATAGACCGGTGTACGTGGCAAGATTGGAACGAGGCGTTCGTCCAATTGGCTTCTGGTCCACCGTCACCAACCGGCGGATGAACTCCCCACCGGCAGTGATGCGTCCACGCGTTCTCGTTGCCAATCCGGGTTCGTCCTCTTCTGGCGAGACGGCGGCGAGCGGCGTGTCATGCCCGAGCTGCTCGCCGATCAGATCCACCAGCGCCTGGCTGACGAGGCTCGACTTCCCGGAACCCGAAATGCCAGTGACCATCGTCATCACGCCGATCGGAAGGCGCACGTCAAGACGATCGAGGTTGTTGCGTGAGACCTGCGCCAGCTCCAGCCATCGCGTCGGCACACGTCGCCTGCGCGCCTCGGGCATCACCGCGCCAAAGAGGTACGGTGCCGTGCGCGACGACTCCACCGCTCGCAGTCCGTCGGGCGGACCGCTGTAGAGCACATGTCCCCCGGCTGTTCCGCCGTCCGGGCCAACATCCACGATCCAATCCGCGCGGCGCATGATCTCCAGATCGTGCTCGACCACGAAGACGGTGTTGCCTGCGTTGCGCAGGTTGTCGAGTGCCGTGAACAGCGCTTCGTTGTCTGCGGGATGCAGCCCCGCACTCGGCTCGTCCAGTACATAGACCACGCCGAAGAGGTTCGATCGGATTTGGGTGGCGAGTCGCAATCGCTGCAGCTCGCCGGCGGAGAGCGTGGTGGTGGTCCGGTCGAGTGCGAGGTAGCCGAGACCCAGTGACTGCAGGGTGTCGAGTCGCGAAAGCACATCGCGCGCGATGCGTTGGGCGGCGATGCGCTTTTCGGCCGAATCGTTGGGCGTGCGACGCACGTCAGGCGACGCGGCGTGCGAGCCGGGCCCGGATACGCGTCCGCGCAGTGCAAGGGCGCGCGGCTGCATATGGTCGCCCGTCGTCGCGGCGTCGAGATCACGCTCCGCAGCCGGGCGCAACACGTCGCCGAGCCGCTGCAATGTGAGCTGTGACATCGTACCGATATCCAGGCCGGCGAACGTCACGGAGAGCGCAGTCCGCTTCAGTCGCTTTCCACTGCAGGTCGCGCAGGGTTGGCCGATCATGAAACGTGAGACACGCTTCTTCATGAGAGCACTCTGCGTGGTCGCGAACGTGTCCAGCACGTACTTGCGAGCCCCCACGAACGTGCCCAGGTAACTGGGCTCCGTTTTGCGTCTCAGTGCCACGCGCGTCTCGGCCGGCGTGTAGCCCGCATACACAGGCACCGTCGGCTGCTCCTCGGTGAAGAGGATCCAGCGGCGTGTCTTCTTGGGCAGCTCGCGCCACGGGGTGTCCACGTCGTGGCCCATCGAAACGAGGATGTCGCGCTGGTTCTGCCCTTGCCACGCGGACGGCCACGACGCCACCGCGCGCTCGCGGATCGTCAGCGAGTCATCGGGCACCATGAGCTGCTCCGTGACGTCGTAGACGATGCCCAGCCCATGACAGTCGGGACAGGCGCCCTGCGGCGTGTTGGGCGAGAAATCCTCGGCGTACAACATCGGCTGTCGCGGCGGATAGTTGCCCGCGCGCGAGTAGAGCATGCGCAGCAGGTTCGCGATCGTCGTCACACTGCCGACTGACGATCGCACATTGGGCGAGCCACGCTGCTGCTGCAGTGCCACGGCGGGTGGCAATCCCTCGATGGAGTCGACATCGGGCACGCCGACCTGGTCGAACAGACGACGCGCGTACGGCGCTACCGAATCGAGGTAGCGACGCTGTGCCTCGGCGAAGATGGTGCCAAAGGCGAGTGATGACTTTCCGGACCCCGAGACGCCGGAGAACACGACCAGGGCGTCGCGCGGAATGTCCACGTCCACGTCGCGCAGGTTGTGCTCGCGCGCACCGCGGACCGTGATGCAGTGATCGGAGGTGCCCAACGTCTCGTCTACGTCCGCGGTAACGACGCGCCGTTTGTGCAGCGACGCCGAGACGCCCGGTGTCGTTCGTCGTGGGGTCAGTGGAACAGCCTTGTGCGAGAGCGTAGCACTTGGTTCAGCGTGAAAGTCGGAAGGCGCGCGGTGTGTCGCCAAGCAAAAACATCAAGACCATTCGTGAAGCGGAACGGCCTCGGTGCTGGTGCGCAGCCATAGGTCAAGCGCAGACAAGAACCCGTGACACCGACAGCAACTGACGATCACGGATAAGAACAGATGCAAAGGGAAACACCGCGGATACTGCAAAAGCAAAAATGCTTGGGTGGTATCCGCGTTGCGCCTGCCGCGTCGCCAATTCGCAGTCGTTGTCTCCGTGTCGTTTCGGCTTGAATCTGTTCTTATCCGTGATAGTCAGTCGCGGTTGCCGTTGAAGTAGTTGTTCATCGCGCCGCCGCCCGACGCTTGACACGAATGGTCCCGCAGGTGATCGCGCGCTCGAATCGCGACCGCGGCTTGAGCACCACCGAATCGACATCGCTGCTATCGGTCGCGTTCCTCGCCAGCGCATAGCGTGGCGGACACGGCTCCCACAATGCATCGGCGAGTGCCGTCTCCACCGAGCCGGGCATCCCCGTCACGAACCATGTCAGCATCGTGATGACGATGACGAGCGACACGACCGTGGTCACGCGACCGATGATGCGGATGTGACGGGGAGCGGCCACCTACCGACGAGCAGCCGGCCGACGGGCACCTGTCCAGATCACGATCGAGCCGCAGCCGTTCTGCGACTGAAACTGGATCGGCACACTGGAGGTGCGCGTGTACACCTCGACCGCGCGCACATCCTGCGGATTGACGATCTGGTCCAGGTTGCCGTCGTCCACCGGCGCGCGCATGCCATTCAGGAACACGAGCGGCACGCAAGAACCTGCACCTGACGCACCGCGCATGCGGACCTGATCGCCACCCATCTGACCGGGCATGATCGTCATGCCGGGCGTCATGCGCAGGATGTCGGCCACGTACATCGGGTTGCGCCGCCCGAGCGCTTCTTCGTCGATGAAGTAGCCGAAGCCACTCTTCCGCCGCTTCTCGAACTCGGCGAGATCGTCCTGCGCCGGATTACGGTTGGCGCGAATGCGCATCGTGTCCACCGTGGGAACGAACACCTCCAGCGCGAGTTCGGTGCTCCCTTCGGTGCCGTCAAGAACGTCCACTGGAGTCTTGCGCGGCATGAAGCCCAGCGCGCGCGATTCGAGCGTGTAGGTGCCGGACGGGAGTGACTGCATGCTGAACTGTCCGCTGCTATTCGTCGTCGCTTCGACGCCGCTCCCCCACAACTGCAGCCGCGCGCCCTGAATCGGCTGCCCGGTCGTACTACGCACTACACCGCGCAGCTTGCCGTTGCCGCGCAGCACGGTCGCGGTCGCGGTCGCGCCTTGCGCGTTGCGCGCACTCGAATCCGTGTCGATCGGTATGACCACCTTCGACGCGGCGCCCACGTACACATCGCGTACCAGCACGCCGGAACGCGGTGCTTCGAGATCGATGAAGCCGCTCGAGTCGGTGCCGACGAACGCGCGGGCGGTGAAGGTGCCGTCGGTGGGAATACCGCAGATGACAAACTGCCCCGAGGCCGCGGTCGTTGCGTATCGCGCCGGTGAACGACGCACGATGCCGCGTGGTCCGAGCGAAACCTCCGTCCACTGCGCCCGGATGCGCGCGGGCCCACTCAGCGGCTCGCCGCGTGACGAACGCACGAACCCCATGAACATCCCCAGCGATTCGCGCGCGACTTCGGGGGGGCAGAGTCGCACCAGCAACGTGGCTCCTGACGGAATCGCGATCGGCACGCGCAACTCCCCGTCGGTGCGGACATCCACGCGCAGCAACGGCGATTCGATGCCGAGGGTGTCGAGTCGCGGATGAAAGAAGCCGAGCAGATACGAGCCCATGCGGACGGAATCGATGGCGTAGGCGCCTCGCTCGTCCGACGTCGCCGATCGGATGCGCGAGGGATCTTCAACCGCCACCAATTGCACCAGCGCGCCGCGCAGTGGTCGCATCGCCACACTGTCAAAGGCGACGCCGCGCAGACGGCCGAGCAATGGCTGCATGAGCACCGGTACAGCTGAGGCTGGAGGTGTTGGTGGCGGCGCGCCTCGACCGCTCACCTGCGCGTGCAGTGCCGGCGCGGCCGAGCTCGCCATCAGTGGCGCGCCGATGCCGCACGCAACACCGATGCGCATACATCTCCTTAAAGCAGAGATCGGTATAGCTGCACGAGCTCGCTGCAAGGGTATCGGAGCCATCGTTGGCGTTGACAAATTGTCGAGCAGGGATAAGATAGGGCCGAACTGATAATCGATCACACAGTTGAGCGAGAACTCCACACGCTCGACTACCACAGCATTCTCTTGCACGGTCAAGGAAATCGCCATGGCACGAACGCAGCAAAGACTTCTCATCGGTGGACTCCTCTCCGCCTCGTTGTTCGTCGCGAACCGCGCGGCGGCGCAGCGGTCGGGTATGGCGCCATTAAGGCCGCAGTTCGCGTCGCAGCCGGCGCCGGCGAATCCGATTCTAACCTACCAGGCGCGAAAGCTGCTGAGCGTCGCTGGCACGAATCCCTTCGCTCCGCTGTATGCCACGCCCAAGGGCGGCGCGTACGATGGCGTCGGCTCGATCTTCATTGAGCGTACCGACGGCACCTTCCTCTGTTCCGGCGCGCTGTTCGGCGGCGGTGCCTATATGCTCACGGCGGCGCACTGTCTGACCGATGACACGGGCAAGCTCATCACCAACAAGACGACGTCGGTCTTCTTCACGCCGGGTCAACCAGCCACGACACGCGAGTTCATCGTCAGCAATCAGTTTTTCGTCAATCCGTTGTACACGGGCGAAGTGATCGACGCGCACGACATCGCCGTCATCAAGCTCGGCTCGGCGCCGTCGGCGGCTGTGCGCGCGTCATCCTACGATTTGTTTTCGGGCAATCCGTTCGGCCAGACCGCCGAAGCCGTGGGCTCCGGCGCACGCGGCACCGGCAACACCGGTCTCACGCAGAACGGTGGTTTCACGTTGGCGGACCGCCTGCGCGGCAACAACCGTGTCGATCTCACCTGGACAGATCCACTCTTCGGCGGCTTTTTTAATGCGTTCTTCGGCAACGCTGATCCCTACGGTCTGGTGGC
Organism: uncultured Gemmatimonas sp.; assembly: GCA_964456595.1. Classification (GTDB taxonomy): domain Bacteria; phylum Gemmatimonadota; class Gemmatimonadetes; order Gemmatimonadales; family Gemmatimonadaceae; genus Gemmatimonas. The sequence continues at coordinate 4,815 of CAYWCJ010000036.1, read as the reverse complement.
CGATTTCGACAACGGCTTGGCCGCCAACGATGCCGCCTGCCAAATTGGCGGCGCCTTCAGTCTCACGAACTTCTGCAATCTCGGTCTGGGCCTCAGCGAAGTCGCCCTCGGCGGTGGCGATTCCGGCGGGCCGCTCTTCATCAACGGCCGCATTGCCGGCGTGGCGTCGTACGGACTGAGCTTCGGCCCGAGCTTCGGTGATCTCGACGGCTCGTTGAACAGCTCCTTTGGCGAATTCAACGGCTGGGCGTCCACCGACTACAACGATCAGTTCCTCGGTCAGTTCGTGACCCCTGAGCCGTCGTCCGTCGTACTCGTTGCGGCCGGATTGCTGGCCATCGTTGCCGGAGCACGTCGCCGCCGTCGTTGACCTGACTGCGGTCTTCGTGACCAAACTCCTCGGGGGCGTACGCATGTCGCGTACGCCCCCGCGTGTTTTCCTGATCGCGCTCCCCATGATGCTGCGGCGACTGCTTTCGACCTCAACGCCGGCGCCCGCTGCAATAGCGCTCGCCGTCGGCGTGTGGGCGCACCCGGTGATGGGCCAGGAGAGCCGCGCGATCGGACAGGCAACAGTCCTGCGCTCGATGTCGTCAAACCACGTCGCGCTCGTACCGACGCTGCGCGCCGTGACCGTATCATCACGGCGGCTGACCACGCTGCTGGTGAGTCAGACTCCTGCTCCGCAGTGCGTCTGCACCATGAGCTTCGCGATGGTCACCATCTCGCTCGTTGATGCGGCGGGTAAGCCCGTGAGCGATGCGCGCGTTCGAGTGCGGCGCGTGACGACCAACACGACGCGCGACGTAGCCGAAGAACTGCCTGGGATGTACACCATTGCCGACGATATGCTGCGCGACTCGCTGCGCGCGGATGGTGAGGCCTTCGAAGTCAGTGTGCGCTGGAAGAACCGAACGCGACGCGTGACCGTGCTGGTGGGAACGAAAGATCCGACATCCCAAACGGCGCCCGGCACCCGCGCGGCCACGCGCCCGGACTGTCGCTGTCACGTTCGTCGCCTGTCCGGACCGGAACGGATCGTACTCCGCTAGCCCGACGAACGCCTTCAGCCTCTGCCGTCGGCGGGCGGTATCGGACCGTCGAAAACGGGGATGTACGGACGTGGGTGCTCGCGCCGGTAGACCGTCAGCGCGGCACAGGCGCTTTCCTCCGGCGTTGTCCACGGCTTGGTCTCGAGTAGAATCGTACCCGTGTCGAACGTCTGTACCAGACGCAACTCCATGCACGACGCGATCAGCTGATCCGCCAACTGGCGTCGTTCGAAAAGATGCATGGATGTCAGCACCACGAAGCGGATCCTGCGCGCGCGTAATGACGCACCGAACTCTCCCAACGGCACCTGTTCCGCCACCAACGCGGATTCCGTCAGGCGCTCGCTGATGAAGTGCACCGTCGTTGCGCGCCAGGCGAGTACAAAGTCAGTGCTATCCGACTGCGCAGCGATGACGCGAGAGGCGTCGATCAGACTGACCGTGCGTCGGTCATAGCATCCGCCGCCGTTGCGGTACGGATCGCTGCGGTCACAGGTCGACATGCCGCGCACGCGCCCCGCCGCGCTGCGCGCCGCGCCGAAAACGAGCAGCGCCAGCAGCACGACACGCGAGGCCATGTTCGCGCGCGCGGGGAGGCGCTCCGCGAGCTTCCACGCGCCCAGCAGGATCGTCAGGTAGGTGAGCGGAACAATCGGGTCGAGCAGACGTGGCGGCGTGTACGGAAACGTCGCCAGCACGCCCGCATAGGCCACCAGATACACCGCCGCGGCACGCCACCGCTTCCACAGCAATACCACGCCGACGCCGAGGGCGACGACAATCACGAGCAACCAGAGCGCCTTCGAAGGCACGCGCAGCCATGGTATGACCGGCAGCGCAAACTCGTACGGCATCGCCTGCGCCGCGTACTCCTTCACGCTGCCGAGTACGCGCACGATCACACGGAAAATGCTGAACGGATTGCGTTCGAACCCCTCGGGATTGAAGTCGTAGAGGTACGAGCGGACCGCTTGTCCCTTTTGTGCCCACAGCACATAGCCAAACCATCCGCCCACGGCCAAGCCGCTGGCCACAATGTGTGTGATGATGATGGCCGGCCGACGGTGATTGAAGAGCAGCCAGACCCCGACGGCCGCGACCATCGCGATACCGACGGAGCGCGTCAGGAACGACAGGACGGCCAGTGCGATGGCGGCGTAACACCATCGTCGATCTCCCTCGTCGGCGCGCACGGTCGCGTACAGCGCGCCCATCGTCACCAGCAGATAAAACCCTTCGGAGTAGTACGAGTCGCCCATCCAGATCACGCCGTGATTCAGCACGATGGGGGCAAGCATGGCGACGGCGAACCAGTTGTCGCGCAGCCGCCGAGCCACCGAGACGAGCAACAGCAGCGCCGCACTGACGACGGCCAGGTTGGCCGCCGGAATCAGCTCGATGTGATTGCCGGTCAGGGTGCGCACGATGACGAGCCAAGCGGGGTAACCGGGCGGGTATTTGACGTGAAGTGGTTCGGACGGGCGGTACACCTCACGGTATGAGCCGCGTTCGAGTGCCTGACTGAGCTCGATGTAGGTCAGCTCGTCGCCTGAAAACAGCTCGATCTTCGTGCGCGCCTTCCAGCCGACGATGACGAGCAGCGCAAGCATGCTGCCCAGCAGCAGTCGCTGAAGGGGCAGCCAGGGGAGCCGCAGCGCGTCGGCCTTGGCGACCGCCACCCGCTCCGGTGGTAAGCTCAATGCCATGCCATACGGGACATCATCATCAGAAGGGGGATGGACGAACACGGCAGTCGCGCGTCCGAACCCTGGGGAATGCCACGCAGCGCAGAATAGGCTCAGCCTGTTGTAAGCGCACGTTAATGAATGTGTAACCAGTCGTCGATGTACTGCTGCGCGCCAGACTGAGCAACCTGACCCCGGTTCCTCGCTCGACGACAGCCGCGGGCCCTCCATCTGCATCCCAGCGCCCGGACGACCGTGCGCCTAGACGACGATGATCCCGATGCGCGATGTCCGGACGTGAAGAGGGAAGCAACGAGCAACTCAGACCGATCGGCGGCTCGATGGAGGATTGCTTGGCGCGATCACCGGCGGTGGTCCGTTCCACGGCTCGAACGTCGCCTCGAGACAACCCGCATCAACCCATCGTACGATCATCGATTCGGCGATCCCGAATTCGTCGTGCAACGATGTGCACACCTGTTCACGCGTGAGTGTCTCCTCGATGGTGCCGTCGAGCGTGCGTCGATAGCGGATCGGGCCGCGCAGCAACAGCATCAACCCGGGAAAATTGCGCCGCGCGTAGATGTGCTGGTTGAACACGCCGAACGTGCGCGACTTCTCGTACGCCGCGTGCAGAAATTCGTGGTCGATCTGATCGACCAGCAACCGGCACGGCGTGTAGCCCGTTCCCGGCGGGTTGCTGAACCACATCAGGTGCAACGCGTCTGTCGGTTCGATTTCGGCGGCGAACAATCGATCGTCGCTGATGAAGACATCGTTCCTCACCGGGAGCGGCACGTTCGAGAGAATCGACGTGTCCACGATCCAGTCGGTACCGTCGATGGTCGCCTTCACGGTGCCATGCGTGACAAAGCCGCGGTCGCGCATGGAGGCCGCCACGCGTCGCACCGTGAATCCCATGCTGGACAGCAACTCGTAGATCGCATTGCTGGTGGACCAGCAGGTGCCGCCCGTGCCGTACTCGAGCAAGTGCTCGAAGAAATCCGTGCCTGTCGTTCCGGGCAGCGGACGCTCATCGTTCGAGTACATCGCGATCAGCTTGCGCACGTTGTCGAACGGAATGGTGGCGCACCACGCGCCGTACACGGTGGCCAGACGGTGATAGTCGGTGCTGATCGACGATGGGACGCCGAGTCGCGTCAGGACCGCGTCGCGCAGGGCAGGGGAGAGCAACGGCTCAGCGTGGATGCGCGAAGGATCAGGGTCAGACAAGAAAACGGGCTCGCGTCTCGGCGGTGGGAAGCAAGCAGGCAGGAGCCGCAAGCTCGAAGCGGCGTCGGGCGATCACGTCATAGACAACGTCACGCAGGGCGCGCGGAACCACGCGGCCCAACGCGGCCACGACTCGCCACACGCCACCCAGGTGCGCGAGTGCGGAGAGTGCCGCGGTCGAGCGCACTTGCACCTGCGCGTCGCCGATCGCCGTGGAATCAAACCATACCACCGAATCGAGCGTCGCAATCTTGGGATGCTGTGCGCGGACTGCCGACCCGAACGCACCCTGCAGCGGGGCAAAGCGGAGCGCGCCACGCCTCGACGGAGGTTCGTGCGACAGAACGAACTGCACGCTGCCGGCGCAAAAGCCGCAATCGCCGTCGTACAACAGCACGGGAGTGGGGAAGGAGAGCGCGGTCATACGCAAAAGATAATGGACGCGGATTCAACTACGCAGTTTCGGGCTCTGACTCGGAGTCGGGAGTCCGATCTTCTCTTTGCTGGATCCGGCCGTAGCTTTGACTGTTATGCCTGCCACTGCTTCCCGTCTCTCCGTCTTCTCCGAGTCCGTCATTCGCGGCACGACCCGCATGGCGGATCAATACGGCGCCATCAACCTGTCGCAGGGCTTCCCGGATTTCGATCCGCCGGAAGAGATGCTCGCCGCGTTGGAGCGCGCGACCCGCGGACCATTTCATCAGTACGCCGTGACCTGGGGGGCTCCGCGTTTTCGCCACGCCCTCGCAAAAAAGATCGCGCACTTCTCCGGCCTCGACGTCGATCCGGAACGCCATCTCGTGGTCACCTGCGGCAGCACGGAAGCGATGATGGTCGCCATGATG
>CAYWCJ010000035.1:5834-22376 GCA_964456595.1 uncultured Gemmatimonas sp. | reverse complement strand
CTCATAGATCGAGCGCTGCTCGGTGTCAGGCGCCAGCATCATGATCAAGTCGGCTTCCGCCGCCGCCGCCGCCACGGTGCACACGCGCAGTCCCGCGGCTTCTGCGGCGTTCCAACTCTTCGAGCCTTCGCGCAGCCCCACGCGCACGTCACAGCCGCTGTCGCGCAGGTTGAGCGCATGCGCGTGTCCCTGGCTGCCATAGCCGATGATGGCGATGGGGCGGTTGGCCAGACGCGTGGCGTCGGCGTCACGATCGTAGTAGACACGGGTGGTCATGCGGCAGCCTCCTCATGTGGAGCGCCATCAGCCTGTTCGCGATAGTGCGCAGGCGCTTCGAGGCGCGTGGGGGTGCGGCCGCGCATCATCGCGAGGCGGCCGGTGCGCATCAGCTCCGCCAATCCTTCCGGGCGGATGAATGCGATGAACAGTTCGACGCGCTCGGGCGTGTCGGTGATCTCCACGATCATCTCATCGTCGCCCACGTGCAGCACGCGTGCGCCGTGCTCCGCGACGATGTCCACGAGCTGTGCGAGGCGCGACGGTGACGCCACGATCTTGGCCAGCGCGGTCTCGCGCTGCACGGCGGCTTCGTTGGTCACATCGGTCACGCCAATCACTTCAACGAGTCGATCGAGCTGACTCACCACCTGCGTGGCGTCCGACGCATCGACCACCAATGTCATGCGGCTGATGCCGGGTACTTCGCTCCGACCGACGGCAAGCGATGCGATGTTGAAGCCGCGGCGTCGCAGCAAGGTGACGGTGCGGTGCAGGACACCGGGGCGATCCTGGAGCAGGGCGATCAACGTGTGCTGAGCCATCGGTTCAAACCTTGGGAGAAGTGGTGGAAACAGACTCCGGAGCGGGCAGCTCGGAGAGCATCATCTCGCCGATCGCGCGACCAGCGGGGACCATCGGAAACACATTCGCTTCGCGTTCGACGCGGAAATCGATCACCACACATCCATCGTGTGCCCATGCGGCCGCCACGGCGGCGTCGGCTTCATCCGCATGTTCCACGCGAACGCCGCGCAGGCCATGCGCTTCGGCGAGCTTGGCGAAGTCGGGACCGGTGAGTGGCGTGCCGCTGTAGCGCTGTCCTTCGAACAGCTGCTGCCATTGCCGCACCATACCCAGATAGCCGTTGTTGACGATGGCAACCTTGAGATTGGTAAGCCTTTCCTGCGCGATGGTGGCGAGTTCGCAGGCAGACATCTGAAATCCGCCGTCGCCGACCACCACCCAGATCGTGCGTTCGGGGTCGGCAATCGCGGCGCCCATCGCCGCGGGCAGGGAGAAGCCCATCGTGCCGGCACCACCACTCGTGATGTGCGTGCGCGGACGACTCCAATCGAGCAGTTGTGCGGCCCACATCTGGTGCTGTCCCACGTCGGTCACCACGCGCCAGTCTTGGCGATCGCGGAATGCACGATTGAGTGCGTCGAACACATCGTGCGGCATGAGCGGCGCCGTACGATCGCGTCGGGTGTACCCCTGTCGCGGCATGTGTGCGTTGCGCATCGTCTCGATCTCGGCGCGCCAGGCATGCCGTGTCGATGGCACTTCAACGGGGAGCGCCGCGAAGATTGCGTGCAACGCCGACTTGCAATCGCTCACGATGCCCAGTTCGGTATGCACCAGCTTCCCGATCTCGGCCGCATCGATGTCGATATGAATGATCTTCGCGTGCGGCGCAAAGGTGCTCGCCTTACCCGTCACGCGGTCGTCGAAGCGGCTGCCGACATTGAGCAGCACATCGCACGCCTGGATGGCGCGATTCACGTGCACCCAGCCGTGCATGCCCGGCATGCCGATGGCGAGTGGATGATCGTGCGGCATCGCGCCGAGTCCGTGCAGCGTTGTCACCACGGGAATGCCCGCATGTTCGGCGAGCGCGATCAGTTCGCGCGTGGCGTTGGCCTGGATGACGCCGTTGCCGGCGAGAATCAGCGGACGCGCTGCATGCTGCAGCATGAAGGCGGCGCGGCGAAGCGCGTCGATCGGAGCTGCGGATTTTTCGGACGTCGGTCGATAGCCTGGCAGATCCATCGCCACATTCCAATCGGGCACCGTGCGCGCGAGCTGCGCGTCCTTGGTGATGTCGATCAGTACCGGCCCCGGGCGGCCCGTGCGCGCAATGTGAAACGCTTCACGAAAGACGCGCGGCAACTCGTCGGCGTGGGTGACGAGAAAGTTGTGCTTGGTGATCGGCACCGTGATGCCGGTGATGTCCGTCTCCTGAAACGCGTCCGTGCCCAGCAGCGCGCTTGGCACCTGGCCCGTGATCGCCACCAGCGGTGTGCCATCCATCCAGGCGTCGGCGATCGGGGTCACCAGATTCGTCGCCCCTGGTCCGCTCGTACCGATACACACCCCCACCTGGCCCGTCGCTCGCGCATACCCTTCGGCGGCGTGTCCGGCGCCTTGTTCGTGGCGACAAAGCACATGGCGCAGCTTCACACGATAGTCCCACATCGCGTGGTAGAACGGCATGATGCACCCGCCCGGAATCCCGAACATCACCGAGACGCCCTCGCGGATCAGCGCCTCGCACATGACCTGCGCGCCGGTTCGCGAGAGCGGGTTGGTCTCGCGCGGCGGGTGAGCGACCGACAGCGGAGTCGGGTGATTTGTGGTGCTGCGTGCGACGTCGGACATGAGGACCGTGTGAACGAGAAAGGCCCCCCCCGAACCCGGAGGGAGCCTTGTCAGCGTTCGCCAAGGTCGCCCCTCCGAGTGATCTCGGGAGGGGCGGCGGTGCGCGGTTTACATCGCGACCTTCAAGCCCTGCTCCCGTGCGCCAAGAATGCGTACAACAAGAATCGACGTAACGAGAATCGTTACGACGACGGGAATAAGGCTGAGAAGAAGTCGGGACTGCGACAGCGAAGCGAGCATCAGTCGGGCTGTTGTGGCGCGCGTTCGGGGCCGGAAATGGCCGCCGTCACGCTCTCGAGACGCGCCGTCACATAAACCGTCACGGCACATCCCGCAATTCAAGAGTCGGCGTAGACATGCGTTTCCGCAACCCCCCCGGGGTGCACGACTGCCCCGAATCGGGCCTGGCTGACGGTCTGCGCGTACCGCCAGATCGCTCCGGACTGAAAGTCGTGCTGTCTTGGCGTCCACGTCTCCCGGCGCGCGGCCAGTTCCGAGTCGGAGAGACGCACCGAGAGCGACCCCGTGTCGGAATCGATATCGATGATGTCCCCGTCGCGAAGCAGTCCGATGGCGCCGCCAACCGCCGCCTCAGGCCCCACATGACCGATGCACAGTCCTCGCGTGGCGCCACTGAACCGTCCATCCGTGACGAGCGCGACCTTGTCTCCCATGCCTTGGCCATAGATGGCCGACGTGGTAGAGAGCATCTCCCGCATTCCGGGTCCGCCGCGCGGGCCTTCGTAGCGAATGACCAGCACGTCGCCGGCCTCGTACCGCTTTTCCATCACGGCCGCGAACGCGTCTTCCTCCGAGTCGAAGCAGCGTGCAGGTCCACTGAACGTGCGCGTATGCAACCCCGCCACCTTCACCACGGCACCATCGGGTGCGAGGTTGCCGCGCATGCCCACCAACCCACCCGTCGGCGAGATCGCGCGTGACGTCGGCATCACCACATCCTGATGCTCGGGAATGACGACGTCCGCAAGATCCTCCGCGATCGTCTTCCCCGTGACGGTGAGGCAATCGCCGTGCAGAAAGCCACCGTCGAGCAGTGCCTTGAGCACCACCGACGCCCCGCCGATGTCATGCACGTCTTTCGCCAGATAGCGACCGCCGGGCTTTAGATCGGCAATGAGCGGCGTGCGAGCGAAGACATCGGCTACGTCGAAGAGATCGAATGCGATTCCCGCTTCGTGTGCCATCGCTGGCAGATGCAGCGTGGCATTCGTGGACCCACCCGTCGCCGCCACCACTGCCGCCGCATTCTCGAGTGCCTTGCGTGTCACGATGTCGCGTGGCCGCGGCCCATGCTGCATCAATCGCATCACCGCCTTGCCCGCCGACTCAGCGTACGAATCACGCGTCTCCCATGCCGCCGGTGGACTCGCCGAGCCGGGCAGCGCGAGACCGATTGCTTCGGACACGTAGGCCATGCTGTTGGCGGTGTACTGCCCGCCGCAGGAACCGGCACCGGGACATGCCACCTTCTCGAGTGCCGTCAGCTCTTCGAGCGACATCTTCCCCGCGGCGTGCGAGCCCACGGCTTCGAACACATCGAGGACGGTGACATCGCGATCGTGAAAGCGGCCGGGGAGTATCGATCCGCCGTACAGAAAGACCGATGGCACGTTCAACCGCAGCATGGCCATCATGAGACCCGGCAACGTCTTGTCGCAGCCGGCGATGCCAACCAGCCCGTCGTAGCAGTGACCGCGTACGGTGAGTTCAACCGAGTCGGCAATCGTTTCGCGACTTACCAGCGACGACTTCATGCAGGCGTGCCCCATGGCGATGCCGTCGGTCACCGTGATCGTGGTGAACTCGCGCGGCGTGCCACCCGCGCTCTTGACGCCGCGCTTCGCCGCCTCGGCTTGTCGCTTGAGCGCGATGTTGCATGGCGCCGCCTCGTTCCAGCTCGACACGACACCGACGATCGGCTGCTGAATCTCCTCGGCGGTGAGCCCCATCGCGTAGTAGAACGCCCGATGCGGGGCACGCTCGGGGCCGACGGTGGCATGACGACTGGGGAGCTTCGACTTGTCCATGCGCAATCCTGGTGGCTCTTTTGGAGACGGACGCAAACTCGAGCAGACGCGGTGTACCGGCCGCCGGTGGAGTCGTCTCGCAAGCTATCCGGTGTCACCCACCTTGCCAGAGCTCGCGATCGTGCTTCTCGTTCCATCATGACTACGACTTCTGGCACCACGCCCGCGTTCCCGCCGGGTCCGCGCGCACGTTATCCGGGCGAGCTGCTGCTCAGGTTCCGCCGGGACTTCCTCGGTTTCGTGCGCGAGTTGTGCGCGGAGTACGGTGATGTCGCCGGATTCTCTGTGGCCGGTGGTCGATTCGCCGTCATCAACGATCCCGAGCTCATTCGCGACGTGCTGGTCACGCGCCAGAAGTCCTTCGGGAAAGGGCAGGTACTTGAGCGCGCGCAACGCGTCATCGGTACGGGATTGCTCACCAGCGAAGGCGAATTTCATCTGCGGCAGCGACGACTCGCACAGCCCGCGTTTCATCGCGATCGTATTGCGGCCTACGGCCAATCGATGGTGCACTACGCCGCGCGCTGGCGCGACCGGTGGCAGGACGGCAGCACGATCGACATGCACGACGAGATGATGCGACTCACGCTGGCCGTTGTTTCCAAGACGCTGTTCGATGCAGACGTGGAAGAGGAGTCGGACGATATCGGACACGCGGTGACAACGATCATGGAATCGTTTACCATGATCATGTTGCCGTTTCCGGGATTGCTGGAACGGTTGCCGCTGCCATTTGCGCGTCGATTCCGTCGGGCACGCGCTACGCTCGACGCGACGATCTACAAGATCATCGCGCAGCGACGAGCGAGTGGTGAAGATCGTGGCGACCTGCTGTCGATGCTCATTGCCGCGACCGACGCCGAGGGCGATGGCACCGGCATGTCGGACACGCAGCTGCGTGATGAATGTCTGACGATCTTTCTGGCCGGACACGAGACCACGGCCAACGCGCTGACCTGGACCTGGTATCTGTTGTCGCTGCACCCCGACGTTGCCGCGCGCTTGCACGCGGAAGTGGATGTGCTGGGACACGAACCCACCATCGCGGACTTGCCGCGGCTCGCCTACACGCGTCAGGTCGTGTCGGAGTCCATTCGACTCTATCCGCCGGCCTATGCGATCGGACGTCGTGCGCTCGAGGATTACGCGGTCGGCGGCTACATGATTCCCGCGCGCTCGATCGTGCTTGTCTGTCCGTATGTCGTGCAGCGCGATGCGCGCTGGTATCCCGACCCGGAGAAGTTCGATCCGGAACGCTGGACGCCGGAGCAGATCGCCGCGCGTCCGCGCTTCACCTATTTCCCATTCGGCGCCGGCACGCGCATTTGCATTGGCGAACAGTTCGCGTGGACCGAAGCCATCCTGATGCTCGCCACGCTCGCACAACGTTGGCGCGCGAGCGTGGTGCCTGGTCATCCCATCGAGACGCAGTCACTCATTACGTTGCGACCGGCGCACGGGATGCCGATGGTGCTCGAACGGCGAGCGTAGGTATCCGGCACCCGCTGTGGGCAGCGTGTCGCAACCACAACGGGCGAATCGCCCGCGCGTCGGTGTCAGCGGAGGCGTGCCGCATCATGAGCGCGCCGTCGTCGCGGTCGATCACTTGGCCGGTTTCGTGTCGACGTTATGATAGGCGTCGATCCACCACCGATCGCCTCGTCTGACAAAAACTTCCATGAGCTGGGAGCGTATGATGCCGTCCGGCGGTATCACGATCCCAGCAGGCATAGTCACCACTCCGCGAACCTCGTTGTCGATGTCGACGATGGCAACGTCGGGCGTGACGAAACGAATGCGACGGATTTCATGCTGCTTTGTGGTGCCCTTGTAGAACGTCGTCAGGATTTGGCGCTGGCGTTCGGCGAAGGCGGAGGCGCCGTACATGACCATGCCAAATAGATTGGTGAAGGACACATCGGACCCGACATCCTTGGAGTAGGCCGTCCCGTCTCCTGCATTCCAGGCCGTCACCTGTGCGGCCACCACCGCCCGAATCTTGGCGTCGGCAGAGATCGCCTGTCCTTCAACGCCGGTACTGAGCGAGAGGACGGCCATCGCCACAGCTGCGAGAACCTTTTGCACCGGGACGACCTCCTCTCCATCGGTCAACAGCGAACGGCGTGGTCCTTTGGACGCGAACGCGGAACCACGGAGCACGTTTCGTGACGCTCTCGACCAGCAACGATGGGGCGCGACGGTTCGCGGCGCAATGCCAGTCGGCTCGGCGCTGGTAGATCGCGCACGCGGTCGAGCGTCGCGGGAATCCAACTGCTGACCGGTCTACATCGTGCGCCCGTCTCCGGAACGGATCAACGCGCCCTGGCTACTTCTTCGTCGTGATGACGATGACGCCGTTTGCGGCGCGCGGATCGTCGTAAAGAATCCTGGCAGTCGGACCCTTCACCACTTCAATGCGCTCGATCTTGTCCGGCGAGATCGCGTCGAGATCGGTACCTGCTTTCGCGAACACGCCGTCGATCACGAGCAAGCCGTTGAAGGGCGTGCGGACCTTTGACGAGGCGATTGCTATCCGTTGCGCGGAATCACTTCCCGGCGTGCGCGACAAGACGCGGAAGTTGCCGGCCGCAAGCTTGCCGCCGGCTGCACTGTCCGGGCCAATCTTGCGAATCATCGCGCCGTCCGCACTCACTTCCACTCGAGCCAGCGAGTCGTTCGTCATCGGCACGTTCTGCCCCGTGCGGATGCGCACCACCGATCCGTTGAGACTCGACTTGCCGCCCTGCACGTCGATGCTGGCGATGTTCGCGGCCGCGAGCTTCTCCGCCTCTTCCTTCGTCACGCGACGGTCGTCGATCATATACGAGACTTTCGACGTATCGATCCCGGTCACTTCGGCCACGCGCTTCGTCGCCGACGCTGCCGTCATGCCGTCGATCTCGGCCGACGTGGGAAGCTTGCTCTCGCAGGCCGCGAGCAGGGCAACGCCGACGAGCAGCGCGCCACCAAGTCGAACTGCAACGGAAGAGCGTGAAGTGCGAGCGGTCATGGCGAGAAGCCTCCGTTCGAGGTGGGATGCGGTGTGCGAGAAGGCGGGAATGGCAGCGGTCAGCAACGAGGGGTGTTGCGACAGTTCGATGAGCAGATGGGCGTAGGAGCGCGTCGGTGCACCGGCGCGCAGCACGCGTCGATCGCAGTCCAGCTCCACAGCGAGACGCAAACGCGAGAGCATGTACCAGAGCGCCGGATTCCACGGCATGCACGCCACCGCGACGCACGCCGAGAGCAGCACCAGCGGATCACGTGCCTGCACGTGCGACTGCTCATGTTCGAGCACCATGCGCTGTTCGGCGGCCGAACGGTCCAACAACCAGCGTGGCACCACGATCTCTGCAGGCGCGAGCCCGATCACCGCGGGCCCGGTTTCGGGTGCAACGCGCACATGCGCGCCGAGCAACGAGTCGAGCGGCCAGGTGCCGCGCATCCGTAGCACGCGACGGTACATCACGAGCAAGGCAACCAGTCCGAGCGACGCACTCACCAGCGATGCCAGCAACGCGACGTAGTGTACGTCGCTCGGCAATCGCGACGCGGCGTCGAGCACTACACCGAAGGGCGCCGCCGACGCTGCCGTCACGTCGCCGAATGCGGTGCGTGCACGATCAATGAAGGTCGGTGCCTGCGGAACGGTGGACGCCACGGCAACAACCGTGGTCTTCATGCCCGATGGCAGCACGGAATTCGACTGCTCGCGCCATGGGGCGGAGACGGAGAGTGCGATGGTCGTCAACATGGCGCCCGCCCAGATCCATCGCAGGGCAATGCCATCGTTCCGCCGCAGCTTGAACAACACGGACGCGACGCCGGCCATGAGCGCGCCCACGAGCATGCTGTACAGCATCCAGGTCGCGATCATGATGGGTCTCCGTTGAGCGATGCATCGTCATCCAGCCGTTCGGCGAGCAGGGCGCGCATGCGTTCCAGCTCCTCGCGTCCGAGCTGCCGATCGGACACGAACTGCGCGAACATGCGTTCGGCCGATCCTTGAAAGATCACGTCGCGAATGCGGGCCATCGCGCTCGTGCCGGCACGTTCCGCCCCGATCGTCGCGAAGTAGCGGTAGGCCCGTCCTTCCGGCTCGTGGCGCACGTAGCCCTTCTCCTCGAGGGTCTGCAGCGCAGAGAGCACCGAGGTGTAGGCGAGCGGTTCGTCGAGGTCGTCGCGGACTTCGGTGACGGTCGCCGAGCCCCGTCGCCAGAGACTGCTCATGACCTGAAGTTCGCGCGGCGGGAAGTGAATATCGTCCATGATCGGGCTAGGTACGGCGTGAGGAGTACTGAACTTCCAGTAGTATGAGAGGCGTTCCTGCTCGTGTCAACTGCTTTTTCAGTAGCTGGTGCCTGAAACGCGCGAAATCCTGCAGACCTATGAGCTGATCGGCAGAGAACCGGTCAGCTCCCGAGGGGCGCCGTCAGACGTCGCAGATGGCGACGGCGTTGCGCAGGCTCACCAACGGATCGGCATTCTTGGGCACGAATTCGTGCGCAAAGAACCCTTGGAATCCGAGATCGGCGATGGAGCGCGCCACGGCGCGATAGTTCGTTTCCTGCGTGTCGTCGATGTCGTTGCGGCCAGGGACGCCGCCGGTATGGAAGTGCGCGATGTAGGGAAGGTTCGCTTTGATCGTAGCGATGACGTTCCCTTCCATGATCTGCATGTGGTAGATGTCGAAGAGCAGTCGCACGCGCGGGGAGTTCACACCCTTCACGACGGCCACCCCCCAGTCGGTATGATCGGCCTGATAGTCCTTGTGATCGACTTTGCTGTTCAGCAGTTCGAGGCAGAGCGTGACGTTGTGCTGTTCGGCGAGCGGCGCGAGACGACGCAGACCGGTGATGCAGTTGCCGACGCCTTCGCTGTCGGAGAGGCCGTTGCGATTGCCACTGAAGCAGACGATGCGTTCGACACCGGCGGCGGCCGCCCTGGGAATCATCACCGAGCCCGCAGCCACCAGCTTGTCGTGCAGATCCGGGCGATTGAAGCCGTCGGGAATGGTGCCGAATCCATTCGCCATCGAGCACACGAGCCCGTGCCGTTTCGGTACCGTCCAGTCCTTCTCGTCCAGCAGATCGATCCCCGAGAGCGTCATCGCCGCGGCGGCCTTGCACAGCTCGTCGAGCGGAATCTTGCCGTAGCACCAGCGCGAGGCGGATTGCTTCAATCGTCCGCGACGCGCGCTGTCGGCTGGTGCGTCTTCGGCGATGGTGCGTGCGACCGAGGCCGACGCTGCACTGGACGGCGCGAGCGCCGTGGTAGTGGCCGCCGCGCCAAGCGAGACGAGGACTGCGCGACGACTGATGGGACGGCTCATGAGACAAACCTCCGCCACAGCGTCGCGGGTGCGACTACTGCAGTTGGATGTACAGCGGCGTGGGCCACAGTCGCAGGATCGACTCGCGCGATGTGGGCGGGTTGTCGTTGCGCAACTTGGTGAACTGCTTCCAGCCGGCGAACTGCACCGGCTCCTTCTTGATGTAGCTGTAGTACGAGTCGCGCTTGAGCCAGGGCGCACCGAAGCCGTCCATGTGCATCACGATCTGCACCCGCGGATCGAGTACGATGTCCGACGCATTGGTGACGCCTTTCCGCGTAAAGCGATGGATCACCAGCACCTTGGGCGGCAACTTGTACTTGTCCACCAGTTCGCGCAAATAGCGCGACGCGAAGTTGATGTCTGCTGCGTCGAACGTGCCGATCTTTTTGCCCGGGCGTCCGCCGTCCTTCATGGAGAATTCCGGATCGACGCCCAGGTGTACTTCGGGGCGCTTGAGGAATCGCTCGAATGCCGGCAGCTCCTGCTGCAACGTGCTCAGGCCGACCTGGATATCGAGAAACATGATGGCGTTGCGGCTCTTCGCCCAATTGTACACCTGCTCGATGCGCGCGCTGTCCAGTCGTGCGCGGTACTTGCCATCGCGTCCGGCGGACGCCTGCGCGACCACCGCGATCAGGTGCAACGCGGGCTGCACGGGGTGCGTCGGATCGGCCTTGTTCCACTCGGCGACTTCGCGGTCGAGCTGACGCAGCATCTCGTCCGGCGGGGACGCGCCGAGGAGTCCCATGCGCGTGGAGGCGGGGGTGCCATAGAACGCGATGATGCGCTTGCTGGGCAGGATCGACCCGGGCAGGGCCGCGGGCATTTTCGGCGGCCAGAGCGAATCGAGACCGCTGCCGGTGCCGCGATACGACAGGTGACGTTCGCCCGACTGTGGGCCAAGCATTCCGGTGTTCGCGCGTCGGACCGTGTCCTGCGAACTGCTGGTCGATTTCGTCGTCGACTTGCCGGTGGTGCCTTTCGCCTTTGGCTTGGTCTTCGGCTTGACCGTCGACGTGGTCGGCTGTGCTGCGGGGGGCTGCGTTCGCGCGACACTGTCCTGCGCGACACTGTCCCGCGAGACACGCGTCGACGCGGTGAACGACGAAATCGACGGCGGATGGACAGGCGCGGTCGTCGACGCGTGAGGGAGCGAAATCCCGGACGTCGCCGCGACCGATACGGGAGGCAGAGAGAGCGCCAGCAAGATGGAACTGAGAGTCAGCATGTGATGAGGTTAGTCGTCGTTGGCGCGCCGACAAAGCCGTCGCCCGAAAGGCTCGGCGCCGTCATGACGCAGTTGTGTCCCTGGTCACGCGCGGCGTCGCGCGTCGCCGTCGCACGGTGATCTCGCG
Organism: uncultured Gemmatimonas sp.; assembly: GCA_964456595.1. Taxonomy (GTDB): domain Bacteria; phylum Gemmatimonadota; class Gemmatimonadetes; order Gemmatimonadales; family Gemmatimonadaceae; genus Gemmatimonas. The sequence continues at coordinate 10,980 of CAYWCJ010000035.1, read as the reverse complement.
ATCGACCTTGAGCCCAATGAGACCGGTCGCCTCCGCGCGGACCAGCAGCCAACGTGGTTGCACCGCGACATCGAGCACGCGTCCGGTATGCACCTCACCTTCCAGACGCACACCGGGTGCAAGCGTGCGATTGATGGCCGTCTCGACCTGCCTGCGCGTCGCGTCAAGCAGTGGCGTGAGTGGCAGCTGTGCGCGCTGGCGCAGCTGCGTCACCAGATCGGCCTTGCGCAGCCACGCCAGTCCCTGCACCAGCGCGCTGGCCGTCGCCACGTCGAAATCGAGATCGGGCACACTCAGGACGCGCGATACCGTGTCCACACGCGGAGTCCCGACGAGATACGCGTCGCCGATGATATCGCCGCTGACGCTGACGGCCAGCACCAGACGTCCATCGGTGAGCGGAAACATACGCACGCGTTCGAGACGGATCGAACGACCATAGCGGCGGATGGTGCGACCCACCAACTCCTTCGACAACAAGTTGCTCGCGATGTCGTACGGCATCAGCCCTTCGAGTCGAAGGTGCGCGCTGTCGCCGACGGTGCGCACGGCGCGTTCGAGCGGCGGTAGCGGCAGCCGCTTCGGTTCGGGGCGCGCTCCAGAGACGAGGTGCGGTTGCGCGTACAACCGCACGTCGGCGACCAGCTGACTATCGGCCATCCGCAGACCACCAAGACGTACCTGCTGCGGCGCAAGCAGCAGCCAGAGACTATCGTGCACGTGGATGCTCTTGTTGAGCAGGTTGTACCATCGATCCATACGCGAACGCACGTCAAAGGCGGCAATCTGTCGATCGACCTTGGGCAACTGTTTCTGCAGCTGCGGTTTGAGCGCACTCATGACTTTGTCCGTGACGTCGATGCCGAACATGGTGACACGACATGCGTCACGCGGCGTTGCCGTCTCCGGGCGCACCGAACGCACACGACTCCTCGTGCGAAATGACCAGTCTTCCTGCAGATCGACATCGATGCCGAGGACGATGCGCACGCGCGGCTGCGGGCCATCGGTACCACAGGAGGAACTGATCGCCGGAGCAATTGGCGGCTTGTACCAGCCGCGCCCCTGATACGACACGATCGATTCGAGCGTGACCTGCGTCCCGTCGAACGCCACGCGAAACGGTGTGCGTGTGGCCTCGAACGCCACCTGTTGGCGGGAGTTCGATTGAATCGGGATACGACGGTTGATATTGCCGAAGCGACGCGGTACGGCCTGTTCCAGTGCATTCAACGCGGGTTCCAGCGCGTAGCTGATCGGCGCGTCCACGACAGAGGGCGACATGGCCGGCAGCGCCACCGGCGCGACGAAGGTGGTGCGCGCTACCGGCGCGGGCACCTCCAGCGTCTCAGTGCCGCAGGCGGCGAGGGTGAGACAACTCACCAGCCAGACGACGATGCGGGCGGCCATGCTGGCTCCAGCGACGAAGGGACAGGGGGCTACGGTTTGGGAGCGGCGTACTGCATGCGTTCGAGGTAAACCGCGGCACGGCGCATCGCGATCGATCCGTTCGGTGACCATCGTCTCGGAGATGGCAAGATTGCGGCCAGTCTCGCCGATTCTTCGCGCGTGAGTTTCGCGGCACTCTTTCGATAATGCACGCGCGCCGCCGACTCCGCCCCGAAGACGCCATCTCCCCATTCCGCAAGATTCAAGTACAGATCGAGAATCCGTTCCTTCGACAACAGCAGCTCGAGCCAGAGCGCCACATACGCTTCGAGTCCCTTCCGCACGAACGAGCGCCCGTTCCAGAGAAACAGATTCTTCGCCACCTGTTGCGTCAACGTGGAGGCACCGCGCAGCTTGCCGCCCGTCTTCTTGCGATCGAGCGCTTTCTGAATCTCCACGAAGTCGATGCCGTGATGCAGGTAGAAGCGATCGTCCTCGGACGCCAATACCGCGCGACGCAAATGCGGCGAGATCTCGCTGCGACGGACGGTCACATGCCGCGGCCATACCGGTTTCGCGCCCGAGAAGAGTCGTTGCACGGTGCGCTGCAGCATCACGGACGTCGTTGGCGGCTGCACGAGGGCGAACAGCAGAATGACCGGAACCGGCGCCAGCGCCAGCGCCACGCACACCCACACCGCGACCCTGATGCGACGGCGCCAAACCCCGGACGACGCGCGCGCCGTCTTCGATGACGACGCGTTGCGCACGGTAGTCGAATCGGGGGTCATGGCTCGCCCAGATGGGGAGGCGTGTCGGGCGGCTGACGACGCCAGCGGCGATGCTGCCAGAAATACTGCGCGGGATAGCGCTGGATGAAGCGTTCAAGCTGCTGCGTGTACGCGAGCACGATCGCATCGACGTCCGCTTCCCGCTCACCGGTTTCGGCCACGACGATCGGTTCCAGCAGCAGCGCGTACCGACCACTGGGCTCGCGCACTGATACGACGAAGACCAGCGGCACACCCAATCGCAGCGCGAAGACGGCCGGTCCACGTGGCGTTTTCGCCGGTCGCCCGAAGAACGGCACGAAGGTGCTGGCCAGCCCTAACGCATCATGATCGCTGACCATCGCGATCACGCGCTCCTCACGCAACGCACGCGGCGTCTTGCGCACGGCGTCGGAGTCGTGAATGACTTCCATCCCGATCTCGTGTCGTGTGCGGCCGACGTATTCCTCCATCAAGGGGTTGGCCATGCCGCGTGTGACCGCGTCAAACGGCACGCCTTTGGCCGATACGAACGCCCCCCCGAGCTCCCAGTTGCCGAGGTGTCCGGTGACGAGGATGACGCCCTTGCCCTTGGTGCGCGCGGCCTCCAGATGCTCCCATCCATCGACGCGCTCGTAGCGCGCAAGGATCTCCTCGCGTGAGGTGCCGGGCAGCACGGCAGCTTCGATGAACGTGCGCCCGAGACTCTCGAAGGAGCGGCGCGCCATGACGGCGACGTCGGCGCTCGAGAGATTGGGAAATGCTGCCGCGATCTGTCGCTCGGTGACGCCGCGCCGAATGCCGAACGGGCGATACGCAAGTCGGCCGAGGAAGGCGCCGGCAGCGCTGGCGACACGCCAGTTGACGAGGCGGAGCACGCCGACCGCGGCGCGTGTCGCAGCGTACTCGAGACGGTGCGAAAGGGTAGGGACTCGATGGGATTCAGCCATGGCAGCGCAGGCAATCTAGCGAAACGTCATTCACGACGAACGCCGCGCCGATCCGAAGATCGACGCGGCGTTCGTTGACACACCGGGAGAGCGCGAGGGCTCTCGACAGTGATCAATTCGTCAGCATCACCAGCACGCGACGGTTCGTCGCACGACCGTTGTCGGTGGTGTTCGGGGCGACCGGATCCTTCTCGCCCTGCGTACGGGCCACGATCCGCGACTCCGCGACACCCTTCGACACGAGATAGGCCTTGGCCTGATCGGCACGATCCTGTCCAAGCTTCTCGTTGTAGCGCTCACTGCCGATCGCGTCGGTATTGCCCGTGACCGTAATCGTGCGCGACGTGTTCGTGGTCTCAAGCAGCGAAGCCGCAATCACGTCGAGTACCGTCTTCGCTTCGTTCGAGATATCGCTCTTGTTGAACGCAAAGTTGATCGCGCCGATGACCACCGGACGTGCCGCCGGACCGGCGATGCGAACCGTGTCGATGCGCGTATTGAACACCGTGTCACGCTGAATGCGCGTCGTGACCACCGTGTCGTACTGAATCCGCGGCTTCGGATCCCGGGTGAAGAACGAGAGGCTCAGACCGGCCTGCGCGCCCAGGTTGAGACCCGTTGCCCGCCCGCCCGGCGTCGCATCTTCGTCGGCCGGCAGGACGTACGTGCCGGTGCCTTCGACGCGGAGCGACAGACGATCGTTGAGGATGAAGCGCAGACCCAGCAGACCCTGCGGGCCACCACCGCGCGGAGCGACGGTGCGCACGCGGCCGTAGGAGTCGTACGCGTATCCGCCGCCAGCGAGGAGCTTCACGCGATCGCTGAGCGGGTGGTTGTACGTCAGACGATAGGCCCACAAGGCATGCGACACGGTATTGAGCGTGTCGATACCACGGTTGCCCGTCGGCGCCCTGTTGACATCGGCGTCCGCGTAGCTGAGCTCCAATTCGAGGAGCCAGTTCCTGAAGGCATAAATGCCGGCCCGACCGCCGGCACCCAACGCGGCGTCAAGCTGCAACGTGTCTGCGAACTTCGTGTAGCGCCCGAAGCCGCCGAGCTCGATGGCACCCTGGCGCTGTGCAAACGCCGTGGCAGGAATGGCGAGTGTCAGCGAGGCGCCGAGAACGAACTTGGATAGGGTACGCATAAACCTCCCGAATAGGTGAAGATCGGTGAGCGGACGAATCACAATGTGTGACCAACGCCCATCATGTTGTGACGGCTGTAGGGAATCAGTCCGCTCGTCACAATACTTAATGTCCAACGGAATATAGAGCAACCGTCGAGCTAATCACACTTCTGATGCGCTTTCATCATGCACGTCAAGCGGATACCATGCGTCGCACACCGCGCGCATCGACGGGCGATGTGACGGGCGCTCCATTGGAGCCACAGACCGTTTCACCTGCCTGACGCGTGAAACCAGTGCAACGCTACGATACTGATCCGAGGGACGCCACGCCGAAGGGCCAGAGGCAGCCATACGGCTGCGCAAACAGCGGTCTGGCTCCCCGAACCATGGCGCAGTGGCGTGCAGCGCAATTTCCCTGCCATGCCCTTGGGTCCAGCGTCGCGTGAGTCAATCGCGTCCGCGAAGCTTAGGCCAAGCGCAGCGGCTGGTCCAGATCGGGCTGGTGGTGAACGCGCTGCTCGCCGGCGTGAAGCTCGTCGCCGGACTCCTCGGCCACTCGTACGCGCTGGTCGCCGACGCTGTGGAAAGCGCGACGGACATGGTCGGTTCGCTCGTCGTGTGGAGTGGTTTGCGTATCGCCAGTCGCGATCCCGACGACCGCTATCCGTTCGGTTACGGTCGCGCGGAACCGCTTGCGGCGGCTACCGTCGGTGCCTTGATGCTTGGCGCGGCGTGTGGCATCGCGATCAAGGCGCTGCAGGAGATCGTCACGCCGCACCACGCGCCGGCACCCTTCACGCTTGGTGTACTGGCGGCGGTCATCGTGGTGAAGGAGGTACTGGCCAAACGTGTGCTGCGCGTTGGCGACGCGACCGGCAGCGTCGTGGTGAAGGCCGACGCCTGGC
>CAYWCJ010000035.1:0-5824 GCA_964456595.1 uncultured Gemmatimonas sp. | reverse complement strand
AGCGCTGATCGGCGGACCGGGATGGGAGCCCGCCGACGATTGGGCAGCCCTGGTGGCCGCGGCCGTGATCTGCATCAATGCGAGCATGCTGCTGCGCGTGGCGTTTGCCGACCTGATGGATCGCGCGCCCGAGCCAGCGCTGCTTGCCATCGTCGGGGATGCGGCCATGCGAACGCCGGGGGTGATGGCGATCGAGAAGCTCAAGGTTCGTCGCTCGGGAACAGGACTGTACGTGGACATTCACGTGCAGGCAGATCCTGCGCTTTCGCTCCACGACGCGCACATTCTCTCGGGGTGCGTGAAGTCGGCGATCCGCGCGCGCGTGCCGGCGGCGCTCGGAGTGCTGATCCACATGGAGCCGTACGAACCGATGGGGGCGACGTGAGTCGAGAGGCGGTTTTTCACCTGCTGGATCGAGCCGAGTGCGATGCCTTGCTCATGTCGCAGTCGGTGGGGCGTCTGGCGTTCAGTTTCCGCGATCGCGTGGACATCGAACCCATTCACTACGTGTACGAGAACGGGTGGATCTTCGGCCGGACGTCGTTCGGCACCAAGGTCAACATGCTCGCACATCATCCGTGGGTGGCGTTCGAGGTGGACGAGGTGACGGCGCTCTTCGCCTGGCGCAGCGTGGTAGTGCATGGGCGGATCGAGTTCCCCGACCCCGAAGGGGCGCCGATCGAGCGTGCACTCTATGCGCGCGCCGTCGCCGCATTTCGTCGATTGGTGGCCGATGCGTTCACCGACAACGACCCGACGCCCGCGCGCGAAATCGTCTTCGGTCTCGCCGTGCTGGAGATTTCGGGGCGGGCCGCCATGCCACCGGCGGGCCCATGAGTCGCGCTGTGCCCACGCCGGTCGACGGGACGTTGCTGAGGCGAGTTCAGTAGTGGGCGACGCAGCCTGGCGTCAGCTTCGGCTCAAGCCGGTCAACGTGGCGAAAAAGATCCGGCTTGGCGCCGGTGCCGCGCGCGTCGCCCGCGTACCGGAGCGCGAGCGGCTGGCCGAGGCGACGGCCGAACTGCTCGCGCGTCTGGGAGTGCTGCAGGAGGCATTTCACGCCGACGGGTCGCGGTCGCTCCTGCTGGTGCTGCAGGGGCGCGATGCCTCGGGGAAGGATGGCGTCATTCGCACGGTCTGCGGAGCCTTCGATCCAACAGGAGTGACGGTGGCCGCCTTCGGACCGCCCACGCCGCTCGAGTTGCGCCACGACTTTCTCTGGCGCGTCCATCAGGTGGTGCCGCCGCGCGGAGTGATCGGCGTCTTCAATCGATCGCATTACGAGGACGTACTGGCGGTGCGTGTGCGGAAGCTGGCGCCCGAATCCGTCTGGCGTCCGCGCTTCGACCAGATCAACGCCTTCGAGAAGCTGCTCAGCGACAGCGGCGTGCTGGTACGCAAATGCATGCTGCACGTCTCGCGCGACGAGCAGCATGTGCGCCTCAAATCACGTCTCGAAGATCCCCATAAGAATTGGAAATTCCGGCTTGAGGACCTCGAAGATCGTGCCCGCTGGGACGCCTACACCGACGCCTATCGCGAGGCGCTGACGCTCTGCAGCACGCCGTGGGCGCCGTGGTACGTGGTGCCGTCGGATGACAAGCATGTCCGCAACTATCTCATCGCCCGCATGCTCGTGGAAACGATGGAATCGGCGCAGTCGGAATACCCGCTGATGGATCCCAAAGTGAGGGAAGCTGCGCAGGGGTTTCGGTAGACAGGCGCCAGCGATATGTTGCTCGTCTGCCGTTGGCGGAGCATGGCTGGCGACGGGACGTGGCGCAGCCCGGTAGCGCACTTCCTTGGGGTGGAAGGGGTCGCAGGTTCAAATCCTGTCGTCCCGATGCACGGATCAGGGCATCGTGAGTAGCACCACAGTTCGAATTTGCTGGCGCATCATGTTCACAAAACGGGCGACCTGCGTGCAGGTCGCCCGTTTTCTTTGACGTCGCCGCCGCGTTCGCGCTTCCTCTCCCGCGCCTGCGCGTGCACTTTCTGCGCATGACACAATCGGTGCGGATCCTCGGCGCCGGTCCATCCGGACTGGCGGCGGCCATCACGCTGGCGCGCGCAGGGGAGCGGGTCGAGGTATTCGAACGGCGCAGCGATTGCGGCATGCGCTTTGGTGGTGACCTCCAAGGACTCGAGAACTGGTCCACGGATGCGGACGTTCTCGCCGAGTTCACCGCGGCCGGAATCGAGATGGATTTTCACTGCGCGCCGTTCGACGTCGGCGTGCAGACCAACGGGCGTCGCAGCGATCGGCTGACGTTTCCGCGTCCTGGTTTCTTCGTGGTGAAGCGCGGGCGTGCCCCCGACACGCTGGACCAATCGCTCAAACGACAGGCGCTCGCCAGCGGTGTCACCATGCACTTCTCGCGAACGCTCGCTTCCAGCGACGTAGACATCGACGCCACCGGTCCTGCAGGGCGCACGCCTTTCGCGGTGGACTCCGGCATTGTCTTTGACACTGACGCACCCGATCAGGCCGTCGCACTGCTCAACGATCGCGCGGGCCTCAAAGGGTATAGCTATCTGCTGATCACGCAGGGCTACGGCTGCTGTTGCGCCATGTCCTTCGACGCATTCCCGTCGGTACGTCAGCAGTACGCCGAGGCGAAGCGGTTGCTGGTGGAGCGCGCGGGGATCAACGTCTGGAATCCGCGACGTGTGGGTGGACTGGGCCACTTCGCCTTGACCAGCACGTGGGCCAGCGGTACGACGCGGAGAGTCGGAGAGGCCGCCGGATTGCAGGACTTCCTCTGGGGATTCGGTATTCGACTGGCGGTGCGAAGCGGCGTGCTGGCGGCCCGATCACTGCTGGACGGCACCGACTATGCGGCCGCCGCGGAGCGCACCTTCGCGCCGTTGCGTCGCGCCGGCATGGTGAACCGTTTTGTGTGGGAGTTGGCGGGCGTGCGCGACTACTCGCTCATCATGGCGGCGCTGCGATGGCGCGGACCATCTCCGATCCTGCGCTGGATGCATCGCGATTCCTTAATGCAACGCGCGCTTTTTCCGCTCGCGCAGCGATGGGCCGCGCGCCACTACGGCGCATTGGCGGACGCGCCGCGTCGTCGCGAACGAGGCAGTGACGTGGGCGACGGCCTCCCCATGGCGACGGAATCGTAGTTGCGAAGTAGGCGCCGCTCGAACTACGGCAGCTTACGCACGCTCCGTTCGCCGTTGTCGACGAGATCCCGCACATCCTGCAGCGTACGCGGTACGGTGTAGGTGATCGGCTGGCTGTAGGCGGTCTTGATCAGCGCGCCGAAGAACCACTTCGCTGCCAGCACTTCGGTCTTCGCACCCCACAGACCGGTCACGCGCTCCCACCATCGCGGCACACGCGCGAGCAAGTACGTGAAGAGTCTGTGTCCGGCGACGGGCTTGATGCCGACACGCGCGCAGGCGCCTTCGCTGGTGAGATCGCGAATGATCACGCGCGCCACACGATCGCCAAGGATCAGCTGCCAGTGTTTTGGCATGACGCTCTTGAGCATCTTCACGTGCGCGTCGGCGAGACTCACGCCGTCGGGATTGGCCATCTCCGATTCCTTGCGGAAGTCGCCCTGAAAACTCGAGGCGCCGACGTAGTGCCGGTGATAGGTCGCGTAGAATGCGCGCGCTTCCGCCAATGTGGCTGGCATCGAATCGGCATCATCGGGCATATCGGGGCGCCGGATGCCCATGAGGTGGCCGAAGACGCGCCACACATGGTAGTAGTCCTCCGCCTCCTCCTCGGTGTGCGCCACACGCATCGTCGCGAGCCCCTCAATCACCAGCGTCGAAAAACCGAGCACGGTGCCGAGCATATCCTCCTGATTGATTGGCACGCCGTACTGCGCGGTGAACGACGCGAAGCGGTCGCCCATCGCGACGGGGGCCACGTTCGTCCGAACGCCCGCGTGCAGGAGACGCATCTCCAGCGCGACCATCGGACCGACTCCGCCGGGCTCGAATGAACCAGGTGACGAGACGTCCTTGAGCAATTGCAGTGTGCCCATGAGCCGATGAAACGGTCGAGCACGAAGTTCGCCTGACAGGTTGAGCACCTGCGCCATGGACGGAGCGGCATAGCCCTCGGGGAGACTGCGACAGAGCATCACCAGCACCGACATGGTGGCCGACGTCATGAACGCGGTCTGGCCACGCAGAATGCGCTCGCGATCCGCCCACGCCGGCAGTGCCGGGGCATCACTGCTGCTGCCGGTCGCTTTGAGTGTGAGCACGAAGTCGCGCAGCGGTGCGGGCGTGCCGGCGGGCAGTTGTTGCTTGTCGGCGCGGAACGACGCGAGCACACGTCGGAGTTCGGTCGCCGTTGCACCGCCGTCGGCCAGCGCGGCGGCGCAGGCGTCGGCGGCGGGATCACCAACCAATCGCAGTCGATCGAGGGCGCGCGCGTCGTCCCATGCAAAGACGGGCCACGGATGTGCGGCGGGTACGGGCGCAGACGGAACGGAAAGACTCACGAAATCCTCGTGTGCTGGAGTGCGACCAACGTATGGGTAGATGCGGCGGAGAGGAACAGGAGACGCCATGCCGAGTCCATGGCGCGCGTCCTCACCGGTGGATAGTCTTGCTTGGACAGGGTTGCGCCGACCGGGCGCCGCCGATCGACGATCGGCCGTCTCACGCTTTCACTGCATCGATGCCACTCGCCACCGCGACGATACTCGGCCATTTCGAGGTGCTCGAGCCCCTCGGCGCGGGTGGAATGGGCGAAGTGTATCGCGCACGCGATCAGCGACTCGAGCGCGACGTGGCACTCAAGGTGTTGGCCCCGCGCCTGCTGTCGGATGAACGCTCGGTGGCACGCTTTGCCCGCGAGGCGCGTGCCGCGTCGGCGCTGAATCATCCGAACATCGTCACCGTCTACGAGATCGGCAGCAGTGAAGACGGTGCGTTCATCGCCATGGAGTTCGTGCGCGGCGAGACGCTGACGTATCGCATGAAGACCAAGCGTGATCTCGCCGAATGCGTGGAGTTGCTGCGGCAGTGTGCGGCGGCGCTGGTGGCGGCGCACGACGCAGGCATCATCCATCGGGACATCAAGCCCGACAACGTGATGGTCCGCACCGACGGGTTTGTGAAGCTGCTCGATTTCGGGCTGGCGCGTCTCACATCGCTCGATGACGCCGGTTCGCAGACCATGACGCAGCCGGGGCTGGTGATCGGCACGTTGCGCTACCTCTCGCCCGAGCAAGCGTGCGGCGATCCGCTGACCACGGCCAGCGACATCTTCTCGCTCGGTATTCTCGCGTATCAGCTGCTCACGGGCGAGCACCCGTTCGGCAACGCGTCCGAAATGGCGATCATGGGTGCGATCATCACCAAGCCGGCCTCACGACCATCCTCGGTGCGTGCGGAAATTCCGCCGGAGATCGATGCGCTGGTGTTGCGCATGCTCGCGAAGAATCCGATCGAGCGCCCGACGGCCGTGGAACTCCTGCTCCAGCTCTCGCGATTCACGGCGCGCCTTGACTCGCCGGTGGCGCTGTTCGTCGCCAATGGGGGCAATCCGGGCGCACGGGTCGAGTCGACGGGCACCGCCATGCAGCAGGCGGCGCGTCCGCAAATGGCGCAGGCGCGTCGGCTGACGACGGTAGGGCATGCGGGCGAACTGGCGGTGCTGGCCGAACGCTACGAGGATGTGGTGGCCGGTCACGGGCATCTACTCGCGGTCACGGGTGAACCGGGCATCGGCAAGACCACGCTGCTGGAGTCGGCGCTCACGGAATACGCGCGGCGTGAGGTCGCACCACTGGTGGCGCGCGGACGTTGCTCGGAGCGGCTGGCCGGCACCGAAGCCTACCTGCCGATC
>CAYWCJ010000034.1:0-22530 GCA_964456595.1 uncultured Gemmatimonas sp. | reverse complement strand
GACATGGGGGAGCGTGTGTGGGGGTGGGCGAGGGAGCCGAGCCAGGGTGCCGACGGTCACAGCCGCAACACCTGTTGTCATTGGGTATCGACGGCGCGAGCTGCGACTTGAGCCGCTGGCGCGTCCGTCACACCTTGTGCGTGGACAACAGCAGGCTGGTCTCCGAATTCGAGATCCCCTTGATGGTCCGGATGCCGCGGAGCGCTTCGTCGAAGGTCTCGAGACTGTCAGTGCCAAGCTCCGCGACGATATCCCAGCGACCGTTGGTGGTGTGTAGCGCACGCACCTCGGGATAGCCGCGCAGGAGCTTGAGGATCGCATCGGAGCGATCGCCCTCGACGCTGATGAGCATCACGGCACGCACGCGATGCGCCGCCGCCTCGGGGGTCGTGCGCACCGTGAAGCCGAGCAGAACGCGCTGCTCCACGAGCCGGTCGATGCGGTTTTGCACGGTGCCGCGCGAGACGCCGAGCTGTTTGGCCAGCTGCGCCACCGAAAGGCGGGCATTCTCTCGCAGGAGCGAGATGAGTCGAAGGTCCTGGCCGTCCATCGGGTCTCCTGGTGGTCTGGATTGGGCATAACGCTATCGTGCCTTAGCGATTCGTCAAAAGCATACACAAATATGTGCAACTTTTGCGCTTGTTGCTAACATCGGCGCGAGCGAAGTTGCGGCGAGCGAGAATTGGCGGGTCCCATTCGCCGATTCGGTCAAGTGTCATCTCGAGGAGTTCGAAGCCATGCCTGCGCCCGATTCCAGCAACGATCTCCTGAGCGGCGAGTTCACCTCGGAGTATCAGACCTCTCGAACGGGAGCGTTTCGTCGACCGCATCCGGCGCCGCGCACGGGCATCGCGCAACTGATTGGCGTGCCGATGGATCTGGGTGCCAGCCGGCGCGGGGTCGATATGGGGCCGTCGGCGATGCGACTGGCCGACCTCAGTGCGCAACTCGAAGCGCTGGGCGTCACGGTCGAGGATATCGGCAATGTGGCTGTGCCTGATCGAAACACGATCAGTGCCGATCCAGGCGCTCGATTGGAGGCAATCACGGACGTCTGCGCGGAGCTGGCGGGCCTCACCCACCGGGCGGTGCGCGACGGGAAGTGTCCGATCGTGCTGGGCGGCGATCACTCGCTGGCGGCGGGCTCGGTGGCGGGGACGGCATCGGCGCTGGCGGAGCGCGGACAGCGGGTCGGCGTCATCTGGCTGGACGCGCACGGCGACCTCAACACACCGGACTCGAGTCTCAGCGGGAACGTGCATGGTATGCCGGTGGCGCATCTCCTCGGACTGGGCGATCGGCGTATGTCGCACCTCGCGACCGTGTTTCCGGCCGTGCACATCGAACACTTCGTGTACGTCGGGCTGCGCGATCTGGATGAGGCCGAGAAGGCGATGATCAATGCCCGCGGCATGCACGCGTTCACCATGCGCGAGATCGACGAGCGCGGACTGCGTGCGGTGATGGACGAAGCCGTGGCGATCGCGACCGAAGGCACGGGCGGTGTGCACGTGTCGTGCGATGCGGACTGGATCGATCCGCGCGAAGCACCCGGTGTGGGCACACCGGTGCGAGGCGGCGCGACGCTGCGCGAGGCGCATCTGGCCATGGAGATCATCCACGATTCGCGCGCCATGGTGGCGATGGATCTGGTGGAGATCAACCCGATTCTCGATCGACAGAATCATACCGCGGAATTGGCTGCGGAACTCATCGCGAGTGCCTTCGGGCGCCGCATTCTCTGACGACGCACGACGCGAGACCTCTCCCATGACCGACAGTGCCACGATGCTGCGCGCCACCGACGAATGCATTTCCCGCGAGGATGCGTGGGGTGCACACAACTATCACCCGCTCGATCTCGTGATCGCGCACGCGGAAGGCGCATGGGTCACCGACGTTGAAGGACACCGCTACCTCGACTGCCTGAGCGCGTACTCCGCCGTCAACCAAGGGCACTGTCACCCGCGGATTCTGGCGACACTCGTGGAGCAGGCGTCGCGCGTGACGCTGACGTCGCGCGCGTTCCGCAACGAGCAGCTGGGCGCGTTCTGCGAGGCGTTGGCGCAGTTGTGCGGGATGGAGACGGTCTTGCCGATGAACACCGGTGCCGAAGCCGTGGAGACCGCGATCAAGGCGGCGCGTCGCTGGGGATACACGCGCAAAGGCATCCCGGACGGACAGGCGACGATCATCGCGTTCGACAACAACTTTCACGGACGAACCACCACCATTGTCGGCTTCTCCTCGGAGCCGTCGTACAAGGCGCACTTCGGTCCGTTCGCGCCCGGCTTCGTGCTGGTGCCCTTTGGCGACCTGGCGGCCGTGCGCGCAGCGATGACGACCAACACGTGCGCGGTGCTCATCGAGCCGATTCAGTGCGAGGCGGGCGTATTGCTGCCGCCCGACGGGTTTCTGCGCGAGTTGTCGTCGCTGTGTGCCGCACAGAACGTCCTGCTCATTGCCGACGAGATTCAGACGGGGCTGGGTCGGACCGGTCGCATGTTCGCTTGCGATCACGAGGACGTGCGCCCCGACATGTACGTTCTGGGGAAGGCGCTCTCCGGCGGATTTTATCCGGTGTCGGCGGTGGTGTCGCGACGCGACGTGCTCGACGTGTTCGGTCCGGGTTCGCATGGCAGCACGTTCGGCGGCAACCCACTCGGCTGCGCGGTCGCGCGTACGGCCATTCGCGTGTTGCAGGACGAACAGCTCATCGAGCGGTCGGCCACACTAGGCGCGTGGATGCTTTCGGAATTGCGCACGCTGCAGCATCCGAGCATCAAGGCGGTGCGTGGACGAGGTCTCATGCTCGCCATCGAGCTGCACGAAGCGGCGCGTCCATTCTGCGAGGCACTGAAGGACCGTGGGGTGCTGTGCAAGGAAACGCACGACAGCGTGATTCGCCTTTCGCCGCCGCTCGTGGTGAGCCGTGAAGATCTGGCATGGGCGATGATGCAGCTGCGCGCGGTGTTCGCGCAGTAACAGCGGTGTGCGCTGCGGTTCTCCCGCCCTCTTCCCTCCGCTACTCTATGTTCGCCTGAACACGATGTACGATGACGACATCGCAGAGACGAGCGATCACTCGGGCTTCGATGCGCGGACGAAGGCGGCCATGAACTTTCCCTCGATCCCGTCGAGGTTCGCATCCACGTCCACGCCCGATTCGGCAAGAAACTGACGGGCATCCTCGGTCTTGTAGAAGCGTGTCGGTTCGATATCCGTGCGCACGAAGCCGGCTTGCCACAGGAGTGAATGGAACTCCGTCTCCTCGAGTGCACCAGCCACGCAGCCCACCCACAGTTCCATGCTGCGACGGACCGCCGCTGGCACCGCGCCGCGCACGACGACATCGCTCACCGCCAGCCGGCCGCCGGGCTTGAGCACGCGAAAGGCCTCCGCGAACACGCGCGCCTTGTCGGCGGACAGATTGATGACGCAGTTGGAAATGATCACGTCGACCGAGTTGTCCGGGAGCGGGATCTCCTCGATCTGGCCTTTCAGAAACTCGACGTTCGTCACGCCGGCCTCGTCGGCATTCCGTCGCGCCAGCGCCAGCATGTCATCGGTCATATCGAGTCCGTACGCCTTGCCAGTGGCACCGACGCGCCGCGCCGACAACAGCACATCGATGCCGCCGCCCGAGCCAAGGTCGAGTACGGTCTGCCCTTCGGTCAGTTCGGCGAGCGCCGTGGGGTTCCCGCAGCCAAGCGAGGCCAGCATGGCCGCCGACGGCAGCTCGTCTGCCTCGCCATTGACGTAGAGGTTGGCAGTGATCGGGTCGGTGGAGCCGTTGAAGGCCGCGCCGCCGCAGCAGCTCGAGGCGCAGCGTGACGCGTCGAGTTCAGCGCCCGGTACGGTCTGCTCCACCGTGGCCAACACCCGTCGTGCCGCGTCCCCGTACTTTTCACGAACAATCGCCGTCACATCGGTGGTCGTCATGGTCGCTCCTGTGATCGTGTGATCATCAAAAAATGTTGATGCGAAAAATACGAGCGAAACTTCGATTCCCAATCGTTTCCCCATCGTTCAGCGACAGCAGCTGCCCATCTGTGGAAGCTTGGCGCGCCCCTTCGGCCGATCGGGCGCCAATGCGCGCACGATATCATGCGCGTCCACAAAAGCATCCTGCACGAGCGTGTAGTACGACCACCGACCGTCGCGACGATCGGTGACAAGCCCGGCGTCCTTCAACACACGCAGGTGAAAGGAGAGCCGTGACTGCGCCGCACCCATGGCCTCCTGCAGATCGCACACGCACTGCTCGCCATCCTGCAGCATGAGCACGATGCCCAGCCGCGTCTCATCCGAAAGTGCATGGAAGAGCCGAACGGCGGCGGTGAGGTCGGTCGTGCCGGAAGCCATGAGCTATTATATCAACAAAACTTGATGCGTCAACCCCCGGGGGCAGAGGCCCGTGTCAGTGCGGTCCGATGCGCAGCGACGCGGTCGCCAGCTGCACCTCGCGCAGGAAGCTCACCAGTCCCGTAATCAACGCGACCATCGCCAGCACAAAAAGCGCCGCCACCACGCGCGACACATCGCTCTCGAAGAACGCACTGATGAACAGCACCGAGATCATGACGCAGACCAACAGCGCCGCGACGGTGAACAAGCTGACGCCAAGGTTTACCAGGCGCGCGCGTCGTGAGAGCATGCGCAGGTCGGTGCCGAGGGCCGAGCGAAATTCGCCAGTGGCGTTGGTGTGGTGGGTTTCCAGCAATCGGGCGCGATCGATGATGCGGCCGAGGCGATTGGTCAACACCACCAGCAGGGATGCGATGCCGGTCAGCAGAAACACCGGTGCGATGGCGATTTCAATGACGTGCGCGATGGCGGCAATTCTGGCGTCGGGTTGCATGCCGAAAGGTACGCGCTGCAACCGTTCTGTACCGCCACCCGTCGAACCATCCAAACCCCGATCCCCCCCGAAGCGCGTCTCGAGGCGAGTTGGGACGCCAACGCCGCCGCATCCTGCTGCACTGCATGGTCAGCGCTGCAGTGACTCCGTAACCACCGCCACCAGATCCTTGGCGCTGAACGGCTTTTCCAACAGCGTCGTGATGCCGAATTCGTGTGCATTGCGCGACGTGATCGTGCGGCTGAATCCGGTCATCAGCACGATCGGAATATCGCTGCGCAGCGCGCGCAGCTCCGTTGCCAGGCGATCGCCCGGCAGGCCGGGCATGGTGAGATCGGTGACGATCACGTCGAAGGCATCCGGTGTCGCGCGGAACTGCTCCAACGCGACCGTTCCGTCGTTACATACGCGCACATCATAGCTGGCACGCTGCAACGCGCGTTCGGCAAAGCGTGCGAGTGCGGGTTCGTCCTCCACCAGCAGCACGCGGCCCGAGCCACGCGTGGTTGCTGTCTCCACGGCGGCCGTCACCAGTGCGCGTGCCGTCAGCGGCAACGCCACGCGCACCGTCGTGCCTTCGCCGACGGTGCTGTCGAGTTCGATGCCGCCGCCGTGGCTTGTCATCAATCCGTGCACGACGGCGAGCCCCATCCCGGTGCCTTCGCCAACGGTCTTGGTGGTGAAAAACGGTTCGAACGCTCGCGCCAGTATTTCCGGCTGCATCCCGTGGCCGGTATCGGTCACGGTGAGCATGGCCTGACCGTGTGGCGCAACGCCCTTCACCGTGAGCGCAATCGTGATCGTACCACCGCCGGTCGAGCGCATCGCATGCTCGGCGTTCGTGCAGAGATTGACAATGATCTGCTGCAGCGCGGTGGCATCGCCCAGCACGATCGCGGGTTCGCTCGTCACCTGCGCTTCGATCGCCACCGAGACCGGAAGCGCGCTGCGCAGCAACTTCAGGCTTTCGGCAACGAGTGCGCGCAGGTCGACCGGCGCCTGTTCGCGATCGGAGTGGCGACTGAACGTCAGGATTTGCTGCACGAGGTCACGGGCGCGGGCGCTCGCCGTGTGGATCTCGCGGAGGTGTTCCTGCAGCGCCGTTGGGTCCGACGCATCCGCGATCGCCAGTTCGGTGTGGCCAAGTACGATGCCGAGCATGTTGTTGAAGTCGTGCGCGATGCCACCGGCGAGTGTGCCGAGCGACTCCATCTTTTCGCGCTGTCGAATGCGTGTGGCCATGTCCCGTCGATCCGTGTCGTCGTCCACCGTGCCGGCGAAACCGGTCACGGTCTCGCCATCGCGAATCGGGGCGGTCCAGATGCAGACGTGTCGCTCACTTCCATCCGACCGCACCACGCGAAAGCCGGTCTCAAGGCTTACCGCCGCTGTCATCGCGACGCGGAGTTCCTCGAGCGCGGTGCGGCGGTCGTCCGGGTGCACGGCGCGAAGATATCCGTCACCCATGATCTCGGACTCGCTCAGTCCCCACATGTTCTGCAGTCGCGGATTGGCGTAGACGAAGCGACCCTGTGCGTCCGTGAGGAAGACGCCAAGTGGAGACTGCGAGGCGATGGTGCGAAACCGAGCTTCGCTCGAGCGCAGTGCCATCTCGGTGTGCATGCGCGCCGAAACATCCTGCGACATCACCGTCACGCCGACGACACGCTTTCCTTCGTCGATCATCGGGGAAAACAGATGTTCGCGATAGACCGGGACGGTCCCGAGATGGTTCGTCAACTTGGCCGTGAATCGCTCGCCCGCCAACGCACGCGCATACCAGGAGCGCCACTGCGCCGCCACGTCCTCCTCGAACTGCGGGCTCAGTACCGATTCGCCGCTGTCGAGCTCCACGCCACTGAAGCGACGCTGCGCGACCTGAAAGGCTCGATTGGCGAAGAGCAGGCGACAGTCGGCGTCCACCGCCCAGATCAGCCCTTCGGTGTTATTGAGCATCGCAATCATGCGCTGCCGCTCGCGCACCAACTCGCTCACAAACTCCGAGTGAAAGTCACTCGACGCAGTGTCCTGACGCTCGGCGCTTGCTGTTGCGAGTGCGAGCGGGTGGTGGGCGGGGTGCGACAGGTTGACCACGTAGCCGATCCACGCGTCCGGCACGCCGGGAACGAAGGCGCACACGAGCAGCACCGGCACGCGGGATCCATTCTGGTGGAAGAACTCCTTCTGATACGGCACGGTGAAGCCACCGCGCGCCAGCGCCTGCTTCATTCCGGCCTGATCGAGGTGCAGGAACTCGGGTGGCGTCAGTTCGGGCCAGTTGAGCCTGCCGGAGTCCAGGTCCTCGCGCGCGAACCCCAGCATGCCGAGAACGACGTCGTCGGCATCGGTGATCCGGTCGGCGACACCGCGCATCACGCCGACCGTGCCAAGCGCGCTCATGAAACCTGACAGTGGGCGAGCATGGAGAGGTCGGATGACGGAGACATCGTCGCCCGGCGTCGGGCAGTGACAACATGAAGGCGGAGATCACAAACCGCCATCCAGGTCCTCCCGGATTGTGGTGGGGCACCGGCCGCGTGCGACTGATCCCGCCGGCGCCGCCAGCCTGTCGCGTACGAGGGCGCATCGTCACCGGGCGGGTGGCTAGCGGGTGTCGAATCGGCTATATGTCCTCCGACTTGTGACTCTTGAGAGCCCTCCGCTGCTGTCATCAGGGTCACGGGGGAGAAACGCAGACTCGGAGCGAAACGAATGACTTTTCGACAGATGGGGCGCGGCATGCTGATGGCACTGCTCGCCTCCTTCGCGCTGCCAGCGGTGCTGGCGGCTCAGAATTCAACAGGAACGGTGCGCGGGCGAGTGACTGACGCCGCCAACGGCCGCGGGCTGGCTGAAGTCCAGCTCGTCATCACCGGGACGCGCGTTGGTGCCGTCACTGGCATCTCCGGCGAGTACATCATCGCCGTCGCCCCCGCTGGTCTTCGCTCCCTCGCCGCGCGCCGCATCGGCTACGCTCCGGTCACCCTGCCCGTGACGGTGACGGATGGCGGTACGGCCACCCTCGATGTGACGTTGCGTGTCAGCGCCGTCAACCTGACGGAAGTGGTGGTCACCGGATCGGCGGCGCCGACGGAAAAGCGAAAGGTGGGTACCAGCATCGCGTCGGTGGACTCGACGGTGATCAGCCGCGCGCAAGCCGTGACGCTGGATCAGGCGTTGCAGGGCAAGGTGGCCGGCGCGCAGATCACGCAGAACTCCGGCGGTCCGGGTGGCGGTGGCATGTCGGTGCGACTGCGGGGCACGAACTCGTTCATCTCCGGGTCCGATCCGCTCTACATCATCGACGGTGTGATCATCGACAACGGATCGTCGCAGCTGATCGATCTCGGCGGACGTTCGAATCCGCAAAACCGATTGGCCGACCTGAATCCCGCCGATATCGAACGCATCGAGATCATTCGAGGTGCGGCGGCGGCAGCGCTGTACGGATCGCGCGCGAACAACGGTGTGGTGCAGATCTTCACGAAGCGCGGCAGCATCGGCAAGCCACGGTTCACCTTCAGCAGTCGGTACGCGTCGAACGAATTGCGCGAACAGCAGCCGTTCAACCTGTACCCGTTCAATGAGAACGGTCGTCCGGTCGCCCGCTTCAACTATCAGGACGACATCTTCGCGCGGGCCGTGGGCACCGAGCAGAATCTGACGGTCGAAGGTGGCAACGAGCAGACGCGCTACTTCCTGAGCGCGAACGCCTCGGACGAAGACGGGATCCTCAGGAGCACGTCGTCGCGGCGTCAGGGTGCGCGCGTAAACCTGCAGCAGACCTTGAACCCGAAATTGATCGCCAATGTGACGGCCAACTACGTCACCACGCAGAACCAGTTCCAGGCGTTCGGCGAGAACAACGACTACGGTATCATGGGCTCGCTCTTCTTTGCGCCCACCAGCGTCGATTTCCGCCCGGTCAACGGCATCTATCCACTGCCACCGGCGCTCGGCACCAATCCGCTGCTGGCGATCGACCGCATTCGCAATCCACAGACGATCGATCGCTTCATCGGATCGACCAAGCTGACGTGGACGCCGGTGCCGTCGCTCATTCTCGATTACACCATTGGCGTGGACAACACCTCGTTCGAGGCGCGCCAGTTCATTCCGCGAAATGCGGTGCTTGGCACGGCGCCGAACTCCACCGGTCGCTCGCAGTCGATCTTTCAGGGAAACCGCATCGTCAATCAGGACGGCATCGCGACGTATTCGTGGAATCCGATCGGTGATTTCGAGTTTCGTACCACGGGCGGATTCAACTACACGAGCCAGAAGGTGCGCACGACGAATGCGGTCGCCAACGGCCTCGCGCCTGTTGGGGAACTGATCGGCGCCGGCTCGCTGTTCAGCGCCGGACAAACGGAAGTGGAGCTGCGCACGCTCGGCTTCTTCGGTCAGCAGGAAGTGTCGATCAAGGATCGGCTGTTTCTGAGTGGTGCGGTGCGCTACGACGCGTCGAGCACGTTTGCGCCGTCGGAGCGTTGGCAAGCGTTCCCCAAGCTGTCGGCGTCGTATGTGGTGCTCAACAATCAGGACGGGTTGGTGAACAACCTGCGCGTGCGCGGCGCGTTGGGCTGGGCCGGAAGTCAGCCCGGCATCGTCAATGCGTACTCACAGTTCGTCGGCTACGCGCAGCTGCCGTTCGGCGGTCGTCCGGGTTTCGTGAACGACGTGACGTTTGGCAATCCGACTTTGCGTAATGAACGCGCACGTGAGTGGGAAGTAGGCAGCGAGGCGGGCCTGCTGAACGGCAAGGTGTCGGTGGATGCGACGTACTACAATCGGCTTGTGTCCGACTTGCTGTTCTTCCGTCCGCTGGCCACGAGCACCGGCTTCTCGCGTCAGTTCTTCCCGATCGGCAGCATGTCCAACAAGGGCGTGGAGTTGATGGTGAAGACGCAGAACGTGGACAAGGCCAACGTCAAGTGGGCCACGACCGCGACGTACACCCGGAACCGGAACCTCGTCGAATCGCTCGACATTCTCGACTTTCAGTCGGCCGGTGGCTATCCGAATCGCATTCGTGCCGGTCAGCCGGCTGGTGTGTTCTACGGTTCGTATGCGGCGCGTAATTGCGTCACGGGCGCGTTGCTGCTCGATTCGCTTGGCCGTTACCGCCGCAGCAATCAGACGGTGGATATGGGCGCGACGCTCGCGCAGCGCCAGGCGATCAGCGGCGGCACCTGCAACGATTCGCTCAACGCCGTCATCGGCGACCCGAATCCGTCGTGGCTTGGCTCGCTGCTCAACGAAGTCACGCTTGGGCAGAAGCTGCGCTTCCGCATGCTGCTGGACGGTGTGTTCGGCAACGATGTGATGAATCTCTCCACCCGTGCACAGAACGCCGGCGTGGCCAGCAACTCCAAGGAGTATGAGCGTGAGCTCTTGCCGTACGGAGATCCGCGCAAGCTGCCGCCGGGATTCAACGCGCGCACGCAGGGTATCTTCCAGTACTGGGTGGAAGATGGCTCGTTCGTGAAGCTGCGTGAACTATCGGCCACCTACACGCTCGACTTACCAACGATTCGACGTGTGTTCAAGGACGGCATCGAGTTGACGATCTCCGGTCGCAATCTCGCTGTCTGGACCAACTACAGTGGTTACGATCCCGAGATCAACCTGTTCGGCACGAATGCCGGCGGCATGGGGTCCGTGCAGACCACGGCGGCTGATCGTGGCTTCGATTTTGGTGGCTATCCCATTCCGCGCGTGTGGTCGGTCAGTGCGCGTTTCACTCACTGACCCGCGGAGACCAACACTCATGCGAATCATCAGACAAAGCGCGGTCGTGCTGACCGCCATCGCGCTCGGCGCGTGCAGCCTTGATCTGCAGAACCCGAATTCACCAACCGAAGCACAGGTCACGTCGAATGTGGATGGCGTGATCGCGCTGGCCACCGGACTGCAGTCCCGGTTTGCCACGTCGTACTTCAGCTTCGGCTACGCGGCCGGATTGGTGACCGACGAGTTTGCGGCCACCAGTGCCGCGCTCATTTCCATCAGCGATGCGGAGCAGGGCGCGGTGCCGTCGGGCACGGGCATCGCGGACAACGTCTTCAACTCGATCTATCGCACGGTGCGAACCGCCGACGATCTGCTCAACGGCGCCGATGCGTTGTCGGCGCAGCTCGATGCGGGCACGCGCAGTGGTCTCAAGGCGCTTGCGTGGACGCTCAAGGCCGAAGCGCTGGGCGAGGCGCTGCAGGCGTACCAGAAGATTCCGGTCACGACGTTTGGTGAGACCGCACCGACGTATGCCACCCGCGCACAGGCCTTGCCGGTCGTGCGTGCCCTGCTCGATTCGGCGGCCGCCGGCATCGCCGCGACGCCCACGAGCACGTTCTTCAACAACAGCATCCTCACGCCGGGGCTGAATCTGTCGAACGTGATTCAGCTGTTCCGCGCGCGGTATGCCCGAATGGCGGGCGATCAGGCAACGGCGTTGTCGGCGGCGAATCTGGTGACGCGGACGGGCACCGCGGCGCTCTCGGTACTGACGTTCCCAGCGCCCACCGTGAATCCGTACGCGGCGGTGACCGGTGGCACCAACGGGATCGCCGTGCGTCGTCAGTTTCGACTCTCGATGCTGCCGCAGGATCAACGTTTTGCGTACTTCGTGATTCCCTCCACGACGCTGGTGGGTCGCATCGGTGCGCAGCTCGATCCGTTCAATCGCTACGCCAACCCACAGGCGCCTTTGCCGGTCTACATGCCTGACGAAGCGTTGCTCATCAAGGCGGAGGCGCTCGCATCGCAGGGCAATCTCGCCGGCGCACAGGCCGCACTCGATTCGGTGCGCACCGACTGCGCGGGCGGACGTGGTGTAGACGATCCGAAGGCGTGCCTCGCACCGTTGGCGACGCCGCTGTCGCAGGCGGAGTTGGTGAACGAGATCTACACGCAGCGTCGCTACGAATTGCTCGGCACCGGATTGCGATGGGAAGACGCACGTCGTCGCAACTCCGTACGCGGACCCACGGCGGCGCCTGCCGTGCCAACGAATGCACAGCGATGCTGGCTTCCATATGCGCTTGGCGATCGGAACGCCAATCCGAACGCGAGCTTCACCGCGCTTCCTGATCCCACGGAGCCGTCGGCGTTTCCCGCCGGCTGCCCAGTGCCATGAGGACGCCAGCCATGACCAGCAAGGTGACCAGCAAGGTGACCAGCAAAGTGACGAGCATCGTGAACATGAACCCGATCAACAGAGAGAGCGTGCGCGTGTCGCATCGTCGAACCATGGGATTGCTCGCGGGCCTCGCGTTGGTGAGCACGGCGTGCGGCACCAAGGATGCCGAAGGGCCGCTGTCTCCAACTGGCGCGCAGGGGCGCGTGCGCTTCGTGAATGTCATCACCGATCCGACCCGCGGGGTGGTGAACGCGATCCTTGAGGGTCTGCCATTTGGCGTGAATCTCTCGTACACGCAGAGTACGCCGGCCACGCTTGCGGCCCCCAACACGGCGCTCTACTCAGCCATCCTTGCCGGTTCGCGCACGCTGGTGCTCAAACGCACGGCGGACACGAACGTGACCGTCCTCTCAGCTCCGTTCACGGTGACCGAGAGTCAAGACCGCACGCTGTACGCCATCGGTGGAACGGCCAACAGCGCCGTGACTGCGTTCTCCACTGTGGATGACAACACGACGCCAACAGTCGGTCAGACACGCCTGCGCGTGGTGCATCTCAGTCCGACCGCAGGTGCGGTGGACATTTTCATCACAGCGCCTGGTGCCGATCTGGCCGCCGCGACGGCGACTTTTGGCAATGTCGCGTATCAGACGGCTTCGCTGTACTCGTCGGTCGTGGCCGGCACCTATCAGGTGCGCGTGGTGCCGACGGGTACGGCACCGACGGCGCGCACCGGTGCGGTATCGATCAACGTGGCGAGTCTTTCGCTGCCGGCGGGAACGGGGCGGACGATCGTCGCGGCCGACAACAACGTGGGTGGGGCGCCATTGCGCGCGTTCGTCTTGAACGACCGGTAGCGGAGAAGACCACCGGCAGGTGTTGCATCAGTGTTCGAAGGCGGGTCGTCTACCGATAAGGTGAACGGCCCGCCGACTTTTGTGCGCTGCACCACAAGCGGGATCCACCCCTTCTACCACACGCCGCAGGACGGTACGGAACTTGATAGTGATATGCGAACAGCCGCGGCATGTGAACGCATTCACATGATCGTGGTCACGGTGCAGTACCGCGCCGGATGTACTCATGAATACTGGAGACTTCGCATGCTCATGACTCTCGCAATTGTCCTCATCGTGCTCTGGCTGCTGGGCATGGTCAGCGCCTACACCATGGGCGGCCTGATTCACGTCCTGCTCGTTGTGGCGGTCATCGTCGTCCTGGTGCGCGTGGTTCAGGGTCGGAAGGTGCTCTGAGTCTGTCGCGTATGAGCGCAGCCGCCGAGCGGCTGCCTGTTCAGGGCAATGCACGTAACCGCTGCTGCGCCACGCTACGTTCCACAGTGACAGAACAGCGGATGGATCAATGACTTCGCACGCCGAGCGGCTGCTTGCCGCGGCGACGGATGAGTTGCTGGTGGGCCCGATCGGCGGCGAGCTGCTGGGGACCGAGCACTTGGCGGCGCGTGCGCGCGCAATCGCGCGTGGGCAACGCCTGGTCGCCGGTCGCCGCCCGTTGCGGCCGGCGAGGTTACTCGAACGACTCGCCGGCACGCGACGCATTCTTGCGGATGCGTACGAGCGTCTGTCCGGCGTTCCATCGGATGAGCTGGACGCCGGTCCGGCGGCCGCGTGGCTGCTCGATAATTATCACGTGGTGCAGGAGCAGTTGCAGGAAGTGCAGGCCAGCCTGCCGGGCGGCTATTATCGCGAACTGCCCGAGCTGAGCAGTGGGCCGCTGACGGGATATCCGCGTGTCTACGAAATGGCGATCTCGCTCATTTCGCATACGGAAGCACGCGTCGATCTCGAGAACGTGGAGTTGTACGTCGAGGCGTTTCAGAGTGTCACGCCGATCTCGCTTGGTGAGCTGTGGGCCATGCCCGCCATGCTGCGACTGGGTCTCATCGAGAGCGTGCGACGGCTCACGCTACGCACCGTACAACGGCTCGACGAGATCGAGCTCGCCGACTACTGGGCCAACCGCATCGTGCTGGCGAATGCACGCGGTGGCGCGGAACTGCGCATCTCGCTCCGTGAATTCGCCGATGGTGAGCATGCGCTGACGCCCAACTTCGTCTCGCGCTTTCTGCAGACGCTGCGGCAAGCGGAAGGTGCCTCAGCGCCATTGGCGTGGTTGGAGCACTGGCTGCGGGAAGCCGGCGTCAGCCCCGAACACGCGGCGGCGCAGCACACGCAGCGGCTGGCGCTCACGCAGATCATGATGGCCAACAGCATCATGAGCCTGCGTCGTATTGGCCGATGCGACTGGCGCGAGTTCGTCGAGCAACAGAGCACCATGGACGCGGTGCTGCGTACCGATCCGTCGGGGGTGTATGCGCGCATGAGCTTCGAGACGCGCGACAGCTATCGTCGCGCGGTCGAACGCATTGCCAAGGGCACGGGCCGCAGTGAAATCGTCGTGGCGCAGTGGGCGATCGCTCTTGCCCTGGCACAGAGCAGCGCGCCGACTGCCGCCGTTGCACCGCACCGTTCGCACGTCGGCTACTATCTCATCGACGATGGAATGGTGGAGTTGGAGCGCAAGGCCGGCTACACGCCGACGGTGCGTGAGCGCGTGCGACGGCTGGTGCATGCGCAACCCGATGTCGTCCTGATGGGCGGCGTCTTCCTGTGTACGTTGCTCGCGCTCGTCGCCGTGGTGACGCTGGCTGAGTCGGAGGCGCGCGGCTCGCTCTGGCTGGTGCTGCTGTTCACGTTCCTGCCCGCGCTCGACATTGCGGTCAATTCCCTGAATCAACTCGTCACCACGTGGCTGCCGCCGTACGTGCTGCCACGCATGGACCTGAATGAGCACGGTATTCCCGCAGAGTATCGCTCGGCGGTCGTGATGCCGGTGCTGTTCAACAGTGAAGACGATGTGCAGGAGGCGCTCGAGAACCTCGAGGTGCAGTATCTCGCCAACCGTGAGTCGCACCTGCATTTCGCCGTTCTGAGCGACTTCACCGACGCGGCGGTGGAGACGTTGCCGACCGATGCCGCAATCATTGCGACGGCCGTGGATGGCATACGTGCACTGAATGAACGGCATGCGCCTGACGCACCGGCGGCCTTTCATCTGCTCCATCGTCCGCGTCGCTGGAATGCGCGACAAGGGGTGTGGATGGGGTGGGAGCGCAAACGCGGCAAGCTCGCGGATTTCAATGCGCTGTTGCGGGGCGGCGCGTCGGACGCGTTTTCGCTGATCAGCAGCGATCCATCGGTGTTGCAGGACGTCCAGTTCGTCATCACGCTCGACGCCGACACGATGCTGCCTCCGGACGCTGCACCGGCGCTCGTCGGTACGATGGCGCATCCGCTCAACCGCGCCGTCTACAACGCGACCGAACGCCGCATGGTGCGAGGTTACGGCATCCTGCAGCCGCGCGTCGGTGTCTCCTTGCCCAGCGCCAATCGTTCGCGATTCGCATCGATTGCGTCGGGGTATCCGGGTGTCGATCCGTACTCGACGGCCGTCTCCGACGTGTATCAGGACTTGTACGGCGAAGGGAGTTTCACCGGCAAGGGCATCTACGATGTCGACGCCTTTCAGCTGGCCACACACGGCCGCTTTCCGGAGAACACACTCCTTTCGCACGATCTGATCGAGGGGAACTACGCACGCGCGGGCCTCGTCACCGACGTGATCGTGTACGATGACTATCCGACGAGTTATGTCGCGGCGAGCCTGCGCAAGCATCGTTGGATTCGAGGCGACTGGCAGTTGCTGCCATGGCTGCGGCGCATCGTGCCCGGACCTGACGGGCCGGAGCGCAATCGGCTCTCATTGCTTTCGCAGTGGAAGATTCTCGACAATCTGCGTCGCAGCACGGTCGAACTTTCGCAGCTTATGTTGCTGCTCGCCGCGTGGACGGTGCTGCCGGGTTCGCCGGTGCGATGGACGGTCCTGGGGCTCGGCGCCATTGTGGCGCCGTGGGTCACGTCGCTGCTGATGGCCGTGATCCGTCCGCCCTTCGACAAGTCGTGGCGCGCGTACTACTCGGCCGTGGCGGAGGACGCGGTGCTGAGCGTGGAGCAAGCGGTGGTGGCCATCGTCATGCTCCCGCATCAGGCGTACGTCTCCGCCGACGCCATTGCACGCACACTGTATCGGCTGCTCGTCTCACGTCGCTACCTGCTGGCGTGGCAGTCCGCACTGCTGGTGGAGCGACGCGTCGCAGAGCCAGGCAGTCAGAGCTGGCGGTCGATGCGTGCGGCGGTGCTGATGTCGGCAGTATTTGGAATCGGCGTGTCGTTGGTCGCCGTGCGCGTACACCTCTCGAGTGGTGTGCCATGGTCCGTGCTCCTGGAACCCGCGCTTGCGCTGTGGAGCGTCGTTGGCCTCTGGCTGGCAGCGCCGCGAATTGCGGATGCACTCAGCCGCAGCTCGTCGCCGGTGCGCGCCGAGCTCTCGCCAGGCGCGCGTGCCACGGTGGAGCGATACGCGGTCGCACACTGGCGTTTCTTCGACCGGTATGTGACGTCCGAAACGCACTGGCTCGCGCCCGACAACTTTCAGGCAACGCCGGAGGCGGTGGTCGCCATGCGAACATCGCCCACCAATATCGGATTGCAGTTGTTGGCCACGGTCAGCGCGCATGATCTCGGATTGATCGCAATCGATGATCTCACGGAGCGGCTGGAGCGTACCTTCGCCACACTCGACGGCTTGCGGCGTTTTCGCGGCCACTTCTACAACTGGTACGATCTCCACGACCTGCATGTGCTCGAGCCGCGCTATATCAGTACGGTGGACAGCGGCAATATCGCGGGGCATCTGATTGCATTGCGGCAGGCCTGTCTGCAGCTCGCCGAACAGCATGCGGCGCTGCGCGAGCGTCTGATCTCATTGGCTGATCAGAGCTACATCTTCGTTGAAGCGATGGAGTTTGGCTTCCTGTACGATCCGTCGCAGGAGCTGTTCACGATCGGCTATCACCCCGATTCGTTCACGGCGGACGATTCCTTCTACGACCTTCTGGCCTCGGAAGCCCGTCTCGCGAGCTTCATTGCCATCGCCAAGAACGATGTGCCGACGGAGCATTGGTTTCGTTTGTCCCGCGCGCTCAATCGCACGGCAGGTGCCGCAGCGCTGGTGTCGTGGAGCGGCAGCATGTTCGAGTACCTGATGCCAGTGCTCGTGATGCGGTCGCTTCCGTTTACGCTGCTGCATCAGACATATCACGGTGCGGTGCGTCGTCAGCGCGCGTTCGCGCGTACGCGCGGTGTACCGTGGGGCGTGAGCGAGAGCGCCTACAATTGGCGTGATCGCCATGAGACGTATCAGTACCGTGCGTTCGGCGTACCCGATCTTGCACTCAAGCGCGGGTTAGGGCGCGACCTGGTCATCGCGCCGTACGCGAGTGCGCTTGCCTTGATGGTCGACCCTCCGCGCGCGATGAGTAATCTGCAGGCGCTCGAGGCGATGGGAACGCTGAGCGATATCGGCTTCTGCGACTCGCTCGATTACACGCGCCCCGCACCTGGCGAGCGCTTCTCCGTCGTGCGCGCCTACATGGCACACCACATCGGCATGTCGCTGGTCGCGTTCACCAATGTGCTCCTGAACGATCGCTGGCAGGAGCGCTTCCATCGTGATGCGTTGGTCAAGGCGGCAGAGTTGCTGTTGCATGAACGCGTGCCCCGCCGACTCGTGATGCACGATGCGCAGGAAGCGAGACCCGACGAGTCTCCGACGAATGCGGAGCAGACTGGTTCGTTCGTGCGGGAGATCGATCTGGAGACTGTGCATGGTCGGCGCATCGCGCTCCTGGGTGCGCTGCCCTACACCGTCATGCTCGATCACACGGGCAGTGGCTACAGTCGCTATCAGTCGCTGGCAGTGACGCGTTGGCGTGCCGATGACACGGCAGGCGACACGGGACAGTTCTGCTATCTGAAGGACATGGACACGGGCCGAGTGTGGTCGGCGGCGCAGCAGCCGATCGGTGCACGGACTGATACGGCGCGCGTCAGCATGGCCTCGGATCGCATCACCTTGCTCCGCACCGATGACGATCTCGAAACGAAGACGGAGATCACGGTGGTGCCGGCCGATGCGGCAGAAGTACGCCGCGTGACGTTGACCAACTTCGGGCGCGAGACACGCGACATCGAGCTCACCAGCTACGGCGAAGTGGTCATGGCACCGCCCGACGCCGACCGTGCGCATCCGGCCTTCTCGAATCTCTTCGTTGAGACCGAGTGGCATGGGTGGTGTACCGCCCTCACGGCGACGCGTCGGCCACGCACACCGGACGAGCCGCAGTTGTGGTGCGTGCATGTCGTCGACGCGGGGCGCGAGCGCGTTGGCGAGGTCACCTGCGAGACGGATCGCGCGAAGTTCCTCGGTCGCGGTCGAACGGTGCGTGCGCCGCAGGCACTCGCGGAGGGCGCGCAGCTGTCGTGCTCGACGGGTCCGGTGCTCGACCCCATCTTCGCCTTGCGCACGCGCGTGCGTGTGGCGCCGGGTCAATCCGTGCGCGTGGCCTTCACGACCCTGGTCGCCACCAATCGCGAGCACGCCTTCGAACTGGCAGGTCGCTATCACGATCCGCACGCGACGCAGCGTGCGCTCGAGTTGGCGTGGACGTCCACCCAGATCGAACTCAATGAGCTTGGCATCTCGCCATCGAACGCGGCGGTGTTTCAGGAGCTCGCTGGACAGCTGATCTTTCGCGGCGGTTCGCTGGCGCCTCCACTCGACGAAGTGCGTCGCAACCGGGGCTCGCAGCCGCGGCTGTGGTCCTACGGCATTTCCGGCGATCGGCCGATCCTGATCGCCACCATCGACTCGATCGAGGGACTCCCGACACTGCGCGATCTGTTCTCGGCGCATCGCTACTGGCGACGTCGTGGACTCGAAGTCGATCTCGTGGTGGTGAACGCACAGGCGTATGACTATCTGCAGGAACTGCGCGACGGAATTACGGAAGCGATGGTCGCTGCCGACGATGTGGCACTGGTGGACAAGCCGGGTGGTGTGCATGTGCGACGTCGCGAAGTGTTCCTCGTTGATGACTATCTGATGCTGACCGCCACGGCACGCGTGCAGGTGGCCTGCGACGGTCGATCGTTGGCGCGCGTGCTGGCCTCGGCCGACGCCCACTCGACCGCGTCGCGCGCCGTGTCGGCAGTGGAGCGTGAATCCCAGGCGACCGGGATCGACAGCGCGCCGGCTGGTACCTCGTCGGAGCGACAAGGCGCGATCGCGACCATCATGTCGGCGCTGCGTCCGCTCGTGGCGCCATTGCTTCCGCGCAACGCACCCGGCGCGATCGGCCGCAGCAACTCGCGCAAAGAGGCGGTTCCGTTGCGTGGTCACAATGGAATTGGCGGAATGGATGTGCATGGTGACTATCGCATGACCATCGACGATGATCGCTTGCCGCCTGCGCCGTGGGCCAACGTGATCGCGAATGCGATGGGTGGGTTTCTGGTGAGTGAGCGGGGCAGTGGATGTACGTGGGCCGAGAATGCCTACTTCTATCGGCTGACACCGTGGCACAACGATCCCGTCTCCGATCCGAACAGTGACGTGCTCTTCCTTCGCGATGATGAGAGCGGAGCGCTGTGGTCGGCCACGCCGGCACCGGTCCGGAGCCGCGGCTCGTATCGGGTACGGCATGGCGCTGGCAGTTCGACGTTCGAGCATGAGCGTGACGGGATCGGCAGTACGCTCACGTTAGGTGTGCCGCCGGACGCTGCGGTAAAAGTGTCGCTGCTCCGCCTGGAGAATCGCTCCGATCGCACCCGACGCATCACGGTCACTGCCTACGTCGAGTGGACCCTCGGCGCGCGGCGTGAGCAGACGCAGTATCAGGTCCGCACGCGCTATGTCCCCGAGCAGCACGCCATCTTCGCGCAGAACCACTTCGATGACCGCTTCTCCGACTGGACGGCGTTTGTTGCCACCACTGAGGAGGTCTCGAGCCATACCGGCGACCGGCACGTGTTCATCGGCGACGGTGGAAGTCTGGCCGATCCAGTCGCATTGCGCGGCGATCGGCTGGATGGACGCGCCGGCGTCGGACTCGATCCCTGTGGTGCGCTGCAGATGCAGCTCGTGCTGCTGCCTGGCGAGACGCGGGACATCACGGTGCTGCTCGGCGCCGCGCGAACCGAGCTCGAAGCCAGGCGCACGCTCGACCGCCTGCGCCGATCCGGTGCCGCGAGTTCGGCAGTGACGCGATCCGTGGCCGCATGGGAAACACGACTGGCCACGATAGACATCCGCACGCCGGACGCGGACTTCGACGCGATGATCAACAAGTGGACGCTGTATCAAACGCTCTCCTGTCGTGTCTGGGCGCGCATGGGTCTCTATCAGAGCAGCGGCGCGTTCGGCTTTCGCGATCAGCTGCAGGATGTGATGGCGCTGCTGTACGCCGAGCCTGCGATCGCGCGCGAGCACATCCTGCGCGCGACCGCGCGGCAGTTCATCGAGGGCGATGTGCAGCACTGGTGGCACGCGCACAGCGGTCGCGGTGTACGCACCAGGTTCTCGGACGATCTCGCGTGGCTGCCGTACGTCGTGGATCAGTACGTGCGCGTGACGGGCGACACCTCGGTGCTGGAGGAGTACGTCCCGTTCCTCAAGATGCGTTCGCTGGCACCGGACGAGCACGAAGTGTACGACCTGCCGGAGATCGCCGACGAACATGGGAGTGTGTACGAGCACTGTCGTCGCGCCTTGCGGCGCGCCTGTACGGTTGGTGCGCATGGGTTGCCGCTCATCGGTACGGGTGACTGGAACGATGGCATGAGCCGGGTTGGCGCGGCCGGTGCAGGCGAGAGTGTGTGGCTGGCGTGGTTTCTTATCACGACGCTGCGTGCGTTCGCGGTGCACGCGGCGGCACGTGGCGACGCCGGCGAAGCGGCTGATATGCGACGGAAGGCCAACGCGTACGCGGCTGCCGTCGAGGCGAACGGCTGGGATGGACAGTGGTATCGACGTGCGTACTACGACGACGGCACGCCGATGGGCTCCGTCTCCAACGACGAATGCCGGATCGACTCGATCGCACAGAGCTGGAGCGTCATCTCGGGCGCCGGCAGTCCCGCGCGCCGCGAGTTGGCGATGGCCGCGTTGAACTCGCAGCTCGTGCGCGAGGACGCGCGACTGATCATGCTGCTTACACCTCCGTTCGACAAAGGCACGCACGATCCCGGCTACATCAAGGGCTATGTGCCCGGTGTGCGCGAGAACGGCGCGCAATACACGCACGCCGCATTGTGGGCGGTGATGGCGGTGGCGATGCAAGGTGACGGCGATCGCGCGTTCGATCTCTTCCAGATGATCAACCCCCTCACCCATGCCTCCACCGCCGATGACATGGCGCGCTACAAGGTGGAGCCGTACGTCGTTGCGGCCGACGTCTACACCGCGCCGTCGCAACTCGGTCGTGGCGGTTGGACCTGGTACACGGGCTCTGCGAGCTGGATGTATCGCGTGGGGCTCGAGCAGATTCTTGGCTTTACCAAGGTCGGCGATACGCTGCGCATGGCACCGTGTGTGCCGCGCGCGTGGCCCAGCTTCGAAGTACGCTACCAGTTCGGGAGCTCACGCTACGACATCATCGTGCGCGAGCCGGCGGACATTCAGGCGCGCGGCGCACGCTTCGCCCTCGATGGCGTGCCGTCCGATGACGATGTCCTGCAGCTGGTGGACGACGGTCGAGCGCACACCGTGATCGTGAGTGCACAGCGCGCGGCGGCTCCGGCGCTGAAGCGATCGCTGGTACGCTATACGCTCGAGGGTTAGTCGGGAGCCGTTTCGTGCAGCTTCGACGCGGCGTCCGCGTCCACCATCCAACGAACGACACCGCGCGTCGGAGCCACCACCTGCGCGGGCAGCACTGACACATCCGGCGCATCGTTCAACAGCCGTCGCAGCACATCGGCCTTCTCCGTGCCGGCGGCGAGAAACAGCGCTTCGGCGGAGGCGTTGATCACGGGGGGCGTGATGGTCAGGCGCCACATCTGGACCTTCTGCACATACTCGGCAACGACCCAACGTTCGCGTTCGTGTACCGCCTGACCGCCAGGAAAGAGCGACGCCGTGTGGCCGTCGGTGCCCAGTCCGAGCAGCACGAGATCGAAGCGGTGACCGGCCGTCAGCTTGGGTGCTCCTTCGCGTGCAACAGGCGCCTCGCCGAGGAGCGCGCGGAGCCTCGCCTCGTAGTCGATGGCTGCAGCAGCCGGTTCGAGTTCGCCGCGCATGCGATGCACGTTGGACGCGGGAATCGGCACACGGGAGAGCAGTTCCTCGTGCGCCAGGTGGTAGTTGCTGTCGGCGTGGTCCGGCGCCACGCATCGTTCGTCGCCCCAGCAGACATGCACAGCTTCCCACGCAATGCGCGCGGCCAACGGTGGCTGGGCCAGCAATCGAAAAAGTGCCTTCGGCGTGGAGCCGCCGGACAGTGCGATGACGAATCGGCCGCGTTCGAACACTGCGGTCGCCGCAGCGTGCACCACATGCTCGGCGGCTGGCACAACCCGACGGGAGCGGCATGACGGACGTGAGCGTGAACGCG
>CAYWCJ010000033.1:2796-22739 GCA_964456595.1 uncultured Gemmatimonas sp. | reverse complement strand
CCAGGGCGCAGCCGCCGGCGACCCACAGGTCGACGTCGCGATACGAGCCCGACGCCGGCACGCCGACGAGCACGAGCTCCGCCGACGTGAAGGACTCGGCCTGGGCGATGCTCGCCGCGATGCGCTCGCCGGCGTCGAGGGGCAATCTCACGGGGCGCAGCGTAGCCCTCCGGCATGCGGGGCGCCAATCACGCTCAGCGCGGCAGGTCCATGAACCAGAGCGTCCCCACGACCTCGCGTCCGCAGCGGCGCGTGGCTGCGAGCGAGGGGGCGTTGAGGTCCGCTCAGAACTCGCAGCGGACCCCGGCGCCGAGCCAGCGCTGGTCGAGCCCGTCGCTGCGCCACACGAGGTCGCCGGCCACGTCGATCATCCAGCCGCGCGCGAAGTACCAGGCGAGCTTCAGGCCCACGCCGTGCGACTCGAACGAGGCCAGGTCGGGATCCTGCGTGCGGTGGAAGGGCGGCGTCCCGCGCACGTGCTCGTGGAAGTAATCGGTCGCCTCCTGGCGGTAATACCGGTAGCTCAGGCGCGCGAGCAGCACCTGGTCGATCAGCCACTGCCGCGCGCTCGGGAACGGACGACCGGTTGATGGCGTCGCAGCGGCCGGCACGGCCGGCACCTTGGCCGACCGCTCGATGCGTTCGCCGGTGCCATCGAGTGCGCGCACCACCAACGGCGTTTCGGCAACGCGATGATCGGACGCCGACGTGAGCAACCCTTCGCGACGCAGCACTTTCGACAACGACTCCCAGTCGCTCAGACGCGGTGAGAGGCTCGCGTCGGCAGACGCGGCCGCGCTCTGCGACGACCACTGCGCCAGCGCATCGAAGGCATCACGTTCCGCGCGACACACCGCACAGGCGGCGAGATGCACGAGCTCCTCCGGTGACGGAGCCTCGTGATCGAAAGCGGCGATTCGTTCAGTATCCAGGTGCTGCATAGCTGCGTTCCGTCGAGCCGGCGTTGGGAATGTCTACCAGCGGAGCGAGGAGCCGGCGAAGCTTCGCACGCGCCTTGAACAACTGCGACTTGCTGCCACCGGACGTGATACCCAGCTCCGTCGCGATTTCTTCGTGAGTGTACCCTTCCACATCGTGCAGCAGAAATACGGTGCGCGCACCCGGTGACAACTTCCGTGTCGCCTCACTGATCGTCGCCGCCAACATGCTGCGCTCTCCATCCTGTTCAACGAACGCCGAATCTTCCTCGATCCCGGTCTCCGCCGCCGCTACCCGCTTCACGCGGCGCAACGCATTCAGCGCGCGATTGATCGCCACGCGGTGCACCCACGTGCTGAACTTCGCATCCCCGCGCCACGACGGCAGGGCGCGGAAAATCTGGATCCAGACCTCCTGCGCGATATCCTCGGCGAGGTCGGGATCTCCGGCGAGTCGGCGAACGACGGCGTCCACGTGCGGAGCATGCTGATTCCACAGCAGCCGCATGGCTCGTTCGTCGCCTTCGATCGCCCGTCGGACGATAGCGGCGTCAGTCTCCATGGGTTCCACAGAATGTGTCACCGATTGCCGGGCCTGGGTTGCCTTCCTGCACCACAATCGTGGTTCACGTGGATAAGCGGCACAAACGCACCCGCTGCCGGGTTCTGTGATGGGGAGCAAACTTGACGGGATACGAACTCCGCCTTAGATGCTCTGAGTCCGGTCCACGCCGCTTCCGACTCTCTACGCAGGTCGACCGATTCTGTTACTCAAGGCCGCTCTCGCGCTGTCCCTTGCCTTCCCCACGTCGCCTGGCCTCCCGGTCGGCTCGCCGTCGGCCGTGGGCATGTCCGCCGAACGGCTGTCCACCATCGATCGGGTGGTGCAGCGCGGACTCGACGCCGGTGGCTATCCCGGCGCCTCCGTGGTGGTGGGCCGCAAAGGCTTCAGCGTCTGGTCGCGCCGCTTCGGCTCCCTCGACTGGGGTGGCAAGACCCGCGTTTCGGCCAACGAAAGCATCTACGATCTCGCGTCGCTCACCAAGGTCGTCGGCACCACCACCGCCATCATGGTGCTCTTCGACCAGGGCAAGGTGGAACTCGACGCGCCGGTGTCGCGCTATTTGCCGAGTTTCTCGGGCGGCCTCAAGGACCAGGTGACCGTCCGTCACCTGCTCACGCACCGCGCTGGTCTTCCCGCTGGCCGTGAGCTCTGGCGCATTGCCTCCACACCGGCGCAAGCGCGCGAAGCCGTACTCGCGACGCCCATTCAGTGTGCCCCCGGCGTCTGCTACGAATACTCCGACATCGGCGCGGACATTCTGGGCTTCGTCGCCGAAGCCGCGTCCGGCGTGTCCCTCGACGTGTTCCTGCGCCGGCACGTGTTCGACAAGATCGGCATGACCGACACGCACTACCGGCTCGACGCCGCCGACGTGGATCGCACGGCGCCCACCGAAATCGCTTCTCCGCGCGGCTATCCTCTGCGCGGCGAAGTACATGACGAGAATGCGTGGGCGCTCGGCGGCGTGGCCGGTCACGCGGGACTCTTCAGCACCGCCGCCGACCTCTCCATGTTCGCGCAGATGCTGCTGGACGGCGGCAAGTACGATGGCGTGCGCATCGTGGCCGACAGCACCGTCTCGCTCTTCACCAAGCGCGCCGCCGGTCATCGTGCGCTGGGCTGGGATACCTGCGCCGGCGGTGCCGGCTGCGGCAAGTATCTCTCCGAGCGGGCCTACGGGCACACGGGCTTCACCGGCACGTCGCTCTGGATCGATCCCGATCGGCATATGTTCGTCATCCTGCTGACCAACCGCGTGCATGCCGCGCGCGCCCGTCGCCCGTCCAAGGTCATTGCCGATGTGCGCAACGATCTGGCCGATGCCGCCGTGCTCGCAGTGATGGACGATCCGTCCGGCGTGTTGGCCATGCCGGCCAGCTTCCGCGCCGACAAGGCGGAAGACTGGAACCGTCCGCTGCGCTCGAGTCGCGCGCGGAGTGCGGCGGCGCGACGGCGTGCGGCCGTGGCGGCCAAGGCCCGCCGCGCGAAGGCCACGAAGTCCAAGTCCTCGTCATCCAAGGCTTCGTCGTCCAGGGCCTCGTCGTCCAAGGCCTCGTCGTCCAAGTCAGCTGCCTCGAAGACGGCCGCGAAGAAGCCGTCCAGTTCCGCGTCGGCCAGGTCGAGCGCCGCAAAAACGCGCAGCAAGTCCGCGTCGTCCAGGTCGAGCGCCTCCAAAACGCCCAGCAAGTCCACGGCGGCGCGAAAGACGCCCGCGAAGAAGCCCCCGGCCAGGAAATCGTCCCGCTGAGATCGCGTTCGACATGGTACCCCTCGCTATGTTTCGGCCATGGAGGAGCCCATGACCGACGACGTGACAGCACCGGGTGCGACCATTTACGGCGCGACCGGCGAGCCGCAGGACACCGCCCAACAGACGCCGACCGACGAGAGTTCGTCCACCGCCAGCGGTGAGCCCGGTACCATTTCGTCAGATCAGGCGAGACTGGTGCTGCGCCGTGTGAAAGACCCCGAACTCAATCTCAACATCGTTGACCTCGGACTCGTCTACGACATCACCGTCGAAGGCGCGATCATCAAGGTCGACATGAGCCTCACCTCGCCCGGCTGTCCGTCGGGTCCCGAGATCATGGGCGAAGCCGAGCAGCAACTGCGCACCATTCCCGGCGTGGGCGATGTGGTGATGAACCTCATCTGGTCGCCGCCCTGGACACCCGACCGTATCGAGCCGCGGGTGCGCGCGTATATGGGGTTTTAAGGCGGGCCAGGCCTCACTCGGTGCGAACAGAGCGCATCCCCATCTGCATCAGCGCCTCCGCAATCTTTTCGGGCGACAGCACGAAGTCGACATGATGGGACGCCTGTGCGCTGAGCGGCATACTGTCCACTTCCGCCGAGGCGTCCTGCGCGAACGTGGTGCCGCCCTTCTCCTTGACATACCGAACGCCAAGGGTGCCGTCCCCATTATACCCTGAGAGGACGATGCCGATGGCGTTCGCACCCATCGCCGCCGCCAACGAGGCGAAAAATATGTCGATCTGCGCATTTCGTCTGCTGCGCGGCGAGATCACCTTGAACGTGAGTTGCTCAACGTAAAGATCGGCGTTTGCCGGTATGACATACACATGATTGGAGCGGATAGACATGCCAGAAGCCGCCACCATGGTTGGCATTGTGGAGCACCGCGACAAGATCAGCGCCAGCTGACTGTACGCGTCTGGAGTCATGTGGGAAATAATGACAAATGCCATGCCAGTGTCGACCGTCAACGATTCCAACAGCGCCTTGTATGCATTGAGCGCACCGGCAGAGCCGCCGATCCCCACGATGTAACTCGGGCGTGTCGTGTTCATGCACGCGCCGCGCGTTCGCAAGGGTCGTCCGCCATCGGATTACGCATTCGGTTCGGAGGTGGCCTTACCGAGCTTCATCTTTTGTCTCGCGCCGGCGGTTGCGTCGGCATCCATCGGAGTCAACGTCATCCCGCTATTACTCATCACGAGCTTGTGTACATCGCTGGAATGCCCCATGCCACGGGACTTGACGATGTACAGTCCCCGAATTCTCCTGCGTCCCTCACTCTCCTCCAGCTCTCGGACCACGATCCAGGTGTCGATCAACGAGGAGACGCCGATTTCGCCGCTCGTGTCATTCTGCTCGGTCGACGAAACGAGGCTTGTAAAAAGTCCCGTGATGCCTTGGGATTTGAGCGCGTCAATCATACGCGTCAGCATGGATTGAATTTCCAGCTGGTTCCCTTGGCCAATGAGACTGGTCAGCGGGTCGATTATCACGGCCTGCGGCTTGAATTCGGTGAGCATTCTGGACAGATCGAGTAAATGCATTTCCAGGCCGAAGAACGACGGCCTCGTTGACACGATCGAGAGCAGCCCACTCTTGACCAGCGGCGCCAGATCGAATCCGATCGAAGTCATGTTCTGAATGAGTTGCCCCGGAGACTCTTCGTACGACAACATCAGGCACCGTTCCCCACGCCGGCAGGTTTCCACCGCGAAGGCCACCGCCAGACTCGTCTTCCCCGTGCCCGCCGTTCCGGAGACGAGCACCGTACTGCCCTTGGTATATCCGCCGCCCTGAAACAAGTCATTCAGCGACGGGATGCCAGTCGGAAGTCGCTCGGATGTTCCGGGTTGATCGAGTCCCGCCGAGGTAATGGGAATGACCGACAGCCCGTTTTTGTCGATGACGAACGGATACTCATTGGTACCGTGATGCGAACCGCGGTACTTGACGACACGTATGCGACGCGTGGAGATCTGATCGCGAACCCGGTTGTCCACGAAGATGATGCAATCGGAGATGTACGCCTCCAATCCATGCCGGGTATACGTCCCCTGCGTGGTCTCGCCGGTGATGAGGGCGGTCACTTTTTTGTTCTTGAGCCATCGGAATAGTCGCTTGATTTCCAGGCGGAGTATCCCGGCATCCGTTACGCCGGCAAACAGTGAATCAACGGAATCCAGGACGACCCGTTTCGCATGGATGGCGTCGATCGCCAACTCGAGTCGCACGAAGAGCCCTTCCAGATTGAACTCACCGGCAGGCTGCGCATCACGCCGCTCCAGCAGCACATAGTCGAGCAGAATCCTTTTATTGGCGACGAGGCTTTGTAAATCGAAGTTGAGCGACGCGACATCTTCGAAGAGTTCCTCCTCGTTTTCTTCGAACGACATGAAGACGCCGGGTTCGTCGTACGTCGTCGCTCCGCTGATCAGAAAATCGATGCCGAGCAGTGTCTTTCCGGTACCGGTGCTCCCGCTGAGTAGCGTGATCCGGTTTCTTGGAATACCACCCTCGGTTATTTCATCAAAGCCTTTGATGCCGGTCAGACATTTTCTCAGCCCGCTGTTCTTTCCGACGACGGGCATGGGGGAGCGTTTGGTCATTGCCAGGGTCCTGGGTTCCGTTGTCAGCGTCCACACGCACCACGAGTTGCGCAGAACCCCAGTAAACTAGTACC
This sequence comes from uncultured Gemmatimonas sp., assembly GCA_964456595.1. Taxonomy (GTDB): domain Bacteria; phylum Gemmatimonadota; class Gemmatimonadetes; order Gemmatimonadales; family Gemmatimonadaceae; genus Gemmatimonas. The sequence continues at coordinate 16,798 of CAYWCJ010000033.1, read as the reverse complement.
GGTTTTTGCGAACAGTCGCGCTCGGCGAGTCACGCCCTACGCGGCACATGAACCGGCACCGCGAAACGCTCGGCCCGAATCGCCTGCAGCAATCGCACGACCACCGGCACCAGCAGCAGCGCACCGCTCCACAGGAATGCATCCGCGCCGTTCATCACGATCGTCATCTCGTCCGAGACGCGCACCGCGAAGAAGTCCGCCACCCCTTCGGGGCCAGTGAGCATGCTCCCCATGTTGCCGATCGCTCCACCGGCCACCATGCCGAGGGCGATGGTCGAGCGGGCATCAACGACCGCCAGCTGACGAACGATGATCGTGATCATCGCCAGCGCGAAGCCCGTCACCAGCACGTTCACGTGCCAGGTGTACGGGCCCACCATCACGCCGCCCGCGCCGCCCATGTTGTACGTCACCAGCAAGGAGAAACGGTCCCACAGCGGCGCGTCTTCACCGACCCCGAGCGTCTGCACAGCCACGAGTTTGGAGAGCCAGTCGACGGATGCCGCGAGCAGGGCCACGCCAGCATAGCGGGTCAGACTCCGCTTCGGGTTCGTGAAGAGAGCAGTGAGACGAGACGCTGATGAGAGGCGCATGGCAGGAACTCCAAGGCGGGGGATCGAGCACGGTGCGCTGCATCGTACACCGGACGCTCACTGATTGAGCACCCCTCGTGCCGCTCCGGCATTTCGCCGTGTCGGCGCTAAAACCAGCTGACTCATCCAATGGAAATCCTTACCAGCAAACGCTTTACAACAGCGAACCCGACTGTGACACCGCCCTCCTGCGCCGCTGAGCCGTGGCTGTGTGGTGTGTTGCGCCCACAGCACAGCGTCCGAACCGTTGCGACAACCCCACACCACAAGATCTGATCAGCCGTCCAGCTTGTATGGAGATTCGTCTTCGGCGGGGACCCGGGTCGCGATCGGTAACGCCAGCGTCGTCAACGCGGAATTCGCCACCGTGGATGAAGCCTTGGGCGCCGATCCGTTGCCGGCGAAGCTCGCCAGTGCTTGCACGAACGCCTCGCCCAGCGCTTCCACCTGCCATCGACGCAGTTCGGTTACTTCGGCCATCTCATCGCGCATACGCGGATTGCGACGGGCCACTGCTTCCATGCGATCACGCGAACAGAGCACGCCCGGATCGAGATCGAGCTTGGCAGCCATTTCGTCGCGCACGGTCTTGAGCCGCGCGACGCGATCGTCGAAATCGGGGTCGCGATCCCACCGCGTCGCCTTCGCAAACCGCGGAAGCTCCGCTTCGGGCACTGCGTTGCCGCGCGCAATCGCCTGCAGCGCCTCGGCGGCACGACTGTCCGACATTCCGCGCGGGAATCCCTTCACGCCGAACAGACCGTCGCGCGTCGTCGGTGCCATCCGCACGAGATCGAACAACACCTCGTTGCCAGCGACGCGAAACGTCGCGCGGTCGAGCTCCGACGCGATGCCATCGCGCCAACGCACCAGCTCACGCAGCCGTGCGAGCTCGCGGCGCGTCAGGTCGCGGGCGCCCTTGAGACGGAGAAAGCTGGTGTCCGGCTCCTCCACATCCCATTTGGTGCCTTCGGCCCGCTGGAACTCCTCCTCAGCCCAGTGCAGCCGCCCCTTCTGCATGAGGGCATCACGCAGCTTGTCGCGAAGACCGAGCAGGTGGCGCGTATCCTGCGCAGCGTAGTCGAGCATGTCGGCGGTGAGCGGACGCATGCTCCAATCGGCACGCTGATGCTTCTTGTCCAACTTCAGCCCGAAAAACTGCTCCAGCAACGCGGCCAGTCCGAACGCACGAATGCCGAGCAGTTGCGCGGCCACGCGCGTGTCGAACAGGTGCGTGACGCGCCACCCGTAGTCCTTGTGCAGCAACCGCAAGTCGTAATCGGCGTCATGCAGAATCACCTCGATCGCGCGATCCTCGAGCAGCGCGCCAAGGCGAGCCGGTGTGCCGATCGGCAGCGGATCGATGACCGCATCGTGCGTGTCCGTCGAGAGCTGCAGCAGGTAGATGCGATCGATGAAGCGGTGAAAACTCGCTCCCTCGGTATCGAGTGCGATGGCGCGTGCCCCCGAGAGCTGCTCGAGGAATCGTTCCACGGCCTCGGCCGTATCGAGATACTGAAATGCTGGTGCGTGCATGAGTAGTCGTAACCTACACCACACAGACCGTTCGGTAGCAGAGGTGTCGTAATTCGTGCAACTACGACACGCCCCCTTGCTCCGGATGCACCCGTCACCGAGAGTTCGGCGCTTATGACCACCTCCGTGCAGGAACCCGAGTCGGATCCCGCAGAACCCGTTGCCGTTCCGGCGGTCACCTGGCGCACCGGAGACGTGACTCGCGCGGCGCTGATCGTGCTGGCCGTGTGGTTTGGCCTGCAGCTCTTCTGGGCGGTCAACTCGCTCGTCTTCATCGTCTTTCTGGCCACGCTCTTCGGGCTCGCCGTTGCGAAGGGGGTCGACCACCTCGAGAAGTTCAAGATCCGGCGCGGAATCGGGTCGGCGCTCATTGTGTTCTTGAGCCTGGGGGTCATCGGTGGCGGTCTCGCGATCACGGCTCCCACGCTGCTCGAACAGGGGAAGGTGCTGCAGAGTGAGTTTCCGGCCGCGATCCAGAAGCTTCAGCAGTGGGTTGATTCGAAACGCGGCGGCATGCTGGGGTCCTTGCTGAAGAGCGCGACGACAGCCCCGGTCGCTCCCGGTGGAGCCTCGGCGCGCGCCCCGTCCGCGGCTGGTCCGCGAGCGCCGGCCTCAGCCAACCCGTTGGCGCCGGCGCCGGGGATTGTCGCCCCCGGCTCGACCTCCACTGGCACCCCAGCCGGAATCAGGCGACCTGGGGCGTCGGACGTCGCCGCGCAGCCGTCGAGCCCCATGCTGCAGCAGCGCCTCACCGACGCGCTCTCCGGGGCGAGCAAGTATCTCTTCTCGTTCCTCTCCAACACCGTCGCCGTCTTCGGGGCGTTCGTCTTCGTGGTCTTTCTGGCGATCTACATCGGCGCCGAGCCCGAGGTATATCGCGGCTGGCTCCTCTCCACCGTACCGGCAGCGTCGCGGGCACAGGTGCGTGTGGTGTTGCGCGAAGTTTCCACGGTGCTGCGCAAATGGCTGGTCACCCAGCTCATCGCGATGATCGTCATCGGCATCACGAGCACCGTCGTCCTGCTGCTGCTCGGTGTGAAGGCGCCCTACGCACTCGGCTTCATCGCGGGGCTGCTCGAGTTCATTCCGACCGTCGGTCCGATCATGAGTGCGGTGCCGGCGATCATCATGGGCTTCGTCGATTCGCCCGAGAAGGCGCTGACGGTACTCGTCGCCTACTGGGGCATCCAGTTCCTCGAGAACAACCTGCTCATCCCGTTCCTGATGCGCGGCGAGATGGACCTGCCACCGGCCATCACGCTCATTGCGCAAACGCTCATGGCGCTCGTGTTCGGATTCGTCGGGCTCATGGTCGCCGTGCCGCTCACGGCGGCCGTGCTCGTGCCGCTGCGCATGATCGCCGAACGCGAGAACGAACGCGAGCGTGAGTTGCACCGCGCAAAAAAGCGAAAGGACATGCTCACCGACGCGGTCGATCCGGAGATCGTGGTGAGTGACGCCGACCGCGGACCAAAGACGCCGTACTCGCGTCTCCCTTCCACCACTGCCACCCTCAAGAAGCTTCCATAAATGTTCATCACGCCCGCTCGATGATCACCACCGTGAACGGCATTCGACTCGCGTACGACGACGTCGGCACCGGCCTTCCCGTGGTGTTTCTGCACGGCTTCCCGCTCGATCGCAGCATGTGGGTGCAACAGCGGGTCGCGCTCGCGCCGCGGGTGCGCTGCATCGTCCCGGACCTGCGCGGCTTCGGTGAAAGCGAATCGGTCGCGCCGTATTCGATGGACCAGTACGCCGACGATATCGTCGCCTTGCTCGACGAGCTCGAGATCGAATCCGCCGTCGTCTGCGGTCTTTCGATGGGCGGCTACATCGCCTTCGCGCTCTGGCGACGATACCCCACGCGCGTGCGCGGACTCGTGCTGTGCGACACGAAAGCAGGCGCCGACACGGAAGAGGCACGCGCGGCGCGCCACGACGCGATCGCAATCGCGACTGCTGGTGGTGCCGCGGCGTTGGCCGACAAGCAGGTCATGGGGCTCCTCGGCAAGGCCACGCGTGCGCGTCAGCCGACCCTCGCTGACGATCTGCGCGCGCTGATCTCCCGACAGTCCACCGGGGGTGTGGTGGGCGCGCTCGAGGCGCTGCGCGATCGTCCGGACTCACGGGAGACGCTGCCGACGATTACCGTTCCGACGCTCGTGCTGGTCGGAGCGGAGGACGTGCTGACGCCGCCCAGCGAAGCCCGCGCGATCGTGGAGTCCCTTCCCGAGAATGCGAACGCGCAGCTCGAGATCATCGCCGAGTCCGGGCATCTGTCGTGTGTCGAGCGACCGGCGGCGGTGACACATGCGTTGGCGGACTTTCTCGCCATGCTCGCGGCACGTCCGTACTGACGCGGCGCGTCCGTATTGACGCGGCGCGTCCGTACTGACGCTGTACCGACAAACTCTTCCCGTAACCACGCTGCCGATGACCGAGACCGTCTCGGAGACTGAACGTTCGACTGCCGCACAGATCGGGCAGGTGCTTTTCAAGAATCGCGGATGGTTGCCCGTTCCGTTTCTCGCCGTGCCACTGCTGGCACCGGGCGCGCAGTCGGTGCGCACGTGGACGATCGGATTGACGCTCGTGCTGCTCGGCGAACTCATTCGCATCGCCGGCGTCGCCGCGGCAGGCACCGTCACACGGCGTCGCTCGCGCGAGGTGCAACGACTGGTCACTTACGGTGCGTTCGCGTGGTGCCGCAATCCGCTGTACGTCGGCAACTTCTTCGCCTGGATCGGTTTCACCGTCGCGTCAGGTGTGTTCTGGTTCGTCCCCGTGGCGATCATCATCTTCGCCATCGAATACACGCTGATCGTGCGATATGAAGAAGGAGTGCTCGAGTCGATCTTCGGCAAGGAATATCTGGACTACAAGGCGCGCACACCGCGCTGGTTCGGACGTCCGCCGGCCAACAGCACGCAAGGGCAGCACGATTGGAGCGAGGCCGTCTGGAGCGAGCGCAGCACGTTCATGCAGTACGCGGCGCTCGGCGTCGCCTTCTGGGTGAAAGCGCGATACTTCTAGCGCACACCTCCGCACAACGAACGAGCCGCCAACGAATGCGAAAGTCTCGCTCGTTCGCGGCGCGTGGTCTGTCAACCGCTGTCAGCGCGTCGGACGTCCCGGCGGAGTCGGAGCCTGAAAAACTTCCTTGTTCTTGCCGATGAAGCTCTTGAGCTGAACCGGAACATCTTCCTCAGGGAAGATCGCCGTAACCGGACACTCCGGCTCGCAGGCCCCGCAATCGATGCACTCGTCGGGGTGGATATACAACTGATCCGCGCCCTCGTAAATGCAGTCGACCGGACATACATCGACGCACGACTTGTCCTTGACGGAAATGCAGGCTTCGGTGATGACGTAGGGCATGGAAGAGATCTCGAGTCGGACGCGCCCCGAAGCGCTGGGGCTGTGAGAGAGGCGCAAACTAGCGAATGGACGACGCGCGTTACAAGTCTCGGCGCGACTCCCCGTGACTCAACGCCACGGCGGCGCTTCGCCGCGCTTGAGCTCGGGGTTTTCCCGATAGACGGTGAACGTGCGCCCAATCACCTGAATCACGTCAGCTCCGGCTGCCTCGGCGACACGATTGGCCGCCTCACGCGCCGACAGTTCGCCCGCCTTCGCCACCTGCAGCTTCACCAGTTCATGCGTGCGGAGCACGTCGTCGAGACTGGCCAGAATCGCCGGCGTAATGCCCTGATGTCCGACATGGACTTTCACGTCCAGATGATGTGCTTCTGCACGGAGCGCCGCGCGCTCCTTTGCTTTCATCGTCATACGCTGTGCCTGCTGTGCTCCAACGTGAGCCACTGATCGGGATGTGATTCAAAGTACCACGTGCGCGGTTCGTGACATTCCGGGTCCGACATTCGGACTCACAGTCGCACACCGTCGAACGCGAAGAAGAAAATCGGATTGATCGGAGGACCATCCCACCAAGCCCGTCCTGAACCGCGCTTCATGACCTGAAAGTGAAGATGCGGCGCCTCCGGTGATGCGTTTCCCGTTGTGCCAACATAGCCGATCACCGTGCCCTTGGCGACGCGATCGCCCACCGCCAGTCCCGCGCGATAACGATCGAGATGCGCGTAATAGTAGACGAAGGGTCCATCGGGATCGGACGCGTAGATGACAATGCCGCCCACGGGCCCCGTGAACATGCGACCAATGACGCAGTCGGCGGCGGCCAGTACCGCAGTGAACCGGTCGGCGCGGATATCAATGGCGCCGTGCACGCGATCACCCCCTCGACGTGCGTCGAAGTCGTCGCGCAGCGATCGCCGCTCCCTTCCTTCGACCGGTACCATGAGCTGCCGCGTCCAGAGCAGATCGAGATCGGCGTCGGATACGAGTGCCGAGAGCGCGCCATGATAGGGAGGACGGGCCCCAACCAGTGGCGCGGGGTCGGGAGGCAAAGCAGCCCGCGCGACGGCGTCCGGTCGCTCGACGGGCGAAGGTCGGCTCGCTCCGCGTACGCAAGCGCCAAGTACGAGGAGCAAAGGCAGCGCGATCGCGTACCGCCGAGCGATCGTCAGCCCTTCACCACTTCCGGCCGAAAGAACGGCTCGAGAAAGGAGAGCAGGTCGTCCACCGTGTGCACGCGCGCCTTCAGCTCGTCGAGTTCATTGGACCGTGGCAACCTGGCACCGGCACGATCGGCGATGACGAGCACCGCGTCCTCCAGATCGAGTCCGGCCAGTCCGAAGACACGTTCGAGACTGTCGGTCGGCATCACGCGGTAGTGCGGCTCGACGGCGCCGTGGCGCTCCGCCAGATACTGATATGTCTGCGACAACAGCAGCTCTGGATATCGGCCGCGCGTGCTGTCGCGAAACCGCGACAGTCCATCGCGCTCGATCGAGCGCAGATTCAGTCGACGCGCACGAAAGAGAGCCACCAGCGCGACCAGAAGCACGACCGCAGCTATGACAACGGACTGTCGCACAGAAGGCTCGCCTCCGAGTGGGCGCAACGAGGTGGGGGCATCGGGAGCCCAAGCCAGCGACCGATGCGCGTGGTCCGAACTTTCGTATAGGCAAGCACCACGTCCTGTGGTCCGCAACTGCGAATCCGGCAAAACGCAAGATATGGTACGTGATTTTCCTCACCAGCGCGACAGGCAGGACAATTATGCGCCCGCTCGGATCGCTCGTCCACCCCGACGGTGAATTCGTCAACGATTTCGTTGACGTAGTCCGCAAACCCGAGTAATATTGTCCCTATGCAGGATGTGATAGGGGCGTTGGGCGGTTTTCGCGGTGTAAGAGCCGATCTTTTGGTGGCGCTGAAGAAGGCGCAACCAATGACGGCGCATGAGCTGGGAGCGCGCTTCGGACTGACCGCGAACGCGCTGCGACGGCACCTCAAGGCGCTCGAAGAGGATGGGTTGGTGCGCTTTGTCCGCGAGGTGCGGGGTGTCGGCGCGCCGGTGTACACCTTCTCGCTCACGGCCGCTGGCGAAGCACTCTTTCCGCGCAGCTACGTCGCCGTGTTGGCAACGGCGCTGGATACGTTGCGCGCTGCGCAGGGCGACGCAGCGGTGACGAGTGCGCTCGGAGCCGAGTGGAAGCAGTTGGCAGCGGAAGCAGGACCGGTGCTCAGCGCGCTCCCGTTGTCGGAGCGCATGGCGCTGGTCGCGGAGCTGCTGACGGCGAAGGGATATATGGCAGAGGCGGTGGAGCACGCGCACGACGACGCGCGCGAAGGCGAACGGTCGCCGACGTTGCGCATTCACAATTGCGCGATGCGCGAGATCGCCGAACGGTTTCCGGAAGCGTGTGCAGTGGAAGCACACGTCGTTGAGCAGTTGCTTGGCGTGCCGTTGGTACGCGGGCAGCATCGACTGGATGGGTGCGGTCGATGCGAGTACAGCGTGGTGACCGCGGCAGTCGCGAGCACAGACATCTTGGCGTGGCAACAGGAGAAGGCATGAGTTCGACCATCGACGCGCTGGTCAATCGCGAGTACCAGTACGGTTTCTCGACCGACATCGAGAGCGACACGCTCCCACCCGGGTTGTCCGAAGAGACGGTGCGTTTCATTTCCGCCAAAAAGGGCGAGCCGCAGTGGCTGCTCGACTGGCGATTGAAGGCGTTCCGTCGCTGGCAGACGATGACCGAGCCGCACTGGGCGAACGTGCAGTACCCACCCATCGACTATCAGGCGGCGAGCTACTACTCCGCGCCCAAGTCGGTCACGGCACTGACGTCGCTCGATGACGTCGATCCGAAATTGCTGGAGACCTATGCGAAGCTCGGTATTTCACTTACCGAGCAGAAACGTCTCAGCAACGTCGCCGTCGATGCCGTCTTCGACTCGGTCTCCGTCGGCACGACGTACAAGGAAGAACTGAGCAAGTACGGCATCGTGTTCATGTCGTTCGGTGAGGCGGTGCGTGAACACCCGGAGCTGATCCAGAAGTATCTGGGCTCCGTCGTTCCCTACAGCGACAACTTCTTCGCCGCGCTGAACAGCGCGGTCTTTTCGGACGGCTCGTTCTGCTACATCCCGAAGGGTGTCGAGTGTCCGATGGAACTGTCCACGTACTTCCGCATCAACTCTGCGGAGACCGGGCAGTTCGAGCGCACCCTGATCGTCGCCGATGAAGGGTCGAAAGTGAGTTATCTCGAAGGGTGTACCGCGCCCAAGCGCGACATCAACCAGTTGCATGCGGCGGTGGTGGAGATCGTCGCACTCGATGGCGCGACCGTGAAGTACAGCACAGTGCAGAACTGGTATGCCGGCGACGAGAACGGACTGGGCGGGATCTACAACTTCGTCACCAAGCGCGCCAAGGCGATGAAGAACGCGAAAGTGTCATGGACGCAGGTGGAGACGGGTTCAGCCATCACGTGGAAGTATCCGAGCGTGATCCTGCAGGGCGACAACAGCGTCGGCGAGTTCTACTCGGTGGCTGTGGCGAGCAAGCGTCAGCAGGCGGACACCGGCACCAAGATGATTCATATCGGGCGCAACACGCGTTCGACGATCGTGTCGAAGGGCATTTCCGCCATGCAGGGACAGAACAGCTATCGCGGCAAAGTGCAGATTCTGCCCAAGGCCGAGGGCGCGCGCAATTACACACAGTGCGACTCGATGCTGGTGGGCAATCAGTGCGGCGCGCACACGTTCCCGTATGTCGAAGTGGGCAACAACAGCGCGACCCTCGAGCATGAAGCGAGCACCAGCAAGATCGGTGAAGACCAGATCTTCTATCTCAAGGCCCGCGGACTCGATGCGGAGCAAGCCGTGTCGATGATCGTGAGCGGCTTCTGCAAGGAAGTGTTCAAGGAGCTGCCGATGGAGTTTGCGCTCGAGGCGCAGCAGCTGCTGGGGATTACGCTGGAAGGAAGCGTGGGCTAGGAACCGCGATCACCAGGTTTCCAGCTTCGAGTTTGAGTATGGAGCTCTGAGATCGCGCATCTCACAATTGGTGGCTTCTACTCGAAGCTCGACACCTGGTCGTTCAAACTCACGACCCGCAACTCATACTCACAGCTCCCCACTGGGTAGTACCATCAGCCCCAGTCGGTAGTTCAACGTCGATCTACATCTCATTTCTTCCTTTATGCTCGTTATTCGCGATCTCCACGCGTCCGTTGGCGGCACTCCGATCCTCAATGGCATCTCGCTCACCGTGAACGCCGGTGAAGTGCATGCGATCATGGGGCCGAATGGTTCCGGCAAGAGCACGTTGGCGCAGGTGTTGGCCGGCCATCCCGCGTATGAAGTGACGGGCGGCGAAGTGTGGTATCAGGGCGAGAATCTGCTCGAGATGGCGCCGGAAGCGCGTGCGCAGCAGGGGGTCTTTCTCGCCTTCCAGTATCCGGTCGAGATCCCGGGGGTCACCAACGCGTACTTCCTGCGCGCGGCGTACAACGAGATCCGCAGGGCCAAAGGGGTGGACGAAGTCGATCCGATGGAGTTTCTCGATCTCGTCGAAGAGAAGCTCAAGCTGGTGGACATGGACGTCTCGATGATGAACCGTTCGGTGAACATGGGCTTCTCCGGCGGCGAGAAGAAGCGCAACGAGATTCTGCAGATGGCGGTGCTCGAGCCGACGCTGGCGATTCTCGACGAAACGGATTCCGGGCTCGACATCGATGCCTTGCGCATCGTCGCGGGTGGCGTGAACGCGCTGAGAAAGCCGACGAACGCGACCATCGTCGTCACGCACTACCAGCGTCTGCTCAACTACGTCGTGCCTGACTACGTGCACGTGCTGGCTGGCGGTCGCATCGTCAAGTCGGGCGACAAGTCGTTGGCGCTTGAACTCGAAGCACGCGGCTACGATTGGGTCCTGGAGGCGGCGTGAGTACGAGTGTGAAGACGAGCGTGACACCAAACGACATGACCGTGTATCAGGCACAGGCCACCGCATCGGCAGCGTCGGGGGCACCGGCACCGCTCAAGGATCTGCGCAGCGCCGGTGCGGCGGCCTTCGCCCGCCTGGGGTTTCCCAGCACGCGCAGCGAAGACTGGGCATACACGAACGTGAGTGCCATCGCCAACACCACCTTCGTCGCCGCCACCGATCGCGCACCCGACGTCCTGCGCAGTGTACAGGAGCTGGAAGCATTTTCGTTTGGCAGCGCCTGGCCGATGCTGGTGTTCCTCAACGGTCGCTTCATGCCGGCGCTGTCCTCACACGAGGCGTTGCCGGACGGCGTGCGCGTGATGCCGTTGGCGCAGGCCGCGATCGACGAGCCGGAGCTGTTGCATCGGTATCTGGGCTCGACGGCACCGGCCGATCGCGATGGCTTCACGGCGCTCAATGCCGCGTTCGCCGGTGAAGGCGCGCTGGTGTGCGTGAGCAAGGAGATGGTGACCGAAGTCCCAATACACCTGGTGCACCTGACCACCGCCGACGGCGCCGGTGTCATGTCGCATCCACGTCACCTGATCATCGTCGAGCGTCAGGCCAAGGCCAGCGTGATCGAGAGCTACGTGTCCACCGCCGACGTGACGTACTTCACGAACACCGTCACCGAAGTCGTACTCGAAGACGGCGCGACCTTGCATCACGTGCGCGTGCAGCGTGAGTCGTTGTCGGCGTTTCATGTCGGTACGATCGAGGCGCTGCAGGGACGGGACAGTCACTTCCTGCAGTTCTCCTTTCAGACCGGGGCGCAGCTCTCGCGTTCCAACGTGTACACGGTGCTCAACGGTGATGGCGGCGGTACGACGCTCAACGGGCTGTACATGCTCGACGGCACACAGCATGGCGACCACCAGACGCGCGTGGAGCACGTGGCACCCAACTGCTTCAGCCGCGAGCTGTACAAGGGCTTGCTTGATGGGCAGTCGCACGGCGTGTTCAACGGCAAAGTGTACGTGCACCCTGAAGCGCAGAAGACCGATGGCAAGCAGACCAACAACACGCTGCTGCTCTCAGCCGACGCCCAGATCGACACCAAGCCGCAGCTCGAGATCTTTGCCGACGATGTGAAGTGCACCCATGGCGCGACGGTCGGGCGCATGGACGAGACCTCGCTCTTCTATCTCAAGAGCCGCGGTGTGGGCAGCGTGCTGGCCAAGCAGCTACTGATGTACGCGTTCGCTGCGGATGCGATCGAGACGATCGAGAACGAAGCGGTGAAGGAGGAGTTGGAGAAGATGACGTTGGTGAGGTTCACGGGAACCGCAACCACCAAGTGACGAGTTGGCCCTACGCACCAATCCCATGTCCGATCTTCAGGATCTCTACCAGTCCGTCATCCTCGATCACAACCGCAAGCCACGTAATTTTGGCGAGCTGGCGAACGCCAATCGCTCGGCCGACGGCAAAAATCCGCTCTGTGGCGATCAGGTCACGGTGTCGCTGCTCGTCGAGGACGACATCATCCGCGAGGTGAAGTTCATCGGCCACGGCTGTGCCATCTCAAAAGCGTCGGCGTCGCTCATGACGGCATCCGTGAAGGGCAAGTCGCGCGCAGATGCAGAAGCACTCTTCCAACGCTTTCATACACTCGTGCTGGGGCAGGATCCCGAAGGCGGCAAGGCGTTGGGTCAGCTCGTCGTCTTCTCGGGCGTGTCGCGGTTCCCGGTGCGTGTGAAGTGCGCGTCGTTGGCGTGGCACACGCTCAAGGCCGCGCTGGCGAGCGATGCGGCAATGCCTGTCGTGAGCACCGAGTGAACGACTCAGGGCGTGGCCGAGTCGGGGACGGAGCCGGCGAGTGACGGCGGAGGTGACGTACCAGCGCGCGGTGGCGCTGTCTGCCATCGAGCCTGGAATCCCGCTGAGTGTGCTGCTGGACGATGGAACGCGCGTCTGTTTGGTACGCGACGGGGCGACGGTGTACGCAGTCGAGGATCGCTGCCCGCATCGCGATTTCGCGCTGTCAGGTGGTGAGCTGGTGGAACCGTGCGTGCTGGAGTGTCCGTGGCACGGAGCGCGCTTCGATGTGCGCACCGGTGCGCTGTTGCAAGGACCGGCCACCGATGCGCTGCCAACGTGCGAGGTGCGCGTCGTGGCCGACGATGTGTGGGTGAGTCTTCCGAGGAGTTCATGACTGCGATGTCTGCTCTGGCGCCACGCGCCGATTTTCCGTTGCTCGCCGCGCATCCTGCGCTGCACTACCTCGATTCGGCGGCGACGTCGCAGAAGCCGCGCGCCGTCCTCGACGCGATCACCGGCTTTTACGAAACGGCCAATGCCAACCCGCATCGCGGTGCCTACGCGCTCTCAGCGGCGGCCACCGATGCATACCACGCCGCGCGCGCCACCGTCGCACGCTTTCTCGGCGTCTCCGACAGCGATTGCCTGATCTTCACGCGCGGCACGACGGAATCGGTGAATCTCGTCGCGTCAGCGTGGGGCGGCGCCAATGTGCAGGCCGGCGATGAGATCGTCGTCACCGCTCTCGAGCATCACGCCAACTTCGTCACCTGGCAACAGCTCGCCAAGCGCACCGGCGCAACGTTGCGCATCGTCGAGCTCACGGGGCAGCAGGAGATCGATCTGGATCAGCTGCGCGCTGTGGTTGGCGCGCGCACGAAGCTCGTGGCCATCACGCACGTCTCCAATGCAGTCGGCGCGATCACGCCGCTGCACGAGGTGGTGAGCATCGTGCGGTCGCAGTCGAGTGCGGTGCTGTTCGTGGATGGAGCGCAAGGTGCCCCCCACCTTCCCGTCTCCTTCGATGCGCTGGGCGTGGACTTCTACGCGTTCAGTGGACACAAGATGCTCGGCCCGATGGGCATCGGCGGATTGATCGGCACGCGCGCACTGCTCGAGTCCATGCCACCGTTTCTTTTCGGAGGCGACATGATCGAGTGGGTGCACGACTTTGACAGCACGTGGAACGTGTTGCCGCACAAGTTCGAGGCAGGCACGCCCAATGCGGCCGATGCGGTTGGACTGGCGGCGGCCGTTCGCTATCTGGAGTCCTTGGACATGACGCGTGTGCGTGCGCACGAAGTCGCGCTGTTGAAGCTGGCCGAGTCACGACTGCGTGAGCTGTCGTCATGCACGGTGTACGGACCACCGCCCGAACGCCGCAGTGGTGTGATCAGCTTCTCGCTCGACGACGTGCATCCGCATGATCTCGCCACCATCCTGGATCAACACGGCGTGTGTGTGCGCGCCGGACATCATTGCGCGCAACCGCTCATGCGCCGACTGGGCGTCAGCGCGACCGCACGTGCCTCGTTTTATGTCTACAGCGAAGCCTCCGACGTCGACGCGCTGTGCGGGGCGCTGGTGTCGGCCCAGACCATGTTCGCCAGTGCGTGAACGGCAGCGTGAACGGCAGCGTGAACGGCACCGGTGAGCCGCTCGGTTTCGCGCGTCGTCGCATGACGGAGACCACGACGCAGACCACGACGCAGACCACGACGCAGACCACGACGCAGACCAC
>CAYWCJ010000033.1:0-2696 GCA_964456595.1 uncultured Gemmatimonas sp. | reverse complement strand
CACGACGCAGACCACGACGCAGACCACGACGCAGACCACGACGCAGACCACGACGGTGTCCGATGAGTGAGCATGTGATCGCCCGCGGCCCCGCGATCACGTCCGCCTCGCTGGCGGCGATGTACCAGGAGACGCTGCTCGCGCATCACCGCGCGCCGTACAATCGACGCGAGTTGCCTGAGGCCACGCACACGGCATCGCGCAAGAATCCGCTGTGCGGTGATGCCCTCGAGGTGGCGATTGTTGTCGACGCGGATCGCATTGCGGATGCGGCCTTCACCGGGCGTGGATGCTCCATCGCGGTGGCGTCGGCGTCGATGCTCACGCGCGTCGTGCCCGGCCTGACACGACTGGAGGCCCAGACGCTGGTGGAAGACGTGGAGGCGATGCTCACCGGTGCCACGGACACGGCACATCTTCCGGCGGCACTCGACGCGTTGCGCGGCGTCGCCCCCTTCCCCGGACGGCACGGCTGTGCGACCATGCCGTGGCTCGCGTTGCGCGACGCACTCCGCGACGTCGTGCAGACGCACGCGCACCTGCGTCCGTAGCGGATTCATTCCGCGTCTCTCTCACGCGGATCGCTCCTTTACCGATTGTCACCCGGACTTTCATGTACGCCATCGCCCTCATCCGGTATCGTCGTCCCTTCGAGGAGATTGCTCCTGTCGTGGATGAACATCGCGCATATCTGCGCTCGTTGAAGGCGGAGGGATTGCTGCTCGCGTCGGGACCGCTCGACCCGCGAAACGGTGGCGCGCTGCTGCTGCGCGTGCCCGATGACGAGGTGACGGCGACGCTCGATCGCATCCGCGATGGCGACCCATTCGTGAAGCAGTCGCTGGCGCAGTACGAGCTGATGCCATGGGCACCGGTGATCGGCAAAGACGACCTGGACCGACTCTGAGCCGGACGGAACCGGACGGCGCGCGACACGACACGTCGTCGCCTGCCGCGTCGTCGCGTCTCGCGCGCCTCCACGCGACACTGCAGCGCTGGGCCGACGCCGGATGGTCGGGGAGCGTGGTGCTGGGGTGGGGACTGCTGCAGGGGTGTGTCTTCCCCGGGCTGGTCGACCTCTTCTTTCTGCCGCTCGCGATCGCGCGACCGGCCAAAGCATATCGACTCGCGCTGATCGCCACCGCCGGCACCGTCATCGGCAGTGTGCTGCTCTATGTCCTTGGCGCGAGCGCGCTGTCATTCGTCGAGGGCCCCATGGCGCAGTGGGTTGGCGTCTCCGCCGAACGCCTGGCGTCGACGCGCGCCACGCTCGCCGAGTACGGAGCGTGGGCGATCTTTGCGAGTACGATGTCGCCGTTGAGTACGAAACTCGTCAGCATCGCCTCAGGAGCGTTGGGTGTGCCATTCGCACAGTTTGTCGGGGCGCTGACGGTCGGCCGCATCATGCGCACGTTCGCACTGGCGTGGCTGGTGCGACACGGCGGCGCGCAGGCCGTCGAGCGCTGGACCAAACGCCGGTGATGCATGCAGGGAGCGCGTTCGGTGCGTCAAACTCGGCGGAGTTCGGCGTCGCGGAACCTGTTCCTGCCTGAACGCTATTCGGGCTGCGGAGCGGGAGGCCGCCGCGTGCGCTGCACGTGCAGATACAACGTCTCCACCTTCTCGCGCGCCCACGGCGTGCGCCGCAGGAATTTCAGGCTCGACGAAACGCTCGGCTCGGTCGTGAAGCAGGCGATTTTCACGCGACGGCCCATGCGTTCCCATCCGAGTTCGTCCACCAGCTCGTTGAGCATGCGCTCGAGCGTGATGCCATGCAGCGGATTCGACGAATGATCGTGAGTGACGCTCATTGGCGTGCCATCAGCGACCGTCGCGCAACGTCATGAGACGTTCGCCTGCGGCGTGCAGTGTCTCGTCTTTCTTGGCGAAGTGAAAGCGGAGCAGATTCTGCACGGGCTCGCGGAAGAAGCTCGATCCCGCCACGCCGGCAACGCCCACATGCCGAATGAACCACTGCGACGCTTCCGTATCGGTGGCGAAGCCCAGCGCACCGATATCGACCATGACGTAGTACGCGCCCTGCGGCTCAGTGAACGGGAGCCCGGTCTGTCGCAGATAGTCGAGAAAGAGTGTGCGCTTGCGCGTGTAGATGTCGGTAAGCCCGGCGTAGTAGCTATCCGGGAGTTCGAGTCCCGCCACCGCCGCTTCCTGCAACGGCGCGGCCGCGCCGACGGTGAGGAAATCGTGCACTTTGCGCGCCTGCGCGATGACGTGTGGCGCGGCGTGCACGTAGCCCAGTCGCCAACCGGTGATGGAGTACGTCTTGGACAGCGAGTTGCAGGTGATCGTGCGCTCGAATGCACCGGGCAATGTCGCGAAGTACGTGTGCGTGTGCGGGGCAAAGACGATGTGCTCGTACGGCTCGTCGGTAATGACGAAACAATCGTGCTCTTCGGCCAGTCGCAGAATCACCAGCAGCTCATCGCGGGTGAAGACCTTGCCGGTGGGATTCGACGGGTTGCACAACACAATCGCCTTGGGCTTCTGCGCGAAGGCGCGCGCCAGTTCTTCTTCGTCAAACCCGAAGTGCGGCGGTCGCAACGGTACATAGATCGGCTCCGCGCCGGAGAGAATCGCATCGGCGGCGTAGTTCTCGTAGAACGGCGAGAAGACGACGACCTTGTCGCCCGGATTGCAGGCGGTCCTCATGGCGACCATCATCGCTTCCGTGCTGC
>CAYWCJ010000032.1:6388-23058 GCA_964456595.1 uncultured Gemmatimonas sp. | reverse complement strand
CACGTTCGCGATCTCGAGCAGCAGCAGTCCGAGCACGCCCACCACGAACAACTTCTTCACTTCAACGTTCCCTTCGCTTGCGCGGAGAGCGCGAGCGCGACGCCATTGCTCCAGCCAAACCCATCCTGCGTCGGATACTCACCACCACCCGCCGTGCGACTCGCATCGGTGACATCGTACTTCTCGGTCATCTTGCCGCTGTTGGCATACACGCGACGGTTGAGCGCCAGCCACCGCTCCCGTGCGACATCGGCCAGATCCGAGCGTGCGTAGCGTCGGACGCCTTCCATGCCGAGCCATTGCAGCGGCGGCCAGCCGTTGGGCGCGTCCCACTGCTGCCCCGACGCCACCAAGGAGGTGACGAATCCACCCGGGCGCAGGAAGTCCTTCTCCAGTCGAGCCGCCGTGGCGCGTCCCTGTGCAGCGGTGGCGACTCGAAAGTACAATGGCGCGGCGGCCGCCATCGTGGGACGGGACTTCTCGCGCGCGCCGGTGCGCCATCGCACATCAAAGAAGAAGCCTTCGCGCGCATCGAATGCGTAGCGACGAATGGCCGCTCGGCGCGACTCGGCGGCCGCAGTGAATCGCGCGCCCGCGGCCGCAGCACCGGTGCCCCCACGACGCGCCAGCAACGCCGCGATCGTGCGTTCGGCGTGATAGAGCAAACTGTTCAAGTCGACGGGCGCCAGTTCGATGGTCTCGAGCGTGCGCAGATCTTTCGGATCACGCATCCAGCGACTGGAGAAATCCCATCCGCTTTCGGCGGCAGCGCGAATGTTGGTATACAGCGCCTTTCGTGCGGCATCAGAAAGCGACTCGCCCAACCGATAGTCCTCTCGGTACGACTCGGGCCTCGCCTCGGGCAGATCATCGTAGTAGCGGTTGAGCAGCGTGCCATCGGGCAGGCGGACGACGCGCCGGTAGGCCTGGCCGGCTTTCACGCGTGTCGCGCCGTCCATCCAGAACGCGTACTCGCGCTGCATGGCGTCGAGATAGCGCAGCGCCTGCGTACTGTCGGTCGCCTCGGCGTAGAGTCCCACCATCGCCGCGAAGTAGGGTGGTTGACTGCGACTCAGGTAGTACGCGCGATTGCCGTTGGGAATGTGACCGATGGTGGTGATGAGATGCGCGAAGTTGTCGAGCATGTGCTTCACGAGATCGGTACGCTTGCTCTGCACGAGGCCCAGCATCGTGAAATACGAATCCCAGTAATAGACCTCGCGAAAGCGGCCGCCGGGTACGACATACGGATTCGGCAGCGGTAGCAACGACGAGCGCGCATCGACCGAATCTCGTGTGCGCGTGAGCACCGGCCAGAGCATGTTGATGTGCTGCTCCATGCTTTGCGTACCATCGGTCTTCACGTCGCCGCCAACGTCCTTCGGCACTTCAAAATTCTGCGCCACAAACGCCTTCAACGAGAAGCCTGTCTTCACCTTCTCCGCGTTGTATGCGGCCACAATCGCGTTCGGTGCACGGCGCGGCTTGCTGTCCACGAACGATTTGGAGTCCGGAAACACCGATGCCATCTGCACATCGTGAAAGAGCGCGCCAAGATCATGCGCCGGATCGTACGCAGGCGTGAAGGTTGGTTTCGGATTCTGTCCGCCAACGATGGCCGGAATCACAAGCCCCACCAAGCCCCACCGCGCCCAGATCTTCGCGCCCTTGTGCGCGGTGTCCGCGCGCAATCGCGGCCGCAGTTCCGCGCCGATGATCAGTAGCATCAGTGCCCGCCCACCAGCATTGCCGGTCGCGCATCGGACGACCTACTCACCTTCACGAACGCACACGCCACCGCGGCGCATCCAAGCAGTGCACCGGCCAGTCGAATCACATTGGCCGGGTTGCCGCCAAGCCCTGACTCGTAGTAAAACGGCAGCGTGACGTTCTGAATGAGCATGGGGATGACGATGAACATGTTGAAGACGCCCATGTAGACGCCTACACGGTCCTTCGGGATCGAGTCGGAAAGCATCACGTACGGATTGCCCATCATGCTTCCCCAGGCGAGTCCGATACCGACCATCGGCAAAAAGAGCAGTGTGCGGCTCTGAATGGAGGGGATCGCCAGCATGGCGGCCGAGGCGGCCACCAACGCGATGGCATGCATCCACTTGGCACCGATGCGACGCGTGATCGGCACCATCGCAAAGGCGGCGATGAAGGCGACGAAGTTATAGAACGCGCCCACCTGACCGGTCACGAGTCCCGCTTCACGGAAGCCGGGCGAGAGCGGGTCTTTCGTATTGAACAACGTGAGCGCGAGTGCCGGCGAGATGTAAATCCAATAGCAGAACATCGCGTACCACTGGAAGAACATCATCACCGCCATCTGTCGCATGGTCGATGGCATCGCACGGAACGCGTCCACGATCTCCATCAACGTGTGCCTCACTCCCCTCGGCATCTTCTCGATGCGCGCACGCTCGTCGGCGGTGAGTGGCAGTTCCGGCGTCGTCTTCACCGACCAGAGAATGGAGAGAATCGAGAACGCCGCGCCCATCACGAACGCCAACATGGTGATCGTCGGAATACCGCGATCGTTCACCGCATCGCGATTCATGCCCATGAATACCAACAGCGACGGCGTGATGTACGACAGCGTTTGCCCCAGGCCGGTGAACGCGCTCTGCGTCAGGAAGCCCAGTGAGGTCTGCTTGCCGTCGAGGCGATCGGTGACGTAGGCGCGATACGGCTCCATCGTGATGTTGTTGGCCGCGTCGAGAATCCACAGGATGCCGGCGGCCATCCAGAGCGAGCGACTGAAGGGCATCGCGAACAGTGAGAGCGAGCAGAGAATCGCGCCGACGAGGAAGTACGGCGTGCGTCGCCCGCGCGGGCTCAGCGTGCGATCGCTCATCGCGCCGACAATCGGCTGCACGATCAGTCCCGTGATCGGACCGGCGAGATACAGGAACGGGAGGTTGGCTTCGTCCGCGCCCAGATACCGGTAGATCGGGCTCATGTTGCCCTGCTGCAGCCCGAAGCTGTACTGGATTCCGAAGAATCCGATGTTCATGTTCACGATCTGCCAGAACGAGAGGATCGGTCTCGTCGGCGCCACGACGGCGGAATTCTTCATAGGCAATTTTCGCGTGAGGCAGCAGTGAATGTCCAGAGCGGGCGGGCTGACGAGGCGATCGCACTGCTGCATGCGCTGAGCGGGCCTGACGGCATTCATGCCTCGTTGTCTGCAACGGCGAACTATCGGGCGATCTTTGCGCGCGACGCCGTGATGGCGGGAACGGCGGGGTTGTTGCTCGGCGATGCGACGATCACGCGCGCGCTCGTGCGGACACTCGAACGACTGCGCGACCTGCAAGGCCCGCAGGGGCAGATCGCGTCCAACTTCGAGATCCGGGCCGAGCATGCCCCGCACGTGAGCTTCGGCACTCTCGCGCCGCGCATCGATTCGGCCACCTGGTACCTGATTGGCGTGGCGTTTGCCGCGCGTGCGGGCGCGCTCGGGATCAACGCCTTTCGCGATTCGATTGGTGCCGTCATCCGGTTGCTGGACGGCATCGAGTACAACGGCCGGCATCTGCTCTACATCCCCACCGGCGGCAATTGGGCCGACGAGTACATCTACGACGGCTACATCCTCTACGACCAGGTACTGCGCGCGTGGGCGTTGCGGCTGCTGGGAGACGTCTGCAACGAGCCGGCATGGCTGGCCAAGGCCACTGACATCGGCGACACGATCGAGGCGCGCTACTGGCTCGATCCGGCGCGTGAACGCGGTCATCCGGCGGCGTCGCTGTCGCCGGTGGGTGCGCAGGACATGTTCGACCTCGCGGCCTGCAGTCTGCTGGCGCTCTCGGGCGTCGCGCCGCGACTCGCCGCCGCTGCGCTCGATTGGATCGACGAACAGTTCCTCTCGCGGGCCAAGCTCCCCCCGGCCTTTCATCCCGTCATCGATGAAGGGCATCCGCAGTGGCCGGCGCTGCGACGCTATCACCTGCATGCGTTTCGCAACGAACCACACGCCTACCACAACGGCGGCATCTGGCCGATCTGGCTGGGATGGCTCGCCCTCGCCCTTGCCCAGACTGGCCGCAATTCGGAGCTGGAGCGGTTGGTCACCACCACCACGGAGGCGATTGGAGACGGCCGTCCCTTCGCCTTTGAAGAGTTCCTGCACGGGGTCACCGGCGAACCGGACGGTACCACCCGCATGGCGTACTCGGCGACGGGGCTGGTTTTCCTGCAGCGCGCGGCTCTTCCCGCCACCCGCGCGTTCTTTCGCGCCGGTCCGACATCTTCGGCGACGGCGCTCTCCGCGCAGCTCATGCACAGGCTCCGTGGGCGACTCGAAGGGGCGGCTACATCGCGCCTCATCATCGGGGTGGCCGGCGAATCAGGGAGTGGCAAGTCGGTGACGGCGGCCAATCTGGCCAGTGCGTGCAACGCTGCGGGCCATCGCGCGGTCGTGATCAACCAGGACAACTACTTCGTCCTGCCGCCGCGCACCAACCACGAGCATCGCTGCGAAAGCATGGCGAACGTTGGTCCGCACGAAGTGGATCTTGACCGGCTCGCCGAACACGTGGCCGCGTTTCGTGTCGGTACACGCGAAGTCGTGGCGCCGCGGGTGGACTATCCCAACAATCGCTTCGTGACGCAGCAGTACGACTTCGCCGAACCGACGGTACTGATCGTGGAGGGCACGTATGTGCTGCAGCTCGACTCGCTCGACGTGCGCATCTTTCTCGAGGCGACGCATGACGACACGGAAGCACGCCGCCGCGCGCGCAACCGCGATATCGATGCGCCCATCATTGCCAGTATTCTCGCCATCGAGCACGAGATCATCGCACGCCAAGCGTCGATGGCCGACATCGTCATCGCAGCCGACTTCACGATTGCGCGCTGAGGTTTCCCTGGCGACTGGAAACACAACGGCAAGGGCAACCGCGACTGACTATCACGGATACAAACAGATCAACAACCATGATTTCGGGGATACCGCAAATGAAATAATGAAAAGCAGTATCCGCGCAATCCGCGTCGTGTCCGCGTTCATCCGCGTCAGTCAGTTGCTGTTGCTGTTGCAGTATCCGTGAAAATCTGCGTCCAATCCGTTCGTATCCGTGATAGTCGGTTGCTTTTCCCTCTCGCACGCGCCGATCCCGCCTGGTCATCGGCGGTGGCCAAGCGACGCCTGCCTACGCCGCTCGACGACGACGCACGAAGAACAGCGCGACCACGCCGAGCCCCACGAGCGCGACCGACGACGGCTCCGGCACGACGGCGGTCGATGTATTGGTGAACGAGAAGCTCAGGTCGTTGAAGCCGTCCGGATACTCGGGCAGGTTCAGCAGGTCTTCAAAACTGACGAGCGTGGTCTGTGGCTGCCAGTTGTTCTGCACGCGCGCGTGAGGCAGACCGTCGGGATTGCGAATGCCGGGCCCTGTGAGGAAGTGTTCCCCGGTATTCTGAACGAACAGGCGGAAGATCAACTCGGTACCCAGTCCGAATGCGCCGAGGTTCACCGTGCTGCCAACCAGTGAGGACTGATTGTTGAACAGGAACATGTCATTCCCGAGATTACCGTCGTCGCCCGGATTGCCTGCCGCGTCGAGCATCAGGTAGAGATTGTTGCTGAACGAGGCGGAATTGCCAAGGTACGTCGCCACGATGGGGTTGTTGCCGTTCACGAAGATGCTGAGTCCCTCCGTGCCGAACGGCGCGACCGGAAACTGCGCCGACGCATCTCGCGGCATCGCCAATGCCGCTGCGACGATTGCTGCCAATCCAAACTTTCGCATGCGTTCTGCTCCTGTTGTGTCTGAGACGACGGGGGTCTCGGCAACGATACCCGTCCCACAACCCTCGTCAAGCTCAGCTGTTCAGCGCGTCAATACCCGATACGCGTGCCTGGCAAGCGCTTCTTGAGGCAGACGTACGCCTTCGCGCGTCGCGCAAGTCAGTCGAGCCGCGCATTGCGGTGCAGCGCCACCGCGCCGTTCGCCGGAACAGTCACCGTTGCCTCTCCCGAGGTGCGCACCACCAGGGCC
This sequence comes from uncultured Gemmatimonas sp., assembly GCA_964456595.1. Classification (GTDB taxonomy): domain Bacteria; phylum Gemmatimonadota; class Gemmatimonadetes; order Gemmatimonadales; family Gemmatimonadaceae; genus Gemmatimonas. Next base: position 17,038 of record CAYWCJ010000032.1, on the reverse strand, counting down.
ATCCCGCTGCACGATCCTGCGCGACCGCTGCTGGCTGCGCTGAATTCAAACTGCACCACATCGCAGTAACTCCCCGCGGCGAGCGTCGTTGGCAGCGTGGCCACCACGGCAGTCGCCGTTCGGTTGAAGGCCACGAAACCCGCGCCATCGCGACAGAGTGCGATGCGATTGGGGTCGCCATCGATGCTGGCCGACGTCCGACCGCAGTTTGACATCGGCGTGCCTACCGCGGCTTTGCGGAACGCGACCATGTTGGCGATTGCCGGCCGGCGATGCTCGCAAATCCACGTGCTCGCCTGCACGCTGCCGAGCAGCGCGGAGCATCGGGATGCGCCGGCCGGATCGAAGGTGGAGGCGGTGATACCGATGCCCGCCGCCGGCGGGCCCGCGTCGCGTCCGCTCAGCGTGGTGCGGTCGAATCCGTAACTCGACATGATGCTCGGATATCCCTGTGGATGTGCGAGCATGAAGATCACCGCGAGCTCGTAGCTGGTGCTTGCGTAGTAGAGATTGTCGCCACGCTGGTTGTCGTGGTTGTCCACAAAAACCACACTTTTGTCCGAGGGGAGCGATCCTGGCGCTTGCAGCGTGACGCCATTGATCGTGCCGCCATTGCGGCCACTGAACGCGTCCGTTAGCCGATACCCATATTGAAAGTCGCTGACATCCGTCGCGCCACCAGACGCATAGCCGACACCGTAATACGGCGGCGGGGTGACCGCCTCCCCCGCATTGTTGATGATTTCGAGAAAGACGTACGGCCGTGAGCGACCCGCGGTCGCGGCGGCGGCATTGACGCGCGTGAGGATCGCCTCGAGATCGCGTGGCGCCACATGCTTGGCGGCGTCGACGCGAAAGCCCGCGATGCCCAACGCGTTGAGCGCAACGAGATAGTTGCCGATTGTCTCGCGCACTGTGGCGTCTTCGGTGCGAAGATCCGCCAGTCCCACCAGCTCACAGTTCTGCACCTGAAACAGGTTGTTGTAGCTGTCGATGCCGCACGGCGAATGGAAATCGGCAACGCTGAACGGCACTGCGGGATAGCTGTACTTGGTGTACGCGCTGCCCGCACTGCCGATGCCACTCCCCGCCGTCATGTGGTTGATCACGACATCGGCGTAGATCTCAACGCCGACGGCGCGACAGCGCGAGACCATCTGTGCCAACTCGGCGGACGTACCGGAGCGCGATCGATCCAGCTTATAGCTGACAGTTTGGTAGCGCTGCCACCACGGATGGAACGCGCCGCCGCTGGTGATGATGGCATGCTCAGATGGTGGCGAGATCTGTACCGCCTTGTAACCCTTGGGGCCCAGCCAGACTTCGCATTCGCGGGCGATATCCGGCCAGCGCCACTCGAACAGATGCACGAACACATCACCCGCAGCCGCACGTCCGCTCGAGCGATAATCCTGCGTCAATTCGGTCGGCGGCGTGACCGGCGGAACGACAGGAGGAGTTGGCACACTGCTCTCGCCACCCCCGCACGCGGCGAGGAGGCCGATCGTCGCCGTCATCAACGTCGCTCGGCGGATCGCGTGCCAGCGTTGCGTTCCGAGCGTGATCACCGTGACGACGCGACGGCGCCGCCGCGCACGAGGACCCGGAAACCGTGCCTGGGGATCGTGACCGCCTGCGTGGCGGCGAGCGTCAGCGTTTGCTTGCTGAACCAGTCGGTATACGTCCCCGGCGCGCCGAGGCCTTCATAACGTACGGTGGCGTCCGTGCTGTCGAAGTTCACGAGCACCACAACGGTACTGCTGTCGCGCGTCCGAGAGTACGCGAACACTTGCTCGCCGCCATCGGTCTCGAGTAGGGACTGCTTCCCACCCCATGGACCATTCCACACGGCCTGCTGCGTATGCCGCAACGCAAACAGCGCCCCATAGAAGTCGGCGAGCGATGGTCCGCTCCAATCCACCGTGTCCTTGTCGAAGAAGCGGAGCCGCTTGGAGAGACTCGCTTCCTGCCCCGTGTAAAGCAGCGGCAGCGAGTTCTGTACCGTGGCACTCAGCACATACGCCGGGCGATGGTTCTCGCCCATACGCTCGAACTCTGTCCCCTGCCAACTGTTTTCGTCGTGGTTGCTGGTGAAGTACAGGCGATACGCGCTGCGACGGTAGAGCGAATCCTGCCTGGCGAAATACGCCGTCAGCGCCGTTGCACCGTGCCTCCCCCGCGCCACGTCATTCAGCAGGTGATGCAGCTCCCAACCATATGTCGCGTCGAACGACTCATGCAGCGCAGCGTCCTCCCACTCGGCCAGCATGAACAAGTCAGGATGCGTGGCACGCAACGTGTCGGAGACCTGCTTCCAGAAATCGCGTGGCACGAAGCCGGCCATGTCGCAGCGGAAGCCGTCGATCCCCGTGTGCTCGAGCCACCAGCGCATCTCGGTCAGCATCGCAGTGCGCATCGGCTGACTGCTGTAATTCAGATCGGCGACGTCCGACCAGTCCGTCTCCTTTCCCTTGTCGTCGATCGCACGTGAGATCGAGCCGTCCGCGCGCAGCGTGTACCATTCCTTGTGCGTCGTCGTCCACGCATGGTCGAACGCGGTGTGATTCGCGACCCAGTCGAGCAGCACCTTCATCCCCAGCTTGTGCGCCGCGTCCACCAGTGCCACGAAGTCCGCCTCCGTGCCAAACTCCGGATTGAACGCGGTGTAGTCGGCGATCGAGTAGTAACTGCCCAACCCGCCCTTTCGATTGAGCGTGCCGATCGGCTGTACCGGCATCAGCCAAAGCACGTCCACACCCAGCGACTTGAGTCGCGGCAACTCTCTGGTGAAGGCCGCGAAGGTCCCCTCCGGCGTGTACTGCCGGATGTTCACTTCGTAGATCACGGCATTCTTGGACCACGCCGGATGCATGCCGCGATCAACCACCGAGGTCGTCGGCGCCGGTGCATCCGTCCGACCGCACGCGATCAGCAGTGGCGGCATCAGCAACAGAGCGCACGACGCCTGGCGCACTCGTGGCGCGAGGCGCCGAACGACGCGTTGAACAGCTCGGAGTACAACAGGTTGTGCAAAGCGATCAAGCAGATGTGGCATCGACGGCGGGGAGCCAAGGGAGGAGTCTGCTGCGAACCGTCGCGCTTTCTCAACGAGGAGCGCGCAGCACTTGCAGGGGGAGGTTGTTTCGCGCGACGAGCACGACGCTGCCGCGCGCTCCGTTGGACAGCAGTCGCATGTGCTTCACATCGCCATCGAGGTGCAGCTTGCTCGTTGCTTGATCCACCGTGGTGAAGTGTGCCGCACCGATGCCGTGCAACAACAGACCGTAGCCAGCGTCATAGCGTCCCCGGGTCGGTGGTACCCGACTGAAATTGCCGGCGAGCAGCAGATCGAGCGTGCCGTCGCCGTCGAAATCGTGTGCGAGAATGGCGTGCGTCGGCGCAAACTGCGCCTCAACGGGCAGCGCCGCGATGGTGAAGGTTCCGCGACCACTGTTGTGCGCAACGACGGTCGCAAAGGTGCGCGCCTGCAGCACGCTGGCCTGCCTGAGGTCTTCTGCGGAGAAAATGTCTTCAACGCGACTCGCCCCGAATGATGCATACGACGGGTACCTGGGACGCAACACTGGCAACAGCTTCGCCAGTTCATCACGACCGGCCAGCGGATAGCTGACGCCGTGCTTGTAGAACGTCAGGATCTGCTCGAGGGTGCCGTTCTTGAGAAAATCGTTGACGTAGAGCTGCGCTGGCTCTTTCGCCGATGCCGTGATGTAGGAGTTGAGGCCGAGGTTGCCAAGGACGAGGTCTGTGTGGCCATCACCATCGAGATCGGCGGCGGTGACGGTATTCCACCACCCTTCGGTGTTGGCGAAGCCCACCTCCGTGGTTCGCTCCACCAGCTTGCCACTCTCCTGATGAAAGACCCGGACCGGCATCCATTCGCCCACGACCACCAGATCCTGCTTCCCATCGCGGTCGTAGTCGAGCCACGCGGCTGACGTCACCATCCCCGCGGAGCTGAGGGGGCTGCCAACCGCAGCAGTCACGTCGGTGAAGCGGCCCTTGCCATCATTCTGGAGCAGATGGCTGTTGGGTGTCACGCCGTACTTACCCGTGACGACCCGCGCGCCCACAAACAGGTCGAGGTGCCCGTCGCCATTGAAATCACCCGCGGAGACAACTGAACCATTCTCAAAGAACTCGGGGATCGCCTCGCGATCACGACGGAAGTGTCCGGCGCCGTCGTTGATGTAGAGCCGGTCGCGTAGCGCGTCTGCGTTGCCGGTAAACTCGTTGCCGCCGCTCACCACATACAGGTCGGGCTTGCCGTCGCCGTTCGCATCGAAGAACAGCGCATCGGTATCTTCAGCAAGACTGTCCGCCGCCAGCGCTGGCTCCAGTGCTGCACGGAACCGGCCGTCCTTCTGTTGGAGCATCAACGTGCCGGGCTGCCACTTGGCACCACCCAGATACATATCGTCCAGGCCGTCGCCGTTCACGTCCGCGACCGCCAACGCGGGCCCTTCGGCAGAGAGCATGTGCGGCATCAAGGGCTCGCGATCGAAGTCGTTGAAGGAGTTCTCCTCGTGCGTGTACGACAGGCCGAACGTACCGGTCACGTCGTCAAAGCGCGTCGCACGCTGGGCCGTACTTTGCGGCAGCGCCGACGCAGAGGGCCTGCGCGCAGCCGAAAGCAGCGACGCGTTGGCCCGTGTTGCATCGCGCTGCGACAACGTCAACTGCGCGTTGAGGGACACGTTGGTGAGCAGCTGCGTTCGGCGATCAGGCCAGATGACGATGAGCGAGTCGAGCGTCGGCGCGGTCGTCGAGTCCTTGGGAAATCCGAAGTGCAGTCGCGGATCGACCGCGCTCTGGAAGCCGCGCGTTGGACTCTGCTCGAGGAGTTGTACGGTACCACGATGCCTCGCGATCACCCGCGCGCCGATACCGGCGGTGTTGGCGCCTCCGCCTGAGAGCGTGACGGTGAGGTAGGCATTCCCGTTCCGCTCGCGTGCGCGATTGCGATAGATCGACGCCGGGGCATTGATATTGCTCGTGACCAGATCGAGTGCGCCACTGTTGTTGAGATCGACGTACACCGCGCCGTTCGAGAAGCCGCGTTGGCCCAACCCCCACGCCGCGGCCATGTCGGTGAAGCGCAGGTCGCCGCCGTTGCGATACACGTGGTTGGCGACGGGCACCTGCGGCATCTGCTTCAGCAGGTCGATGTTCTCCTTCGAGACGCCTTTTGCGAGCGAGGCCTGCACCGTCGCGTTCCCGACGAAGTTGATGTAGTCGAGATCGTTGGGGCGACGATAAATACCGCTCGTGATGAACAGATCCTTCAAGCCATCGTTGTCGAGATCCGCAAACAGCGTGGACCAGGTCCAGTCGGTGGCGTACACCCCCGACAGATAGCCAATCTCGCTGAAGCGACCATCACCGCGATTGAGCTGCAGCGTGTTGCGTGCGTACTGCGGATGGTAGCCCGCCTCGAGTCGCAGGTTGAAGAGATTGAAGCTCTCCGCATTGGCCGACGACTTGAGCACTTCCTCGCGCTCAGGCATCATGTCGCCGACAATCACGTCGGGCCGACCATCGTTGTTGAAGTCCGCGGCGTCGACGCCCATCGAGAAGCGGCTGGTGTGTCGCGTCGCCGTCGTGATCGTTTCGGTGAACGTGCCGTTGCAGTTGTTGTGATAGAGAAAATCGTTCTCCTGAAAATCGTTGGCGACGTACAGATCCATGCAGCCGTCGCCATCGAGATCGCTCGCCACCACACCAAGACCAAAGCCCTCGATGCCGCCGTAGATCCCGGCCTTCGCACTGACATCGGTGAAGCGGCCGCGATCATTGCGGTACAACCGTCCCCCGCCGAGCGCACTGCGCACGTCGCGCTTGAGTGCGGTGCCGATCGCGCGCTCGGTGTGCGTGGAGTGGCTCAGCAGAAACAGGTCGAGATCGCCGTCGTTGTCGTAGTCGAAGAACGAAGCCTGCGTCGAGTAGCCCACATGGTCGACGCCCATCTCCTTCGCACGATCGGTGAAGGTGCCGTCGCCATTGTTGATGTACAGCGCGTTGCGGCCGTGCATCGTCAGGTAGCTCACCGCCGACACATACAAATCCACCCGACCGTCACCATTCACATCGGCCATCGTGACGCCGGTCTTCCATCCGTCGGGTCCGCCAACACCCGCGCGCGTCGTCACATCTTCGAACCTGTAGTCGCCTTTGTTCAGGTACAGCGTGTTGCGGCCAAGATTCGACGAGAAGTAGAGATCGGGCAGACCATCGCTGTTGATGTCGCCGACCGCGACTCCACCGCCATTGTAGTAGTAGAGGTAGTTGAGGATGTTGAAGTCGGGCGCTTCCGGCAGCGTGTTCGTGAATCGAACACCAGTGGCGTCGACCGTGAGGAGCTCGAAGAGCGGCGGACCACTCGCGGCCTCGGCATTCGTCGTTGCGGTCGTCGCGTCGTTGATGCGCGGCGTCGCGCTCTCGGCTGCGCTCGAACGGTCGCTCGGCGTGGTGCACGCGCCCGCTGACAGCGTGAGCGCTGCGCAGATCAGCCTCGCCGCTGCAATGCGCAGGCGCTGTCGGTCGATCACTTGCCGGCAATACGCGTCGTGGGATGGGTGGCGATGCGTTGCACCAGCAGCTCGCCCACCTTGCGACCCTGGATCTGTCCCTGTTCGATGGCCTGACGATAGTGAATGCCGCCGTACAACCGACTGATCGCCGCTTCGTTGGCCGCCTGATGGAACGACGTGAAGGATCGTACCGGCAGGCCGTACTCCGCTTCCGTGCTGTCCGTGTAGGCCACCGCATCGCCAAACTGTTCGGTCAGCACCGTCGCCGCCGCCGTCGAAATCACACTGTGTCCACTCGTGTACTCCGGGAACGGGGGCGTCTGCAGCAGCGGCTGCCAGTTCTCGTCGATGTACGTGTTGATCATCGTCTCGGGGCGCACGACATTGGTGACGAACTTCGTTTCCCAGACGCTCAGGAAGCCGTCCGCCAGCGCCAGCGCCGTACGCGCGTAGGCATCCGCCGTGCGCACAATGTCCGCCTTGGCATCACGCGCGACGATTCCCGCGATCCCCATCCAGTGCCCGCCAGGCGTGATCTTCTTGGTGGCGAACATCGTGTGCCCCTGCACATGCATCACGTACGGATTGCAGTCCCAGAACGCGGAGATGGAGCGCTGCTCGTCGGTGAGTGCGCGACCGATGTCATACACCTCCTGCATCTCGTTCCAGAAGCGTGTGCCCTTCGTTGGTTCGAACTTGTGCGGCGGCGCTGCACGAAACTGATTCGACGAATCGAGCACAAACGGGCGCAGTTTCCCCCAGTTCGGTTCGACGGCGTCCATGTATGCCGGCGGCGTCGGAATCCATCGGCCCGGTTCGCGCGTGACCGTGTACTTCGCCATGCCGCGCATTTCCTTGTAGCGATCCGTACCGGCCCACGCCAGAATGTGCTTCGCGACCGTGTCACCATAGGCGATCGAACGCGCGAACACATCGTCGGGCACCCCGCTGCGCTTGAACTCTTCATCGAGCGTGCGACGCAACGTGTCCATGCGCTCGCGAGAGAAGGTGAGCTGCGTTCCCACCGTCATCATGGCGTGCACACCCGCCAGCGGCAGCGAATACTCCGCGCCGGCCGTACGCGCAGGCACGGGCGTCAGATCGGTCAACTGTCCGGCCAGCGACTTGTACGTCGTGTCCATCTGCCGCAGCACTTCGTACGCGGCGACGCTGCTGTACGCATAGACGCGACTCGCCTGTGGCGGACTGAAGATGTCGTACACGATCACACTGGTGATATCGTGCACCGCCGAATGCAGGGCTTCCGCGCCGAGGCCGCGCGACACCGTCGCCGTGGCGGTATCGCGCGCCGTGCATCCGCCGCTGAGCAGGAGAGCGGTGCAGAGCGTTGCGCTGGCAGAGACGACGGTGGAAAGGCGCTTCATTGGGGTGAACGCGTCGATGGTGATGTGGAGGCCGAAGCTGAGGACGATGACGATGACGATGACGATGACGATGATGGCGCGGCGACGGACGTCACACGGAAGAACATCGGCGCATCGTTGTTGCGCACGACCATGATCAGCTCACCAGCGCGCGTGCGCAGGCGCTGGATGTCGCGAGTCTGTCCGGGAACGCGAAGTCCGCTCTCGATCGCCCGCACAGGCGAAAATGCCCCGCGCCCGTCCCCGCGCAATACGAGGCCGTAGCTCGAGGCCATGCGCGCCAATTCGGGTTTGAGGCCGTCGAAGTTTCCGGCGGTCATCAGGTCAGACTTGCGGTCGCCATCGAAATCGCGAACGAACATCGCAAACGTCGGTGCAAGCTGTGCCTCACGCGGCAACGGCACCAGCGTGAAGGTGCCGTCGCCATTGTTGCGGGCCAGAGCCGTCTCGAACGTGTGCACCGACCTGGTGATCGCCGTCGCCAGCTCGGCGGGCGGGAAGATATCCGTGACCGTTTGCGTCGCGAAGTCGGTGTAGTTGCGATAGCGCGCCTTGAGCGGCGGAATGGCCTTGATCAGATCGTCGCGCAACACGATCGGAAAGCGCTTGCCTTTGCTCACCGTGGTCACGATCTGTTCGTCGAAGCCGTTGTTGTCCCAATCCTTCACGTACATCGTCGTTGGTTCGGCGACCGTCGCCTGCAGGCGACCATTCAACCCCCAATTGCCGACGAGGAAGTCGACGCGACCGTTGCCGCTGAAATCGCCGGCGATGATCCGGTTCCACCATCCGGCACTCTGCTCCAAACCCGGAATCTTCATCGACACGAGGCGACCGCCGCCGGCGTTGCGGAACACCGTGATCGGCATCCACTCGCCGACCAGCACCAGATCGAGCTTGCCGTCGCCGCTCACATCCTTCCACATCGCGTCGGTGACCATGCCGATGTGCGACAGCCCCGGTGCCCACTGCTCCGTCACGTTGGTGAAATGCCCCGTGCCATCGTTACGCAGCAGCACACTTTCCGGATCGCGACCGTAGCGACCAGGCACGACGCGCCCGCCGACGAACAGGTCCATCGTGCCGTTGCCATCCACATCCGCTGCGGCCACGCGCGAACCGGCAATGGCGTCGATCGGCAGATACCCGTCCGTCTTGTGAAAGCGACCGTTGCCGTCATTGAGGTAGAGGCGATCCTGCAATGCCGGCGCCATGTCGCCGAACTCGCCGCCGCCGCTCACCACGTACAGGTCCGGTCGGCCATCGCCGTTCGCATCGAAGAAGAGCGCACCGACGTCCTCCGAGACCGAGTCCGGTTCGAAGAGGCCGGGACTCGTGCGCGCAAAGCGACCGTCCGCGTGTTGAATCATGAGGGAGCCCGATTGCCCCTTCGCGCCCCCCAGGTACATGTCATCGAGTCCGTCGCCATTCACGTCGGCCACCGCCACGGACGGTCCATCCATCGACGCCATTTTCGGTATCAGCCGTTCGCGATCGAAGTCGACAAAGTCGTTCTCGCGGTGCACGTAGTCGAGTCCAATCTGCGCGGTGACATCGGTGAGCCACGTGCGCTGTACCACGGGCGCGGTCTTCGGCACAACGGCCGCCTCCCTGCATTTCACCACGATGCGTTTGTTGGTGGCCACATCGCGCACCACACTCACACGACCGTCGGGCCACTCGACGGTCACGGAATCGATTGTCGCATGTGTGCCCACACCGAACGTGAGCAACGGATGCACGCTCGACTGGAATCCCCGCACCGGCGACTCCTCCTGCACAAACTGTTCGCTGCCGACACGCAACGTCACGCGCGCGCCGACGCCCAGTCGATTCATGCCGTCACCCTCGAGTGCAACCTGCAGGTAGTGACGATCGGCGTGTAGCGTGCGCGCATTGTTGCGATACACGAACGCTTCCATGTTCGTGTTGTTCACCACGAGGTCGATCGCACCGTCACCATCGAGGTCGCCGTACGCGGCCCCATTCGAGAAACTCGGCGTGTCCAGCCCCCACGCCGCCGCCTCACTGGCAAAGCGCAGGTCGCCCTCGTTGCGAAACGCATAGTTCGCGATGCGCGTGGACGACATGGCGTCGGTGAGCTTGAGAAAGTCTACCTTCTTGCCATTGAAGAACGCTTCGGCCGCGGTCTGGTTGGCCAACGACGAGATGTAGTCCTGCGACGTCACATCCTTCACCAGCCCGTTCGTCACGTACACGTCCTTCAAGCCGTCGAGATCGAAGTCGGCAATCAGTGCGCTCCAACTCCAGTCGGTGCGCGCAACGCCGGCGATCTGTCCGACATCCGTGAACGTGCCGTCGCCGTTGTTGCGCTGCAACATGTTGCGCATGAACTGATGGTGGTATCCGTTCGCCACCTTCGCCTGGTACACGTCCCACCCTTCGAACGCGGTCGTCGTCCGCAGACGGTACTCATCCTCGGGGAACATATCGGTCGTATAGATGTCCGGCAGCCCATCGTTGTCCACGTCCGCGATGTCGAGCCCCATGGAGAAGTAGCTGCTGTACGGCATTTGCTTGTCGAGCGACTCGGCAAAGGTGCCATCACCCTTGTTCATGTACAGATAGTCGCGTTCGAAAAAATCGTTCGAAACGTAGATGTCCGGCAGACCGTCGCGATTCACGTCGGCCACACCGACGCCAAGTCCGAACCCGATCTCGCTGCCGAAGATGCCGGCCTGCGCGCTGATATCGGT
>CAYWCJ010000032.1:0-6378 GCA_964456595.1 uncultured Gemmatimonas sp. | reverse complement strand
GTTGTCGTTGCGATAGAGCTTCGCGCCGCCAAGTGAAGCGCGAACGGTGCGCGTGTTGCGCAAAGCGAAGCTCGAGGCCGGACGTGGCGAGTTGTTGAGCAGGAACAGGTCGAGGTCACCATCGCGATCGGAATCGAAGAAGACAGCCTGCGTGGTGTAGCCGCCATCGGCGACGCCGTACTCCTCGGCCATCTCCTTGAACGACGGCACGCCGTCGTCGTTGGCACCCTGATTGATGAACAGCTGATTGGCGCGACGCTTTCCTTCTTCCTTGCCGGCGTGACAGATGTAGAGATCAAGCCGACCGTCGCCATTCACATCCGCCATCGAGACGCCCGTGGTCCACGAGTCGTTGTGCTCTATGCGCGCGGCTTTCGTGATGTCACGAAAGCGAAAGTTCCCCTCGTTCAGATAGAGCGTCGCGCCCCCCTCATTCGACGTCAATATGAGTTCGGGGAGCGAGTCGCCGTTCAGGTCACCGATCCCGACACCGCCGCCGTTGTAGTGATTGCGATAGGTGAAGACGTTCACCTTTTCCGTATCGGTGACACGATTGGCGAACGCGACGCCCGTATAACCCGACGGCAGGAGCGAGAAGAGATGGCCGTCTGCAGCGGGAGCGTTCGCGTCGCGCGGTGTGTCCGCAGTGGAGGTGCAGGCGACGAACAGAACGATGGCGGGAACCTGCAGCAGCGGGAGGAACGGGAGGTTCTTGCGCATGATACAAAATAGCGTGCCCCCGCGAGGAGGCACGCTATTTGTGGAGCGGAAATCGTGCTGACGCATCAGCGCATCAGCAACGCCGTAATCAGTAACCCGCGTTCTGCTTGAGCAGTGGGTTCGTAGCCAACTGGCCGGTCGGAATCGGTAGGAGAATCCGAAACGGCGCCGACACGGCCTTGAACGACCACGCGCCGTTGAACGTGCCGTTGCGGATCATGTCCTGACGACGCTTGCCTTCGTTGGTGAGCTCGAAGAGCCGCTCATTGTAGATGGCTGTGCGCGCCGCCGTCTGCGCCAGTGCAGTGCTGAGCGGCTTGGCCGGCGTGAAGACACGCGCACGCAGCGTGTTCACGATTGCCAGTGCAGCGGCCGTCTGGCCAAGCTCGTTCTGCGCTTCGGCCTTGCTGAGATAGATCTCGCCAAGACGGTAAAGCGGGAAGTCGTTGGGCTGGTGCTGATTGGTGACGGCAGGGTCGATCGGGAACTTGTAGATGCGGGCGCCTTCGTTCTCCGCCGCCTGCGTCGCGTCCCTGATGATCGGCGTGAAGATAAGGCGGTTGCCGGCGCGATCGAGCACCGGTGCACCCGTGTTCAGGTTGTTCTGCGGTCCGACGAGGAAGATCTTCTTGCGAAGGTCTGCGTCGTCAAACGCATTGTAGGTCTCGGCAATGGTGGAGAAACCATTCCAGCCGCCGAAGTTGGCGATGTTGTAGTGAAACGACTTCATGTTGTGATTGAAGCCGAGTCCGTCGATGACGCTGAAGCGAACGACGAAAATGTTCTCGGGCGACGTCTGGTTCGTGTGGTTGAAATTCGCGTTCCAGTTCGACGCCAGCGAGTACGTGGCCGAGTTGATGACGCGGTCGGCAACCGTGATCACATCCTGCCAACGTGCCGCGCCCGGCGTGAGGCCAGCCGTCGTGACGGTGCCGCTGTAAACGCGGGCGTTGAGATAAATGCTCACCAGCATGGCATCCACCGCGCCCTGCGTGACACGACCGTGGTTGCCGGCGTCCCACTTGGCGGGCAGCGCCGTGCGCGCCGCGAGCAGCTCCGTTTCGACGAACTTGAAGACGTCGGCGCGGGAGTCCTGGGTGCGCTGCTTGATCTCCGTGGTGGTGACGATCGGCACGGGGCCGAACATGTCCATGAGGCAGATGTAGTAGAACGCGCGGAGTGCCCGCAGCTCGCTCTCGATGATCGCCTGATTCTCCACCTGGTTCGGCTTGAGTGCGTTCAGCACCACGTTGGCACGGGCGATACCGGCCCACAGGTTGACCCAGGCCGAGTTGATGTTGTCGACACCGGCCGCGCTGGTCGGTGTCCAGGTCTGCCGATGCAGCTCCAGCCACTTGCCGTTGTCGAACCAGTCCGAACCGCGCGTCGGCACGATGTTTTCGTCGCTGCTGACTTCCGAGATGTTCCAGTACTCGTCGAGCGTGTTGCGCAACCCCGCGTACACACCCGCCAAGCCACCGATCACCTCAGCCTGCGTGCGATAGTAGTTGTCAGGAGAGATGGCGCTGACGGGTGTCTCCGACAGATCCGTGCACGCCTGAACCGTCATGGCGGTCGCCGACATGCAGATCAGCGCGGCGATACTCGCCTTCCTGGTCGTGGTCTTCACCGGTGAAATCCTCATAGCGTGAATTGCCTGTATGGGTGAGCGGTGCGCATCAGAAACCGATGCGCATCCCGGTGGTGAGCGTGCGGGCGCGCGGATACGCGAGGTAATCGATGCCGCGAGACGCGAGACCCGATGCGGCGTGTACTTCCGGGTCGTTGCCACTGTAGTTCGTGAACAGCAGGAGGTTATCGCCCGAAAGATAGATGCGCGCCGGGCCGTTGCGGCCGGAGGTGCCCGGCAGCTTGAACGAGTAGCCGACCGTGACGTTGGCCAACCGCAGGAACGATGCCTTCTCGATATAGCGCGAAGAGAAGATCGCCGGTTCCTGAATGCCGATCCCATCGGTCAGCGCCGAGCGCAGGAAATTCTTGTCCTGCAGCGCATTCGACTTGGTGGCGTAGACCAGCGCCGTGTTGTTGAACACCTGCTGCCCAACGTCCGAACGGATGAGCATGTTCAAGTCGAACTTGCCCCACGTGCCAAGGCTGGTGACACCCATGCTGAACGTCGGCTGCGAGTTGCCGAGGATCATTTCGTCATCGCCACTCGGCGACGTCGACGTGCCGGCCAGCGTGCGCCCCGTTTCCTTCCCCGACGCGTCGCGGGTGACGGTGTACTTGTTGAACAGCTGCTTGCCAGCCGCGTCCACGCCCACGAACTCCGGACCCCAGAAGGTACCGAGCGGCTGGCCAGGGATGATGCGCTGCGAGTTGCGCCCCGACTGACCCTGACCGCTGACGCCGCCACTGGCGATGAACTGCTGCGCACCCAGACTCTCTACCCTGTTGCGGTCGGCGGAGAGCACCAGGCCGGCGCTCAGCGTGCGCGTGCTGCCGTTGAGAATCTCTGCGTTGATGGACGCTTCGAAGCCGCGGTTGATCACGGAGCCGATGTTCTGCAACTGCGTCGGCACGACGGCCGGCTGCGGCACGTCCACGGTCAGCAGCAGGTCGGTGGTGTTCTTGTTGTAGAACTCGAACGTGCCGGTGATGCGGTTGTCCTTCAGGCCGTAGTCGATGGCGACGGAGGACTGCGCCGTCTGCTCCCACTTGAGATCCGGATTCGGATTCTGCGTCGGGATGACGCCAGTGAAGACCGTGCTGCCGAAGACGTACCGCGCGCCGCCATCGGCACCGAGCAGCGTAAGCGAGGCGTACGGCGCGACACCCTGATTACCCTGGATGCCATAGCCGGCTCGGATGCTCAGGTTCGAGAACAACGTCTGATTGTCCATGAAACCTTCTTCGCTGACGCGCCACGAACCGGACACGGCGGGGAAGACGGCCCACTTGTTTCCTTCACCGAAGCGCGACGACCCGTCACGACGCACCACGCCGGTCAGGAAGTAGCGGTTCTTCAGGCTGTAGTTCGCGCGCGACAGGAAGGACGCCAAGCGGCTCGTCTCACGGAACGAGAACGGTGGCAGCAAGGTCGCGCCGGCGCCGAGGTTGTTGTACGAGAACGCGTCGGTCAGGAAGTTGCGCCCTTCCGCGCCGAACTCGCCGATGTTGTAGTCGGCGTGCTCGTAACCGCCGGTGATCTCGAATTCCTGCGACTCGCCGAGGTTCGGCTTGAACGTGAGCAGCGTCTGCACCGTGGCCGACGACACGTCGCGGCTGACCTGACGCGCACGGCCGTTGAACTCGGCACCCGACGGGCTGACGGCGGGGAAGAAGTTCTTGCGCACGCTGCCGGACCTGTCCACGCCAACGTTCACCGAGCCCGTGAGGCTGGAGAAGAACGCATACGAGCCGGTGACGTTGCCGAGCGTGCGGTTGGTGACGGCGTTGTCCGCGATCTGGTTGGCGAGGGCCACGGGGTTGCGCACCGACTGCCGACCCGGGCCGACTTCGTAGTACGGGTTGCTTCCCGTCGCGGAGAACACCGGACGCGTCGGGTTGAAGTTCACCATGTTGTTGAACACGCCGCCTTCGAAGCCGCCGGTGTTCTCGAACGCGATGTATCTGTTGTTCACCTGCGACGACGTCAGGTTGAGCCCGAGCTGCAGCTTGCCCCCGAGCGCCGACGTGTTGGCGTTGAGACGTCCCTGCAGACGCTCGAAGCCGTTGGCGATGACAACGCCGTCCTGGTTCATGTAGTTCAGCGACGCGCGATAGCGCGTGTCGGCCGTGCCGCCGGAGAACGTCAGGTTGTGGTTCTGCGTCATCGCGGTCTGCGTAAGTTCGTCCTGCCAGTTCGTGTTCGCCGTGCCGAGGCCAGTGAGGCGGCTTGAGGCGAGGTTGCCGGCCGTGACCTGCTGCTGCACGAACGCGCGATACTCACTGCCGTTCAGAATGTCGAGCGGACGGGCGACGGTGGCCATGGCCGAGTAGCCGTCATACTCGAGCTGCGACGAACCGGCGGTGCCCTTCCTGGTCTCAATGAGGATGACGCCGTTGGCGCCGCGGCTGCCGTAGATGGCGGTGGCGGAGGCGTCCTTCAGAACCACGATGTTCGCGATGTCACTCGGGTTGAGCAACGTGAGGGGGCTGCGCGGCAACGACGGCGAACCGCCGAGGCCGATACCGCCGGCTTCGGTCTCGACGTTGTTGATGGGGACGCCGTCAATGACGTAGAGCGGCTCGCTGCTGGCGCTGATGGAGGTACCGCCACGGATGCGCACCTGCGCACCCGCACCGGGCTCACCGGTGTTCAGCGTCACGTTCACACCCGCCACGCGGCCGGCGAGCATGCCGTTCACGTTCGGCATGACACCGACGTTGGCATCGGCACCTTTGACCGTCGCCACGGATCCGGTGATCTGTTCACGTCGCTGCGTGCCGTAACCAACCGTTACGACCTCGGACAGGAAGGCGGCAACGGGTTTGAGGGCCACGTCGAGGGTGGCCGTGCCGCCGCCGGTGACGCCGAGCGTCTGCTGGAAGGCCGAGTACCCGATGCGGGTGACGCGAACGGTGACCGTGCCGGCCGGTATGCCGGTCAACGTGTAGCCGCCGTCCACTCGCGACAGGGTGCCTCGCTGGGTCCCCACGATGGTGATGGCGGCACTGGCGATGGGCGCCTGTGAGGTGGAATCGACGACTTTGCCGGTGATCGTCCCGGTGGCGCCTTGGGCGTGAGCCTGGACGGTCCACATCATGGCGGCCGTCAGGGCGCCGAGGACACGAACGAATTTCATACGTCGGCCTTGTTCGGGGTGCGGTGGTGAGCTGCACTCCTGCCCGTGCAGGACGAGGAGATTCGGAAGGGGACCGCGCGGATCGAGGTCAGCGCTTCCATGGGTGCTGCGGGGAACAAGGGGTGGGCGGCTCGCATGGTCGCGCGCAAACCGTTCTGCGGGATGCCAGGCATCGTTCGCGAGACGGGCGCAGCAGACTTGCAAGACACAACGCGCTGGTAGAGTCAGGTCATCCCACGGCTCGAACCCCGGATATGCCGGGGCTGCGGACCCGTACGGATCGCCGCATTGCGCAATCCAGACAGAACCGCCGCGGAATGGCCCTCGAGAACGACGGGAGGTCCCCAGTCCAGCGGGATCCTTCTCGGTTGGGCGCAGAGAACACACTGCTTAGCCCAATCGTAGCACATCGTGTAGCATTGTCAACACAAAATGACACCAACATCGGTTTTTTGTGTACCGGTTTCCTGACACCCCTCCGGAAACTACGGTTCACCTCGCCTCGCGCCATCGACGGCGCCCCGTGCCTGGGGTAGCATACGCTCCATGATGCTCTCCTTCCGCACCGCTCGTCCTGTCGCCCTCGCCAGTGCCTTGCTTATCGCGAGCCACCATCTACGGGCCCAGGTCGCTCCCGTCCTCGCCCTGCCCGAAGCGGGGCTCGACGATGCTGCCGCCTACCTCGGCTACCAAACCCGGCTCTTTCGCGACGGCGCCCGCAACACGCTCCAGATCTATATAGATGAGCGGGCCGGACGCGTCGTCCACGTCTGGGCCAACGCCGAAAACGAGAGCATCGGCTTCACGGCACGCGCAGGAACCGGCGCTATCGCTCGTTTGAGCTGGGACGGCAGCGGCGCGACCATGATCGGTGCGCCCACTGCCCGGA
>CAYWCJ010000031.1:0-23504 GCA_964456595.1 uncultured Gemmatimonas sp. | reverse complement strand
GCGCGCGGCGGCAAATGGCCGTGGCGTGACGACGCCTTGCGGCGCAACCGGCGCGCGCGGTTCGCTGCTCGTGTCCTCCGGTGACAACTACCTGGCCGGTAGCCAGCTCAACGCCAGCCTCACGGGGCCGATCTTCTACGACGCCGTCGCGCTCGACATCATCGGGTACGACGCCCTCGCTATCGGCAACCACGAGTTCGACTTCGGTCCTGACGTCTTCGCCCGCTTCGTGAACAGCTTCACCCGGACGCAGCCGCCGTTCATCAGCGCCAACCTCGACGTGTCTGCTGACCCGTCGCTGGCCCCATTGGCGGCGTCGGGTCGAATTGTGCCGAGCGCGGCCTTCGTTCTCCCGCAGCGCACGCGCCTGACCGACTACAGCGCGATCGTCACTGTCTCGCAGCGTAAGGTCGGTATCATTGGTGCGACCACGCCACTCCTCCCCGCGATCTCGAGCCCGGGTCGTGTCGTCGCCCAGCCCAACGTCGCTGGAATCGTCAATGCAGAAGTGGATCGCCTGATCGCCGCTGGCGTCTCGCGCATCATCTTCATCAGCCACTTGCAGTCACTGCAGGAAGACTTGGCGCTGGTGCCGCAGCTTCGGGGCGTGGACGTCGTTGTGACGGGCGGTGGTGAAGAACTGCTCGGCCCCGTTGGCGGACTGTATCTGCCCGGTGATGTGCGTTCGGGCGACTACCCGCGACTGGCCACCGATGTGAACGGCCGCACGGTGCGACTGGTCACCACGCGCGGTGACTACGCGTATCTGGGTCGCCTGGTGGTGGGCTTTGATGCCGCAGGCGAGATCGTCCACGTGGGTCCGCAGAGTGGACCTATCCGCGTCTCGAGCGTCGCGCCTGACGCCGTGGCGGAGAACCCGACGGTCAAGGCGCTCGTGACCGATCCGGTGAAAGCGTACGACGCTGCGTCCGCCGCACGCATTGTGGCCACCAGCGGCGTTCCGCTCGACGGAGTCCGCAACAATGTGCGCTCGGTGGAGACGAATCTTGGGAACCTGGTGGCTGACGCGCTGCTCTGGCAGGCGCAGCAGCGCGCCGGGATTGTGGCCGCTCCTCAGCCAAACGTGGGACTGCAGAACGGTGGTGGCATTCGGAACGGTTCGGTGCTGCCCGTCGGAAGCATCTCCGAGAAGAACACCTTCGACATCTTCCCGTTCGCAAACTTCGTGTCGATCGTGCCGAACATCCAGGCGGCACAATTCAAGGAACTCCTCGAGAACGCGGTGTCGCGCGTTGAGTTCCTGGACGGACGCTTCCTGCAGGTGGCAGGCTTCACCTTCGAGTGGCAGAGCACCGGTCAGACGGCGCAGATCGTCACCATTGCGGGTGTCGTGACCACGCCAGGCACGCGAGTGCGCCAGGTAAAGCTGAATGACGGCACCGTACTCGTGGACAATGGTGCGGTGGTGCCCGGCGCACCGTCGGTCAATATCGCAACGATCGATTTCCTCGCGAACGGCGGTGACCAATCGCCCTACCGCCGCGCGTCCTATACGTCCGTAGGCATCGTCTACCAGTTGGCGCTGCAGAATTACCTGACCGCGTCCACCAGCATCGGTGGCTTGGGTGGCACCGTGACGGCAGCGCAGTATCCAGCTGGCGGCTCGGGACGCATCAAGCGCCTTCCATAACACATGTCCAGACTCTCACCGGATCTTTCGATGACCATCCGTTCTGCTTTCGTTGCAACCATCGCCGTCGTGCTCGCGGCCAGTGCCGCCAGCGCGCAGGGTACGCGAGTGACAACCGCTGTCGGCACTCCATTTGCCTCGTCCTCGCTCACGATCGACCTCTCCAGCCAAGCCACGGGCGACTACAACCTGACGACCGGCCCGGTACTGCTGCCCGGCGGCATCACCTTCACGGCCTTGCAGCCGAGCGTTCTCGGGCAGGGTACGTACGGTCTTGGTTCCAACGGCCTCTGGGGAGTTGATCCCAACGTTGTGTACGCGGGCACCAACGACGTCACCGGGTGGATGCGTTTCGGGTTTTCCAGCGGCGTGTTCGGCGTGGGCGCGATCGTGAACTACGATCCCGGCGTCGGCTCGAACTTCTTCCTGCGTCTGCTCGGCCAGTCCGGCAATCTGCTGGACGAGTTCGACATTTCCGGGAGCGCTCCCATCGCGGGAGATTTCAGCGACATCGACGTCGGCGAGTTCCGCGGCATCTTCCGCTCCCAAGCGGATGTTTACGCGGTCGAGTTTGATGGCGCGTACGGCGTGGCGCGTGACCTGCGCGTCGTGGTACCCGAGCCGTCCACGCTCATGCTGGTGGGCGCAGGGCTCCTGCTCGCCGTCGGCCTCCGTCGGCGCAGCGCGAACCACGCGTAAGCGGCGCCGCAAAGAAGAAGCGCCCAGCGGTGACCTCCGCGAGCACAACGACGACTTGCTTCAAGACAGGCGCAGGCAGCGGCATGAGGGACCGAACGAAACAGCGGCGGCAGACGTGAATTCGTCCGCCGCCGCTGTTCTGTTCTGAGACGTCTGGTCGCGTGGCGGACGCAATCAAAACGCCTGCGACCGCCAATCGACACGACCCGCGCCTACACCCGCGTACGCTTCCTGAACGCGAGCAACAGCGCGGCACCACCCGCCAGCAAAACGAAGGACGACGGCTCGGGCACCACGTTGGCCACGAACGTTGCCTCGAAGCGGGATTGGAGCTCGGGGAAGGCAGGGTCGCCCGGATAGTCCCACGCCGTCGTGGTGAGATCGCCCAACGAACTGCCGGAGTTCGTGAAAACGAAATACCCGTCGGTGTAGGCCGCTGGCGATCCGGCCACCACTTGAAAGAATGCCGTCGCACCGGACGACGGCACCTGCGTCACGCCCGCCACGGTCAGGAAGGCGATGTATTGCGTGCCAGAGTTCAAGGCCGCGTAGTTGGTCCAGAAGGTGTACTGCTGCGCGGGACCGGTTGGCCCGGAGAACACACTGCTGGAGTACAGCACGTTCGTTGCCTTGCTCCCGTCCCACTCAGCGAGATGCGCCTGAAAGTTCAGTGCAGACGAGTTCGTGGCAAAGGTCCCATCCAGCCAGAACGAGAAGCTCTCGGAAAAGCAGCTGAGGCAGGTCGGGCGAAACGTTTGTCCGAGTGCAACGGAGCCATCGAGCGGTGAGGCGGCCAGCGGGCCGCCATCGATGGCACTCGCCGCATCGCCAATGGTGAGCGTGGTGCGCTGCGCCACGGCCGCGCCGGGGAGCAGTGCGAGCGACAGGAGCGCGATCGCTGCGGGGCCAAGCGTCCGGCGCATCACGCGCCGGACATGCTGAGAAGTCGGGAAGTTCATGGGAGCCTGAAGAGTGAGCATCACGGCACCGTGATGCGGAGGTTCTGCGTGGTGGTCACACCGGCACGATCAGTCACCGACACCACGATCACGTACGAGCCAGCGGCGTAGGTATGCGGACGGTAGATCGGCGTGCGTGGTACGATGGTGGAGACGTACTGCGTGACCGGCGTGTTGTCTCCCCAGTTGATGCGCACGGTGAACGGTGCGCCGCGGGTGCTGCTGAAGAGCACGCCGAGGTTGTTCGGCTGACCAGCGGCCCACGATGTCGGCGGCACGATTGACAGGAGCGGCGCGCTGTTCAACGCGAGGCCGAGCACGACAGGATCGTGGTCGGACACGCGATATCGGTCTGGCGCATACAGCGAAATGATCTGTCCTGGGCTCCGGAAGTCCGTGTTGTAATCGAGCGCCAGCGGCTCGTCGGCATTGATGTGCCACTCGGTCACACCCGTGACCTGCGCATTCATGGACGATGACGCGAGCGCGTAATCGAGGTAGCCCCACTGCCCGCCGAACACATACGAGTACGCCAGCGCCCCGAGGCGAGAATTGACGAGGTCGATGAATCCCCCACTGATCAGCGCGGTGATGGGATCTTCTTTCGCATACGAGTTCAAGTCGCCAAGGATCAGCACATCCGGGTCAACCACACCAGTGGGATTCGACGCCAGCCAGATGCGCAGCTCATTCGCTGCCTGCACGCGTACCGCGTTGCAGTTCCCCTGTCCGTCGCCCGCATCAGCAACGTTGCAGGCGCTCCCCTTGCTCTTGAAGTGGTTGATCACCGCGATGAAGCGACCACCCGTGGCGAGCTGCACAAACCCCTGTGCCAGCGCGGGACGATTGCGCGGCGCTCCATCACCGCCATTCACGAACGCGACGGAGTTGAGTGCGGCCGTGGCACCAACCGGCTGAACGCGGGCGGGCTTGTAAATGACGCCCACCTTGATGCCATCGGTGCCCAGCGCATCCACCTGACCCGTCGCCGCATCGACATCGATGAAGGCGTAGGTACCGGCCCCCACCGCAGTATTGAGACGTGTTACCAGGTCGGCGATCGCGCTGCTCGTGCCGTACCCGTCGTTCTCGAGCTCCACGAGCCCGACAACGTCAGCATCGATGTCGGTGATGGCTGCCACCGTCTTGGGCCACTGGCGGTTGAATTCGACCGTGTTGTCCGCGCCTCGGCAATCCTGATTGGTGCTGCCGGTGAGCCCGTTGCGGCAGGCCGACGAGCCGAAGGTGTTGTAGTAGTTGAGCAGGTTCAGCACGGCGACCTTCATCGTGCCGCCGACGCTCACCGGTGGGGTGGGACGGGGGTTGGCCGCGATGAAGTTCGGTGTGCCGCCACCCAGTGAGTTCAGGGGCTGCAACCGGTAGTTGCTGAAGCCGAAGCCGAGCACGCCGATGACGTTGTCGGCGTAATCGCCGCCGCGGAGCGTGTTGCTGGCCGAGAGCGTGTTACCGCCGCGGCCAAACACGATCGGGTCCGGATTCTGAATGCTCAAGGCGTCGTCAAGAATGATGCGGTTGCGATCGTTCGCGGCCTGCAGCGCCACCGCGGCGGCGCCCGGCGTCGTGACGTTCGTGGGCTGCGAGAGTCGAGCGCCCGACGACACCACCACCTCGCCAAAGCGACCAAGCTGGAAGTGCTCGGTCACGTACAAACGCTGCGCGAAGCGCACCAGCATGCCTTCGTACTGTTCGAGCGTGGTGGCGGTGGCGACTGGCAGTGTGACGTCCACCGGCGCGGGCACAACCGAAGCAGTGCCACACGAGAGCAGCGACGTGACCGTGCCAATCTGGGTCTGGCCGAACGTCTCGGACACCGTCCCACGCACGCGCACGAGCTGTCCGACAGATACCGCGGACGCGCCAGGCGTGAACACGAAGACGCCGTCCGACGTCGCAGCATTGGCGTCACCCGTCGCGTCCTGCAGATAGAAGCCATCCAGGCCGCTGGTGCCTTCGTAGTCGCCCACGACGACCCCCTCCGTACTCACCACCGTGGCCACGAGCGGCGACGTGAGACCGCTCCCCTGAATGCTGTAGATCGGAGTCGGGATGGGACCCACGCAGCTCAGCGTGCTGTCGATCGTAAAGCTCCAGATGTAGTCTGCGGCCATCTTGATCGACCCATCGGCAACCAAGGCGATCTGCGCCGCCGTCAGAGTCACCGTGCACTGCTCTCCCGAGGCGAAGTCGGCAGCCGGGTCGATGGTGAAGACGACGTTGGCGGCATCGGGTGTCGCGGTTGCCGGGTGGGCGCCGGTGACCGTACAGCTGATGGCAAACCACGAACCGGTCGCGGTCACCGGCGCGCTGAAAGTTACGAGCAGATTCGCGCTGCCTTGCACGCCGGACGCGTTATTGGCGGGTGTCGTGGCCGAAACGACCGGCGGGACGAGCGTCACTGGACCGCACGTGGCGGTGTGCTGACCCAGGTCGGCGCTGTTGTCCGTCGCGAAGCCGTCCCATTCGGTCGCGGGTACGAATACATCGGTACCATTGGGATCGCCCGCGCACACGCTTGCCTGGCGGCGCAGGGTGTTGTCCGCCGTACTCACCAATCCAGTGCCCCATTCGGTGCCCGGGTCGAAACCGATCTGACCAATGACATCGATACTCACGCTATTCTTGCGGAGCGCGATGGCGTCATCTCCGTTGAACCAGCCCGAGCCGTTGGTCTGATCGGCCTGGGCGAGGATCGCGGCATTCGCCGAGGCCTGCGCGAGCACGTACACGCCGCCGTCGGGGATCGAGGCGGTGGGAGTGAGGTTAATTGTTACCGAGGCCGTCGAGTTGCCGTTGGAATGCATGGTGATGCTGTAGCCCGACAGGCTCACCGGCGCGCCAGTCCCGTTATAGATCTCGATCGCCTTGTTGTTTGAGCTGCCTTCGATCATCTCGGAGATGAACAGCTCCGTAGCACTGGAGCTGTTCATGCGCGGACCGGCCGGAACGGGCGAAACCGCCGTGGGCAGCGGGCGATCGGAGCAGGCGGCGGCAAAGACCGCAACGATGGCAAGTGGAAGCGCACGCCACGCGCGCGCGCGCGGAGGGAGGGAAGTCATGGGGCTACCGGATTCGAGTCAGAAAAGGGGCAGGCGCAATCAACCTCCAAGCTCACCGCGATGGGCACGAGGACAACCGGGGTTGCGAGACTGTTGCGTATTCGATGCTAGCCGCGAATCCATATATCTGCCGACGAGCTCGCCGACACCTTTCTGCTCGCGTGGGCGCCGTCTGCGCTACCGGCGACCATCCCCCATGCTCGCCCCATTCGAGCGATACGGCGAGAAGCCACGACCCCAGTCCACGCCGATCACTTCGAGACTGATGTTCGCACCGTCCACGTGGACGACGACATAGTGAAACGGATTGCCGCCAGCGTCGAGAGACGGCTTGGCGAGATGTTGCACCGACACCTTCTCGGCGGCACTCGCCTCTCGATAGGCGCGCAGATCCGGTTCGCCGGTGTACGCGTACAACGGCGCTCCGCCGCCGCCACTCACGATCTGGTCCATGCGATGGGTCCCCGTCGCGTCGGTCCACCGCTCCACCCAGTGTTCATACAAGTGCTCATGCCCGGTGAGCAGCAATCGCACATGATGTTGTCGAAAGAGCGGCATCCACTTGTTGCGAATGGCCAGCGACTGCGGTTCGATATTCGAACCGCCGTGCGGACCCGACGAAAACGCGGGATGATGAAAGAAGAGCGCGATGTGCACGTAGCGACGACGATCAAGGCCGGCGAGTTGCGCCTTCACCCACGCAAACTGCACGGAGTCGTTGGGGATATCGGAGTCGAAGGCAATGAAAAAGGTGTTGCCGTAGCCGAACGCATACGTCGGATATCCGTTGAGTCGACGCGGCGATCCTTCCGGCGGAATGAGTTTCGAGTTCGCGGTGAAGTAGTTGCGCAGTCCGGCCAGGCGTCGCGGGTCGGCGAGATCGGTGGAGTTGCCGACATCGTGGTTGCCAACCGAGAGGAAGTACGGCACACCGCCCTCCTGGGTGAGTCGATTGACGAGCGGTATATAGCTCACGGCGAGCTGGCGTCCAACGCTGCCATTCACCACGGCATCACCGCTCTGCAGCACGAAGCGAATCGGATCGCTGCCGTTCGCCGCGGCCTTGATGGTCTGCAGCATCGACTCCACGACCAGCGCATGCTCGGCTTGCACCTCCACGCCGTCATGCCGTCCGCGCGTGTCGCCGTACGCAATGAACGAGAACTTCGCGACTTTGGCCGTCGCGCTCTCACTCGGCAGCGGCGTAAGCGGTGCCAGCGTTGGTACCACCACGGTGTCGCGAATGATGGCCGGAGCGGCGGCGGCGGCAGCTTGCGCGTGTGCACGATCGGTCACGGCGCCAAGCAAAGCGAAAGCACTCACGGTGATCAGGAGTGCGTGGTCGAACAGGAAACGGCGGGACGATGCGCGTGGGTGCGCACAACGTTGCGCAGCGTCGCAGGGGCGGGATGGAGGAGTCATGCAGAAACATGTGCCGGAGCACTCTACGACACCAATTGTTCTGTTGGCGTGGGCACGCGGGCGGGCACGAAGCGACGCTGGTCGAACTCGCGCTTGAGCAGCCAGAGGCTCGTGGCCATCTGTACCACCACCGTCGTCACCGACAACAACCACAACTGCCGCAGCGCAAACCCCTCGCGCGACGACAACCAGATCGCAGGTAACGCGAAGGTCAGTAACCGCATCGCGCTACTGAGCAGCGCGGGAATCGTGTTGCCGAGCGCCTGGAACATCCCCGAGCAGGTGAAGATGATTCCCGTGGCCACGAAGTTCCACGAGATCACGTGCAGGAACTCCATGCCGACGGTTCTCGCGCCGGCGTCCTGCGCGAACGATCCGACGAGCCAGTCGGCGCGCCACTGCACGAACGCCGTGATGACGAGCATCAGCACCGATCCCATCCACGTCGCGGCGCGGAAGGTCTCGCGCGCGCGGTCCTGCCGACCAGCGCCCACATTCTGTCCGGCGACCGGGGCCGTGGCGAACGCGAGTGCCATCGCCGGCAGGAAGATCGCCTGCATGATGCGCGTTCCCACACCATAGCCCGCCTGCGCGTCCGCACCGAAATCGCGAATGATCCAGTAGATAACGGCTGCGTTCACGAACATCAGACCGAACTCGCCACCGGCTGGCAATCCGATGCGCAGGATCCGCAGCCACGACGCCAGCCGTGGTTTGAGCATCGACGTGTGAAATCCGACAAACTTCTCGAGGCGCAGGAAGTAGCCGAGCAGCAGCAGCACACCCACCAGAATCGCGATCGAGGTGGCGAGCCCCGCGCCGGCAACGCCGAGAGGACGGTTGGTGAGCCAACCGGCAATGAGCACGGGCGCCAGCGCTGCGTTGATGATGACGGTGAGGATCTGCACGACCATGGTGGGCTTGGCGATGCCCGTGCCGCGCAGCGCCGATCCCATCGTCACCAACGCAAACTGCAGCGCGAGACCGGGGATGTACGCAAACAGATACGAACGTCCGGCGGCCGCCGTCGCGGCGTCGGCAGCAACGGTGCGCAAATAGGCACCGCTCAGGGTGTACCCTCCGAGAATAGTCACGACTGCGCAGGCGAGCGCGAGCAGCACACTCTGGTTGAAGATCAGATTCGCGTCGTCGCGATCCTTGCGCCCTGCCGCATGCGAGATGAGCACCATCGTGCCCACGCCAAGAATCTGCGTGAGCGCCATGATGATGAACTGCACGTTCCCCGCCGCACTTACGCCAGCGATTGCGGTGTCACCCAATCGCGCCACGAAGTACAGGTCAATCAGATAGTACATCGTCTGGAAGATCATCCCCGCAGCCAACGGCACGGCGAGTCGCACCAGATGTTTCGGGATCGAGCCCTCGGTCAGGTCGTGCACGTCACGTCTCCACTGCGTGTGTCTGAAACACGGCAGCGGCCAGCTGCTGTGCGTGGGCTCGCAAATCCGTCGGCCAGTTCAACGCACACGCCTCGAACCGTGCCGCGTCGCCCGCAAAGAGCGCGCGAGTCGCCTCCTCGAAGCCAGCGTGATCGCCGAGCATCGCCGAGATGAATCGATAGGCTGATTCCTGAGCGCGACGACGAGCGTCCCGCTCACTGCTGGCACTGCGCGCGGCGTCCACCAGCCGCCGAATCGTCACCGACGCGCCGCCCGGTTGCTCGCTCAACCACTGCCAGTGCCTCGGCAACAGCGTGATTTCACGGGCCACCACACCCAGACGCGGACGCCCCGGCCCCGACTTCACCGGCGCTGCCAGCGCTCGTGTCGAAACGGCGCGCATCGCTCCGGCGTTGAACTCGTCGGTACGCGCTCCGAGGGGCGCTGCGTCGCGCTCGTCGGGCTCCGGCAGTCGAGCCAGCACGTCCTCCATCGACCCGCGCAGGTCGAGCTCCAACGGCTGGCTGGTGTCGGTATCGAAGAGCAACAGCGGACCCGCGCCCCCCCGCTCCTGCGACCGCTTGGCGGCGCGCGCAATCTCGCGGAGCGACCCGGCACCGATCTGGCGCGGACCGTCGAAGGCGACGAACTGACGCTGCGGTGGTAAATCCATGACAGGAGCTCTCCGGAGTCGGACAAGGACGAGCGCGGCAGCGGCGGTCAGTATTACCCGGGTAATACGACGTGTCAATAGTACCCGGGTGGAATTATCCCGCGGATCACGCTGCTCAGGAGCGTTGCCGCAGGCGACCAAGGAGCCAGGCGCGTGAAGCCGGCGCGTCGTCTACCATTGAGGCTCAATCGTTCCCGTCCGACTGTTCTTTCGCGTTTCGAGACGAGCTTCCAACCAGATGGCGTTGCTGGGTTTGCAGGATGTGCGCGTGGCTTTTGGCGGTCCTCCGGTGCTCGACGCGGCGACATTCAGCATCGAGCGCGGCGAACGCGTGTGTCTGCTGGGCCGAAATGGCGCGGGCAAGAGCACGCTCATGAAGCTGCTGGACGGCACGATCACGCCGGACACGGGCGAGGTGGTGCGGTCGGGCGGCGTGACCGTGGCGCGGCTCGAGCAGGACATTCCGGGCGACGTGGACGGCTCGATCTTTGAGGTCGTCGCGGCGGGGCTCGGTCCGACGGGTGCGCTCCTCGCGCAGTATCACCAGGCAAGTCATCGCGTGGCCACCGATGCCAGTGACGCGGCGCTGCGTGAACTGGACCGGCTGCATCACGCGCTCGATGCGGCTGATGCATGGCAGATTCAGACGCGCGTGGAGACGGTGCTCGAGCATTTGGGCCTCGATGCAGACACCGCGTTCGCGGCGGCGTCGGGCGGTCGCAAACGCCAGACGTTGCTGGCCCGCGCCCTCGTGCGGCAACCCGACATCCTGCTGCTCGACGAACCCACCAACCACCTCGACATCGATGCGGTCGAGTGGATGGAAACGTTCCTCATCGATCGTGGCACGACGCTGCTGTTCGTGACGCACGATCGCGCCTTCCTGCGCCGTGTGGCGACGCGCATCATCGAGCTCGATCGCGGCAAGTTGGTGGACTGGGGGACGGACTACGACACGTATCTGCAACGCAAGGAAGGCGCCCTCGCTGCTGAAGCGCGCGAGTGGGCGGAGTTCGACAAGAAGCTGGCGAAGGAGGAAGTGTGGATTCGTACGGGCATTCAGGCGCGGCGCACGCGCAACGAGGGTCGCGTGCGCAGTCTCGAGGCCTTGCGTGTCGAACGTGCTGCGCGTCGTGAGCGACTGGGCACCGTGCGACTGCAAACGTCCGACGCGGAGCGTTCAGGAAAGCTGGTCTACGAAGCCAAGGGCGTGCGCTTCGCGCGCGGCGAGAAGACGATCGTGCGCGATTTTTCCACCACGATCATGCGTGGTGATCGCGTCGGCTTCATCGGCCCGAACGGTTCCGGCAAGACGACGTTGCTGCGACTGCTGCTTGGGGAAATCGTGCCGGATCTGGGCACGGTGCGCGCAGGCACCAACATCGAGGTCGCGTACTTCGATCAGTTGCGCGAACAGCTCGATCCCGAGCGCAGTGTCTTTGACAGTGTGGCCGACGGCGCTGATTTCGTCACGGTGGGTGGTGCGACGAAACATGTCCATGGCTATCTGCAGGAGTTTCTCTTTCCGACCGATCGCGCGCGCACACCGGTGCGCGCGTTGTCGGGCGGCGAACGCAATCGCCTGCTGCTGGCGCGTCTGTTCACGCGCTCCTTCAACCTGCTCGTGCTCGACGAACCCACCAACGATCTCGACATCGAGACGCTGGACCTGCTAGAAGGGCTGCTCGTGGAGTTCACTGGCACGTTGCTGCTGGTGAGTCACGACCGCGCATTTCTCGACAACGTCGTCACGAGCACACTCGTGCTCGAGGGCGGCGGTCGCGTGGGTGAGTATGCCGGTGGCTATTCGGATTGGGTGCGACAGCGGAAGCCCGCCTCGGTCGACCCCAGTTCCACGAAACGCGCCGCGAATGCGACGGCAGTGACTGCAGCGGCGCAATCAACCATCGGCGCGCCCACCATCGCGCGTTCCGAGAAGAAGCGCAAGTTGAGCTACAAGGAGACGCAAGAACTCGCGGCCCTTCCCGATCGAATCGATGTGCTCGAGCGCGAGCGCAATGGCATCTATGCCACACTTGCCGATCCGACGTTTCTGCGTGACGGCAGTGCAGTGAACGTATCGAATCAGCGTTTGGTGGCGATCGACGCCGAGCTGACCACGTTGACCGAGCGATGGGAACTCCTTGAGACCATCGCCAACGGCTGAACCTGTGTCACTGCGCGCCAGCACCAACGACTGACTATCACGGACAGGAACGGATTTCACGAGGATGTTCGGGGATACAACCGCAGCGACCGCCTGACGCGGATGAACGCGGATGAACGCGGATGAACGCGGATGAACGCGGAAACGACGCGGATTTCGCGCATAGTGATTGAAGCCTGTCGATCGATGTTCGCCGTCGCGTTCGTCCTGTCTCAGCCCGTCGATCACCTGCCCCATCCGCGAGCACAGGCGATGGCGGTCGCACTGGCCGCGGCATCGTTCGGCGCGTAGCGTAGGCGCATGAATCGTCGCGATTTCACCAGACTGGCTGCCGCGGCTGCGGCCATTGCCGCACTTCCGCGTGCTTTGCATGGCGCGGCCGCTTTCGCGCCTCTGCGAGGCGTGGCACCGTCGCCCCGCGTGAACGGCGATCGACTCAACGGCTGGCTTACCGCCATCGGCGAGTTTGGCCGGAACCCACAGGGCGGTGTGACGCGATTGGCGTACACGCAACCCGATCTCGCCGCGCGTGCGTACGTGACGCAGCTCATGCGCGACGCCGGACTCACCGTGCGCGTGGATGCGGCCGGAAACATCTACGGCCGTCGAGCGGGGAGCGATGCGCGCGCATTGCCGATCGTCTTCGGTTCGCACGTCGATTCCGTGCCCGAGGGTGGCAACTACGACGGCAACGTCGGCGTGCTGGGTGCCATCGAAGTGGCGCGCACATTCGCCGAGCGGAAGATCGTCACCACGCATCCCCTCGAGATCGTGGTGTGGCAGAACGAAGAAGGGGGCACCTGGGGCAGTCATCTCATCACCAGCGAGTTCGAGGGTGCCATTCTCGACATGATGTCGCTGAGCGGCAAGACCATTCGCGAGGGGATCGACATCGTGGGTGGCAATGTCGCGATGCTCGCTGGTGCGCGTCGACGGAAAGGTGAGGTGCACGGCTACCTCGAACTGCACATCGAACAGGGCGGCAACCTCGATCGCGAGAAGCTCGAGATCGGCGTGGTGGAGGGCATCGTCGGGCTGCGCGGATGGGATGTCACCATCGATGGCTTTGCCAATCACGCAGGCACCACACCGATGGCCGAGCGTCGTGATGCCATGCTTGCCGCGGCGCGCTTCACCGAGATGGTCAATCGCATCGTGACGAGCGAGGCAGGGCGTCAGGTGGGGACCGTGGGCCGTATGCAGGCGTTTCCCGGCGCGCGAAATGTCGTGCCGGGCAAGGTGGCGTGTACCCTCGAACTGCGTGACCTCGACGATGCCCGGATCCAGCGGCTGTACGACGCCATCGTGCTCGAGTCGCGCAGGATCGGCGACGCCAACGGCACCACGTTCAGCTATCGCGAGACGGTCGCGCACCAATCCGCGCTGTGCGACGATCGCGCGCGTGCCTTCGTCGGCGACTCGGCGAAGTCACTCGGCCTGAGCACCAAGAGCCTGCCGAGTGGCGCCGGGCACGATGCGCAGAATCTCGCGCGCATCTGTCCGATGGGGATGATCTTCATCCCGAGCGTGGGCGGCATCAGTCATGCGCCGAAGGAGTTTTCGCGGCCGCCGGACATCACCAACGGTGCGAATGTGTTGGCGGCGGCGGTCCTGCGCATGGACGAGGCGAAGTTCGCGTAGCGTCGAAGCGCTGTCGCCTTGGACTGGTCGCCGTTGCGCGCATAGCGGCCAGCGCGCGTACGTGGTGGCGAGCGGTCGCGGCAACTCCGTTTGCGCGGCGACGTCGAGAAACGTGCCGGGCCATCCGCCACCTGTCTCATCGGCGCGCCGATATGAAATCGACAAGCTGGCAAAGCCCGCCTGTCGCAACGCTTCAGCCATCGGGCGCATGTAACGCGCGTCGGCGATCTTGGTCAGCCAGCATCCGCCATGCATCGCGATCGCGACCGGATGCGGACCCGCGCCGGAGGGGACGCGCAGCTCCGCCACCAGGTCGCGATCGCCCACGCGCATCGTCACCGAGGTATCGGCGTGCACAGGTACACGCACTCCTTTGACATCAACTGACATCAACCCTACGCTCGCGTGAGGAGTTGTCGGGCGAGCCACCGCGCGTCGCGCGCGCGCTGCGGACCATCGCGCTCGGATGCGGCGACTGCGCCATCGAACAGCACCAGCATGGCGCCCGCCACCTGATCCGGGCGATCTGACGCTGCTGGTCGCTCGGCACGGCGCGCGCGTCGTGCCGCTACAGCTCGACGTCACCGATCCGGCGAGTGTGCTCGCCGCCGCGACCGGCGCCACCGACGTGCAGCTCCTGATCAACAATGCCGGTCTGGCCGCTTTCGCCGGAGGCGCGTTCGACGACCCGCAGTGGCTGAGCGCGGGGGTCGCCTCACTCTCCGGCTTCCCGCTGCGGGCGGCGTACAGCGCCTCGAAGGCGGCTACCCACTCGCTCACGCAAGCGACGCGATGGCGGCGTAAGCAAGCGCCACGATCAGTAACTGGGCAACGGACGCATCACACACGCGTCACCAGCGCCGCCAGCTTCTTCGGCGCGATGAGCAGGTAGCCGACGGTCAGTAATTCGCGAAGACCCACCCAATCGGTGTGTGCATCGAGATACACGCCCACCCATCCGCTGGGGCCGACGTAGGGCGGCACGAAGAATGAATCGGGGTTGTCAGCCACCATCAACTGCTGCAACCCCGCATTTGCCTTGCACCACAGCGATGTGCGACCGGCGCCGTGATGATTGTCTGGCGAGGCGAACATCGCGAACAGTTTGTTCTTCACGCGGAACGTCGGCTCGCCCCACGCCTCCACCTCGTGGGCCTCGGGCAACGACAGACACAACCTGCGAACGCGGGCGAGTGAAGACGGGGGCATCGGATAACCTCGAGCATGACGTCAACGAAAGCGTGGTCGCGCCCTGTGCGGCATGACGTGCGCGTACACATTTCGCTACGTGTGTCGCGCTCGGAAGCAGCGCATCGCCGTAGAGCCCCATCCATTCCGTCAACGACGGCATCGATCCCATCCGCATTGGCCAGCAGCGCGCGTGCGACGGCCCCACCCTGCGAACCTGTCGCGCCCAGGAACGTACCCAATCGAGCAACGGCACCCTTCAGTGGACACATTGGGTGCCGGATAGGATTATCAATGAGCCGGCGCGTACGGCGCACTTACCCGGAGAACATATGGCTGAGCCGAAGACCAAGCCGACGACAGAGACACTCGAGCAGTTTCTCTCGCGCGTGCCCGATCCACAGCGTCGTGCCGACTGCGAGGCAGTCGCGGCGCTCATGCAGCAGGCCACCGGTCAGCCGGCTGTCATCTGGGGCACCGGTGTCGTCGGCTTCGGTCGCTATCGCTACAAGTACGCGAGCGGACACGAAGGCGACTGGCCGGTGATCGGATTTGCTCCTCGCAAGAACGATCTGACGCTGTACATCATGCCGGGTGTGGAGACCTATCCCGACCTCATGGAGAAACTCGGCAAGTTCAAGCATGGCAAGTCGTGCCTGTACGTGAAGAAGCTCAGCGACGTGGATATGTCCACGCTCACCGAGCTGATTGCGCGTGGCGTGGCAGCCATGCAGAAGCAGCGCGTGGACTGACAAACACGTTCAGCGCATTCACGTGCCATTACAACGTCGCGATCAGTTGCGCTCGACCATACGCAGGAACTCCGGCATTCCCTGAAAGTGGTCGACGTGATCGGGTGCCGTATTGCCGGCAAAACCGAGCAAGGCAAACCGGCCGCGCTTCACTTCGCTGAGTTGCTGCGCACCACGCGGTCCCCAACGCAGCACCGGCTTTCGCTCGAGACCAAGCGTGCTGATGAGATAATCGGCTGTTTCCGTGGTGCTCGCAAAGGTGCCGGGAAAGATCTCCGAGTGCGTGACGACGAATCGCTTGTCGCCGCGCACCGCATCCTGCGCGAAGCGCACGAACAGGTCGAGGTTGCGTGTGTCGATCGTGCCGCCCTTGTCCATCACCACGCCTTCGGGGACGTAGCTCGTGTGCATGCCATCCAGCAGCAGCACGGCGTCCACCTGTGCATAGTGTTGCGAGTCGCGCAGGATCGCGCGGATGGCACCGTGCCCGGCGCTGAATCCGGAGAGGGTGACGGAGCGAATGCGCACGCGGTCGCCGAGTGCGGCAGCGGCTTCACGACGAATGGAAGAGAGCAGCGAGTCGTAGGCTGCCGGCGGCGAGAATGTGCGGTCGTAGATGCCACTTCCTGAACCGATGTTCACGACGGCGAGGATGTAGTCCTTGCCGAGTTGCGAGACGGCAAACTGCGGAATGAACGCGGCGCCGAGAAAATGAATGACGAGTCGTTGTGGTCGTGAGGCGCGGCTGCCCGGCGTGATGAACAGTTCGACCGATCGATCGAGCGGTCCGGAAAATGCGCGCGTCGTACCCTCGAGTGGACGCGGCGCGATGCGTTCGTGCAGACGCGTGCGTTCCACCATCGGCGACGGGTTCTGCGGGGTCGGCGCGGGTGCCGCAGGCGGTGGTTGCGCACAAACGCGCGCTGCCCCGAAGAGGACAGCGCACGAACAGATGAAAGTGCAGAGCGTGCTACTCCACTGCATCGGATGGCGCGCGCATGGTGGCCTCGTTCACTACGCGATGCTCGCCCGTGGACCGTCCGAAGAGTGCACGCCCAAGTCGCTTCATCCACGTGCGGGTGCGCGGCGGCTCGAGGGTCGGCGGGAGGAACTGCGGTGGCCGATACGCATCGATCCTTGGCGATGCATGTTCTATGACTGTTCGCACCTGTACTTCGCTCAACGGCTCGAAGGGCTTGAACTGGAACGGATGCTGACGCGCACGTTCAGCGAATGCATAAATGGACGGAAACTCGCGCGACAGCCGCGGCATCAATTCCAGCACGGTCGTCAGTAGTTGCTTCGACGTTGGCGGCTCGCCGTAGGAATAGGTGAGATAGCGATCCTCGGCGAGTCGCCAGAATGCCGTGGTGGCTTCGTTGATGCTCACCGCATCGTACTCGAGCGCGGTGCACATGAGTCCCCACAACACATGCCGTTCGCGACCACTCATATTCCGCGTGGGCGACTCCGGTGCCTTGTGCCAGTGACGCAGGAAGCCGCGATCGAGCACGTAGCCGGTCGGAAATCCGTGTCGCCACATGCGGATGTTGAGCTCGGTCCACTCTCCCCAGAACTCGCGGCGCGGATTGAAGCCACCGATATCCGCGAAAAGGCGTCGGTAGCCCGCCACGAGCATTCCCTGAATGGGCATGTAGCGGATGCCGTCCACGTCGATATGCGGCGTGGAGTCACGCGGCTTGAAACGGGTGTCGGTATTCTCTTCGTACGACGGCAGTCCGACGATGCCGAGCGGCTTCGAACGCAACGTGTCCTCAATCGTACCAAGGACATCACCATGCAGCGTCAGATCGTCGTCGATGAACGCGATGAGCGGCGTGCGACAGACGGAGAGTTGCATGCGCCGTCCGCTGCCAATCGTCGGCTCGGTGTTGTTGACGTACACGCGTAACGACAAGCTCGGCGCAACCTGCCGGATGCGCCGTTCAATAGCCAGCGGCTCGTCCTGAGTGTCGGCGTTGTACACGATCACGACTTCGAAGAGACGCACGTCCGGAAGCTCTTCCAGCGATCGCAGCAATTGCCCCAGATACTCGACGCGCGACGGTATCGTGAGAATGCTGAAGGTCCAGAGCGGCGTGCTCACGCTCGAATCCTGACCACTCACGACATCACATCCGTGCTGACATCCTGCAGATGCGTACGCATTTCCACCCATCCTCCCGTTCCGTCTGATTCGAGCAGGATCGCCCCGGGAAGCGCGGCGAGCGCTGGATGCGGACCCCGTCCCGGATTGCGAATCACGAATCGCCGGTCGGCTGCGCGCAACAACGATACGTCGCTTTCTTCGTTGCCGCTGGCGAGTACAACCGTGCGTGATACTCCGCACCGGCAGTCATTGTGCCGTACCGCACCAATTCTCGTGCCCGTGCCGCCTTCTGACGCGATCGTCAGCCAGCGGCCATTCGTCCCGTGACCGGAATTGCACGTCGGCACGAGCGACGGCGGGCACATCCGCCGGCCCCATATCCACCGGCCAGGAACGCGCAGACTGCACGGCCACGAGATGCGCGCGCAACACTCGCGCCGTGCAGGGAAGAGCACCATGCTCGTCGAGCAAAGTGCCGTCCACATCGGTGACGATCAGCAGCCGGTCAGGCGCCACTGGCTCTCATCGACGCACCGGCAGACTCAATCCGCGCGCTTGTTCTTCGCGGCCAACTCTTCTTCCACGTTTCCAAGTGCACGCTGCGCCTTGCCCTTGATCTGTTCGCCCTTGCCCTTGAGCTGCTGACTCACGTCGCCAGTGAGTTCGCCGCCGGCGCTACGAATACGACCCGTCGCTTCAGTGATCGTGCCATCCACCTTGTTCTTGGCTGCCTTTTTCTTCCAGTCCGACATCTGATGCCTCCATGCAATGAAGTAAGCGCGTTGGAGCAGTGCGGGACCACCATTGATGCCGCACCCAGAGAAGTCGTGGTGCAAGTAGCGGGCCTCATTGCGATCGTTACGTACTACATGAAGTTCCGGGGCGAGTACCGACGCGCCGCTCGGCGCTATCGTTCTGCATCGATGGCGCACCCGCGCAACGCGCGTCGAACCCTGATTTGCGACCTGACTCACGCTCCGGTCCGGCGCAGCCGTCCCCGCAGCAACACCACCCCGAACGCAATCAGAAATAGCGGCAACAGGCCGTTGCTCACTAGAGCAGCAGTTCGCCGATGAACGCACCGACTGCGTTGCCGAGGTAGAGGTTGAGTGCGTCGAAGTTGAGGATCAGCATGCGCTGCGTCGCCGCGTCGGCGGCAGGCCACGCCGAGCCCAATGCCCACATCGCGGTGCTCCACCGTGCGAGCCCTGCCGTCATGCACAGGGCTGCGGCGATCTGCAGCGCCACCGTCAGACGCAGCGTCGTTGCACCGCAATCGGGTGCCGTCGCTCCAGGTTGCCAACCGGCGAACGCTGCGACCGCGCCGATCGACGCGGGAATGAGCAGCAATGGCAGCCGCGCGTACACGATCCACACGACGCGTCCGTCGTTGCCCAGCGCGATGAGCTGCGGCAGCACGGTCTCCGCTTTCGCGTCGAGCACGTCGGGATAGCCGAAGTGCGACGCCAACCAACTGAAGACGACGAGGAAGCCAACACTTGCCACGAGGTAGGCGAGTCCCGCCGGACGCGACGCGTCGCGCGTTCGGGCTTGGGTTATCGTGTGCATCAGAAGCGCACTCCCAGGCCGACTGTCGGATTGACGCGGGTCTCACGCGAGATCGGCGCGTAAAGCACCGCCACACCGATCTGCCCGCTGTAACGATCGCCCTGAGCGCCGGCCATCGCTTGCCCGTCCATGCGATGGCGACGTTCTGGCGCGAAGCGGTGGCCGCCACGAGCGACGCGGATCTTGGCTTGCATAAGACCGTCGTCTCGAATCCCGGCGCGCTCGATATCGTGGGCTACGTCATGCTCAGCTCACTCACGGCCGCCGATGCGCTGCGTCGCGGCGCACGGCTCATGCGGCTGCTGAATGACGGACTCGCGATCGAGCTTTCACGCGAGCGCGACACGACGGGCTGCCGCGTCCGCCTGCTCCAGACGCGCGACAACTTCATGGTGGTCGAACCGCGACAGGTGATCGATTCGGTGTTGATGGGAATCGTGCATCAACTGCGACTGCTCACCGCTCGTGCCATCGTGCCACGCGAGATCACGGTGCGGTACGCGACGCCGCCAACGGGCACACGAGAACACGAGCGACTCTTCGGCGTGCGTCCGCACTTCGGCGCAGACATCGACTCCGTCACCCTCGTCAACGCCGATCTCGACATCGCGCTGCGATCGGCCAATGCTCAGCTGCTTTCGTCATTCGAAGCGCACGCCGATGCTGCGGAACTGCTCGACTACCCCGGCTGCGCCGGCGACCGCCGGCAGTAGCTCGAGCCGCTACAGGTCGCTGGCATGAACAGCTCGGCTTCGAGCAGCCATCGTCCCTCGATCCGACGCCACTTGGCGGTATAGCTGCCGCGGATCACCACCGCACCGTCGGTTTCCTGCCAGCGGCCAACCCAGCTTCCGGTCTCCTCTGCCATCTCCCACGGCGTAAACACGCGCACCGTGGAGGGAGTGCGCACGAACTGCACGTCGGCGCGCGACGTGAACTGCTGGCGCCACTGCGCGCGAGCGCCTTCGCGTCCGCTGGTGTGCACATTCCGCGAGCTGACGGAGTGATACGAATCGCTGACGAGCGACACCAGCATCATCGTATCGCGTTCGGCGATCGCGCGGTTGGAGCTGGCGCGCGCCTCACGCACAGCCGCAGCGGTGAGTGGGGCTACCAATGACGGCGACGGGGCGAGCAATGACAGACGAGGCGCCAGGCGCGGCATCGGCGCTGAAGGCTGTCGTGATTGCGCGTCCGCGACCCCCGCATCGATCGCCCACGCGGGCAGTATCGCGATGGCGACGCACAGCGCAGCGCGCCGACGGCGCGGTGTTGCCCGTCGCATCCATCGAAATAGTGCGACAGTCGCCACCAGGGTATGCCGCGGACAGAACCGGCGCATACTGCCATCGATGACGGCGCGTGTCACCGGACGCGTCTCACCACTGGTGATCGTCGGGTGATCCTGCTCTCTGGACATGGTAGTACTCCGAACCCGAGGAAGTTTGCCCCGATGTTGAGATTGGCCTGCGCGACAAGCCGCCGCAGGCCCGCGTGGCGTGCGTCAGTTCGTTGCTGCAACCTCGGCGCGCGCCGCGCGCTGCGCCCAAAAGTACAACGGCCACCCCGCCGCAATGAGCACCGCGCCCCAGCCGAGTGCTTCCACGCCCGTACCGTACAGCGCCCAGAACGAGAAGATGAACGAAACGCCACCAGCAAGCAGCAGTCCGCGCTGCTTCGGCAGCCGTCCATCACGCGTGAAGCGAAACACCGCGATCGACGCGATCACATAGATCACGAGTCCGGTCGACGCTGCCAACAGGGCAACGAAGTTGTGTGCGGCGACGCCACTGCGCGTGTACGCCATCAGGACGAGGAGCGAGGTCGCTACTGCGCAAACCAGCACCGATCGCACGGGTGCGCCGGCGGCGTTGCGCGCACCAAACCACGCCGGCAGTGCGCCCGCAT
Organism: uncultured Gemmatimonas sp.; assembly: GCA_964456595.1. GTDB lineage: Bacteria > Gemmatimonadota > Gemmatimonadetes > Gemmatimonadales > Gemmatimonadaceae > Gemmatimonas. Next base: position 2,288 of record CAYWCJ010000031.1, on the reverse strand, counting down.
CGGCCATCGCTGCGGGCAGTTCGCCGCCCACCAGAATCCAACCATTCACGCATCCGAAACAGCTCACGATCGCGCACAGCGCCACGAATCCACCCGCCATGCTCCCCCACGAAATGGCGATAAAATCGGAGATCGGAGCTACCGATGCGGTGACAACGGTCAGTGGCAGCATCAGTGCCACGGCGCACGTCGCCACCAGACTGACAACCGCGCTCACACCGGTCCCGATCATCGTCGCGAGTGGCACAACACGCTCCGGGTTCTCGACGGCGTCCGACGGAATGGTGGCCGATTCGAGTCCGAGCATCGCGTACAGCGTAAGTCCGGCCGCGCCCGCCACGCTGCTCAACGACAAATCCTCGGCGCGGAGCGGAGGCATGGTTGCGGTGCCCGTGTCGAACAATCGCCACACGGCCAATCCGATCACCGCCATGAAGGGCAACAGTTTGATCGATGCCGTGACCAGCTGCACCAAGCCCGCCACCTGGAGTCCGCGCAGGTTGATCCACGTGAGCAGCCAAATCGCCGATAACGCGACAATCGGCGTCGCGGCTGGCGTGGTGCTCAATGCCGGCACCAGTCGTGAGAGGTAGCTCATACCGGCAACCGTGATCGCCGCGTTCGCCGCCCAGACCGAGACGACGTAACCCCACGAACCAAGAAACGCTGCGCGATCGCCGACCGCCATTCGCATGATGCCATAGCCGCCGCCGGCATTGGGAAGATGCCGCGCGAGCATCGCGTATACCCACGCGAGACAAAGCACGCCGACAAACGTGATACTCCACGCGACAACGGCGTTCCAGCCGAAGGGCGCGAGTCCGCCCGGCAGCATGAAGATGCCCGAGCCGATGATGTTGCCAACGACCAACGCAGTCGCCAACCAGATGCCGAACTTCTTCTTCACACGTGGCGCACCGATGACGCAAAGAAAGGGGATCGCGACGGTCCTCGCGCGACGAGCGATAGTCAGCGCGCGCGATGCGGTGCACTGTGCAACGCTGCATTGAGCGCGGTCAGTCCACGTGACAACGCGTCGCGCTCCGACTCGGTGAGATGATCGAAGATCTTCGCCGCGTTGGCTTCGTAGGCATCCCACGCGCCGCATGACGCGCGCCGACCGGCGTCGGTGATCTCCACCTGAATCACTCGGCGATCGGTGGGGTCGGGGCGTCGCTGCACCAGCCCATCGGTTTCGAGCGCATCTACCAGTTTGGTGACGTTGGCCGCAGACGAGCCGAGGCAGTCGCGAATCGCGTGGAGCGGCGCGGGAGCGTCTCGCAGATGTGCGAGCACCTGGAGTCGCGCAGGCGAAAGTCCGTCCACCGGAATTGCGTGCTGTGACCAGCGCACGTACGCGGGGCCGATCTGGTGCATGAGCCGCGCCAGCGCGCGTGTCTCGGGAGGGGCCATGAACAGGGAACCGGTAGGCGCGGGGGAGGGCAGGACCTCACCAACCTCGCGCGCCAAACGTCGGGGCGATACCCTGCGTAGCTTTTCGACCATGGCAGCTTTCGAGATTCCGATCGTCGTCCGCCCCGATGACATCGACGACATGGACCACGTCAACAACGTGGTGTATCTGCGCTGGATTCAGGATGTGGCGATCGCGCACTGGATGGCGCGTGCGACGGAGGTGCTGCGCGCGGAGTTTGGCTGGGTCGCGACCCGTCACGAAATCGACTACAAGCAGGCGGCGCGTCTTGGGGATGCCGTCACGGCGCGCACCTGGATCGGCGCGGTGGACTCGCGTCGCTTCGAGCGCTTCACCGTCATCGTGCGCACCGCAGACGGTGTGGTGCTCGCGCGTGGCCGCACACTCTGGTGCCTCATCAACCGCACGACGGGCCGGATCGCGCGCATTCCCCCCGAGCTGCGCGCCTGCTTTCCACAGACGGACGACGGCGAGGCATGACGTTCACTGCACCATTCTCGGCGTTCGGTAACGCCGTCTCGCCGACGCGCCCGCTGGTGAAGGTGTGCTGCATCGCAACCGTCGTCGAGGCTGCCATGGTGGTCGAGGCGGGGGCGTTTGCACTCGGCCTCGTCTCGGCCATGCCGAGTGGCCCCGGAGTGATTGACGAGGCGCTGATCGCGGAAATCGCGGCCTGGGCGCCGCCGACGGTCGAAACGTTTCTGCTCACTTCGCGGCAGGACGCTGCGGGCATCGCCGAACAGCATGCGCGCTGCCGCACCACCACCATTCAACTGGTGGACGCGGTCCCCGAGCGGGAGCTGCGGTCGCTTCGGAGCGCGCTGCCGAGCGTCGCGCTGGTGCAGGTCATCCA